>DATJNS010000267.1:0-3031 GCA_035507915.1 Candidatus Sulfotelmatobacter sp.
GCCGAGTACGGCTCGCAGATGCTGTCGCTCGGCGGCGTGCGGCATCTGACCGGCGGCTCCAAGAAGGAAGGCACGGTCACGTGCGCGGCCATGCTGGCGCTGTGCAACAAGCAGCCGGTCGAGCTCGCGATCGACGGCGGCGCGCGCCTCACGGTGCAAGCCGGCCAGCCGCCGCTGATCGACGGCGTGCGCGAGCAGCGCATGCGGGTCGGCTGCGGCTCGGCGACCATCGGCATGTTCGCCAAGCAGTGGCTGGGGCACGTCGACGAGGTCATCGTGGTCGACGACCACATCACCGGCGTGCTGACCGAGCACCAGGCCGGGCGCTTCCTCGACATGCCGCCCGCCGGCATCCGCGTGCGCGGCCGCCGCTCGACGCCCGGCCGCTACTTCCAGTCCGCCGAGCCGGGCAGCGGCTGGGGCGGCACCGACGTCACCGATCCGCTCGTCATCGTCGAGCGCATCGATCCCAAGGTCGCGAGGCCCGGCCTGCGCCTCCTGATGGTGTCGACCACCGGCGAGGACGCCGCCTTCTACGTGCTCGACGACGCGCTCAAGCCGGTGCGCGCCGCGATGCCGGCGCCGCTCGTCGCGGTGGTCGAGCGCATCGGCGAGAACTGCGAGCCCGCGCTGACCTCGGTGCTCTTCATGGCCGGCGCCGGCGGCAGCCTGCGCGCCGGCGTGACCGAGAACCCGGTGCGCCTGACGAGATCGGTGCGGGACGCGCTGACGCGCGTCACGAGCGGCGGCGCGCCCGTCTATGTGTGGCCGGGCGGCGGCATCACGTACATGGTCGACGTGACCCTGATGCCGGAGAACGCCTTCGGCTACGTGCCGACGCCGGCGCTGGTCGCGCCGCTCGAGTTCACGCTCCGGCTCGCCGACTATCGCGAGCTTGGCGGCCACATGGACCGGGTGCGCCGGCTCGCCGACGTCGCGCGCGAGATGGCCGACGGCGAGCGCGTGCGGCTGGAGAGCGCCGCCGGCAATCCGTGGCCGTGGGTGCCGCCCGGGGGGACGCCATGACGGCGACCGCGCGTCGGTTGCCCGACGGACGCCGGCTGCACCTGCAGCACGGCCCGATCGACCTGATCGTCGAGGCGTGGGGTGCCGCGCGCGCCGTCGCCGCCGCCTACGAGCGCGCCGCCGCGCGGTTCCCCGCGATCCTGCCGGCGCTGGTGTCCGAGTTGAGGATCTTGCGTACGCCGCTGCCACACTCCCGCTTGCGCGGGGATGACGAGACGGGTCGCGTGCGCGGCCCCGTCGCGCGCCGCATGGTCGCGGCGTGCTGGCCGTATCGCCGAGACTTCATCACGCCGATGGCGGCGGTCGCCGGCGCGGTGGCGGACGCCGTGCTCGCGACGCTGGTCGAGGCCGACGATCTCGATCGCGCCTACGTCAACAACGGCGGCGACATCGCGTTCCACCTGGCGCCGGGCGAGCGCCTGACCGCGGGCGTGGTCGCCGACGTCGCGCAGCCGGCGCTGCACGGCACGATCGCGCTCGACCACGCGATGACGACGCGCGGCCTCGCGACCTCGGGCGCCGGCGGGCGCAGCTTCAGCCTCGGCATCGCCGACGCCGTCACGGTCCTGGCGCGCACTGCGGCCGAGGCCGACGCCGCCGCGACCATGGTGGCCAACGCGGTCGACGTCGACCATCCGGCGATCCAGCGCGCGCCGGCGTCGAGCTTGCGCGACGACAGCGATCTCGGCGACCGCCGCGTCACCGTCGCGGTCGGCGCGCTGCCCGCAGCCGCGATCGAGACCGCGCTGGCGCGCGGCGGCCGCGAAGCCGAGCGCCTGATCGTCGCCGGCCTGATCCACGGCGCGGTGCTGGTGCTCAAGGGCGTCACGACGGTGGTGGTACCGCACACGCTTCCCACGCTCGCGCCCATGGTCGACGCTTCTACAGCCGTCATGCCCGGCCTTGTGCCGGGCATCCACGTCTTCGGAGCGACGCATGTCTGATAATCTGCGCCGCCATCTCCAACTGGGACGAGCCCGAGCATGACGAGTTGGAGAGTGATGAGCGTCCTACACGGAGGCATGCCATGAGCGCGAAGATCCGCAAGCTGATCGTCTCGGTCGAGGAGACCCATCGGGAGATGGACCAGACGATCGCGCCGCCGACGCGCAAGGCGTGCGCGCTCGCGGTGATCGAGAACCCGTTCGCCGGCCGGCACGTCGCCGACCTGGCGCCGCTGATCGCGATCGGCGAGGAGCTCGGCGGGCTGCTCGGCGAGCGCGCGGTCGCCGCGCTCGGCGTAAAGCCGGGCGCGATCGAGAGCTACGGCAAGGCGGCCATCGTCGGCGCCGACGGCGAGCTCGAGCACGCCGCCGCGATCCTGCACCCGACCCTGGGCAAGCCGCTGCGCGCCGCGGTCGAGAAGGGCGCGGCGCTGATCCCGTCGGCCAAGAAGCGCGGCGGCATGGGCGCGCGCATCGACGTGCCGCTCGGCCACAAGGACGCCGCGTTCGTGCGCAGCCACTTCGACGCCATCGAGGTCGGCGTGCCCGACGCGCCGCGCGCCGACGAGATCGTGGTCGCGGTCGTGGTCACCGACTCGGGCCGGCCGTTGCCGCGCATCGGCGGCCTGCAGAAGCACGAGGTCGAGGGCAAGGACGGCCTGCGCTGAGCCCGTCATGGGGAAAGACCGGGGATCGGCGGACCGGCCTTAACCGGTCATAAAACGCGCGCTATATATTGATCTATCCCCACGAGGTGGACGCCATCGCGGCTGTCAGCCGCCGCGGGACCGTTTCCAAGTTGCTGATATGACGAAGAAAACCGCTCCTCCAGAAGCCCGTCACATCGTTTTGGCGTCGCACCCGGGACCGGGCCAGCGGCTGCCGATCCATTGGGGTGCCGCGACCCCCGCCGAGCGCGGGCCCGTGATCGCGACCCTGACCAAGCCGGCGGCGCGCAACGCCATCGGCACCCACTCGGGCTCCTATTCGGTCTATCGCGCGCTCGCGGTCGCCGCCGGCAGCCTCGACCGCGAGCACGTGCCCGACCTGACGAACACGGC
>DATJNS010000268.1:0-21945 GCA_035507915.1 Candidatus Sulfotelmatobacter sp.
CCGGGCGACCGCCATGCCGAGGCCGGCCGAGATCGAGGTCGAGCTGTGGGCCGCGCCGAACGGGTCGTACTGGCTCTCCGACCGCTTGGTGAAGCCGGACAAGCCGCCGCCCTGGCGCAGGGTGCGGATGCGGTCGCGCCGTCCGGTCAGGATCTTGTGCGGATAGGCCTGATGGCCGACGTCCCAGATCAGCCGGTCGGCCGGGGTGTTGAACACGTAGTGCAGCGCCACCGTGAGCTCGACCACGCCAAGGCCGGCGCCCAGATGGCCACCGGTCTTCGACACCGCGTCGATCAGCTCGGCGCGCAACTCGTCGGCGAGCTGCCGGAGCTCCTCGACATCGAGCCGCCGGAGATCCTCCGGGGTCGCTGCCCGGTCCAACACCGAGGTGTGATTTGGTTTGTCCATCAGACCCTTATCCCCGAAGACCAGGCTGTTGTACGGCGCGCCTGTGTTACCCACGCATGCGGCAAGCTATGCCCGCGACACCCGCAAAGAGCAAGCCGTCATTCGACCACCGGCCGGCGAGCCGGATCGAGCCGCGTCCGGCCGCCGTCCCCTGGAAGAGCCGCCGAACGGCCCGCGGACTATGCGACATTTGGTGTTAAGACCTTGAACTGTCTAGGGGAGATGGTTAATTGAGCGCCGGGCCCGGCTATACTTCGGGGCGCCGTCCAGGGGAGACTGAATCCATGCGAGTCATTCTGGCGCAGCCCAGAGGCTTCTGTGCCGGTGTCGAGCGCGCGATCGAGATCGTCGAACGAGCGCTCGAGAAGTACGGGCCGCCGATCTATGTGCGCCACGAGATCGTGCACAACCGCCACGTGGTCGACCGGCTGCGCGCCAAGGGCGTGAAGTTCGTCGAGGAGGTCGAGGACGTGCCGCCGGGGGCGGTGACCGTGTTCAGCGCCCACGGCGTCGCGCGCGCGGTCAAGGACGCCGCGTCCGAGCGCGGCCTGCCCGTGATCGACGCGACCTGCCCGTTGGTCTCGAAGGTTCACAGCGAAGGCCAGCGCTACGCGCGCCAGGGTCGCGAGGTCGTGCTGATCGGCCACGCCGGTCACCCCGAGGTCGAGGGCACGATGGGCCAGATCCCCGGCCGCGTGCACCTGATCTCGAAGGTCGACGACGTCGCGACGCTGACCGTCGGGAACCCCGAGATGCTCGCCTACGTGACCCAGACGACGCTCAGCATCGACGACACGCGCGCCGTGATCGACGCGCTCAAGGCGCGCTTTCCGACCATCGTCGGCCCCGACACGCGCGACATCTGCTATGCGACGCAGAACCGCCAGCACGCGGTGCGCGAGCTCGCCGAGGTCGTCGACGTGATCCTGGTGGTGGGGGCGCACAACAGCTCGAACTCGAACCGGCTGCGCGAGATCGGCGCGGAGCTCGGCAAGCCGAGCTACCTGATCGACGACGCGCGCGCCCTCGACCCGCGCTGGGTCCAGGGTGTGAGCGCAGTCGGCGTGACCGCCGGCGCATCGGCGCCCGAGCAGCTGGTCGAGGAAGTCGTCGACCGCTTGCGCCAGCTCGCGCAGGTCGAGCTCTCGGTGCTGCCCGGCATCGACGAGAACGTGCGTTTCCGGATGCCGCCGGAACTGCAGCCGGCCGGCTAACCGGCCCGCAGGTCGGCGCCGAGCTGACGGACGCCGCGCCGCAGCGCGCTGAACGCTGCCCTCGTGTCGCAGGCGGTCGCGACGAGCTGGCCGAGCTGACCGGGCTCGCGCCACAGCGATCCGAGCACGGCGCCGACGTCGATGCGGCCGTGCCGGTCGAGCCCGACCAGCGCCGCCGGCGGCAAGTCGGACGCGGCCGAGTCGGCGATCGCGCGCACCACCGCGAAGGGGATCCCACCGCTCGCCGCAACACGCGCCACGCCGCCGCTCTCGAGATCGACCGCGAGCGCGCCGGTGCGCCGGAACAGCTCGGCCTTCTGCTGCGCGCGCGCGATCACGCGGTCGCCGCCCAGCACCGGACCGGCGACCGCACGCGGCAACGCCTCGACCAGGCGCGCGCACCATGCGGCGTCGGTCGCGATCGTCGCGTTGCGCACGATCACGCCGGTCGCCACGACCACGGCGCCCGGCGCGAGCTGGGGCGCGAGGCCGCCGGCGACGCCGAAGCTCACGAGCGCCACGGCGCCGCGCTCGATCAGCTCGCCGGCCTTGAGCTCGGCGTCGGCGGGCCGGCCGCCGGTCGACGCGACCAGGTGCGCGCAGCGCCGCGCGATCGCCGCCTCGGCGCGCAGTCCGGTGACGATGCCGAACGTGCGCGCGCTCACGCGATTCAGATGCCTTGCAGCACCGTGGTCGCATTGCGCTGCTTCAGCGACCGGAAGCGCGCCAGCGACCACACGGGAAAGAACGATCGATAGCCGTGATAGCGCAGGTAGAACACGCGCGGGAAACCGACCGCCGTGTAGTGCTCCTCGTCCCATTGGCCGTCGGCACGCTGGCTGGCGGCGAGATAGCGAACGCCCTGCGCCACCGTGTCGGAGTCGACCTCGCCGGCCGCCATCAGGCCGAGCAACGCCCACGCCGTCTGCGACGCCGTGCTGGTCTCGCCCTCGCCACGCGGCGCACCCGGCTCGTACGACCCGCCGTCCTCGCCCCAGCCGCCGTCCGCCCGCTGCTTCGACCTCAGCCACTCCACCGCGCGGCGCACGTCGGGGCCCTGCATATCGACCCCGCAGGCATTGTAGGCGCACAGCACGGACCAGGTGCCGTAGACGTAGTTGGTGCCCCAGCGGCCATACCAGCAGCCCTCGGGCTCCTGCTCGCGGCGCAGGAACTCGAGCCCGGCGACGATCGCCGGGTGGTCCTTGTCGAAGCCGAGCTGCGCCAGCATGCCGAGGCAGCGCGCGGTCACGTCGGCGGTCGGCGGGTCGAGCAGCGCGCCGTGGTCGGCGAACGGAATGTGGTTGAGATAATAATAGGTGTTGTCGGCGTCGAACGAGCCCCAGCCGCCGTTCTTGCTCTGCAGCCCGAGCACCCATTCGGCGGCGCGCTGGATCGCTTCGCGGTGCGCCACCGGATCGATGCGGTCGAGCGCCATCACGACCACCGCGGTGTCGTCGACGTCGGGGTAATGCGGATTGGCATATTGGAACGCCCAGCCGCCCGGACGCACGTTCGGCCGGCGTACCGCCCAGTCGCCGACCACGTCGCGTACCTGGCAGCGCGCGAGCCACGCCGCGCCACGCCGCGCCGGTTCGACGCCCTCGAAGCCGACGTCCATCAGGGCGTGACAGACCAGCGCCGTGTCCCACACCGGCGATAGACAGGGTTGGCAGTAGGTGCGGTCGGGATCGAGCACGAGGAGCTTCCTGATCGCACGCTTGGCCATCAGCAGGTCGGGATGGTCCTCGGGGTAGCCCAGGCAGTCGAACATCATCACGGTGTTCGCCATAGCCGGATAGATCGCGCCGAGCCCGTCCTCGCCGTTGAGGCGTTCGGTGACGAAGGCGACCGCGCGCTCGATGGCGCGGGCGCGACCCCGGCGCGGGAAATGCGGCTCGACGACGCGCAACACCGCGTCGAGGCCGCGGAACACGTAACTCCATGCCGTGTGGTCGCCGGAATACCATGAGCGCACGCGCGCGGGCGGCACGATGAACAGCTCGTCGATGGCGACGCCGCGCGGATTGCGCGCGCGCGGCTTGAGCGCCATCAGGACCAGGAGCGGGACCAGCACGGTGCGCGACCAGTACGATATCTTGTCGAGGTGGAACGGGAACCACTTCGGCAGATTCATGATCTCGGCCGGCATCACGGGCACGGCGCGCCAGGGCACGAAGCCGAACAGCGCGAGCAGGATGCGGGTGAACACGTTGCAGCGCGCCGCGCCGCCGTGCGCCCGGATGGCGTCGCGCGCGCGCGCCATGTGCGGCGCGTCCGGCGGATCGCCGATCGCCTTCAGTGCCAGGTAGGCCTTGACGCTGGCGCTGATGTTGAAAGCGCCGCGATGGAACAGCGGCCAGCCGCCATGCTCGCCCTGGCGCGCGCGCAGATAGGCGGCGATGCGCGGCTCGAGCGCCGCGTCGGGCTCGCCCAGATAGTGCTGCAGCAGCACGTACTCGGCCGGGATCGTGACGTCGGCCTCGAGCTCGAACACCCAATGGCCGTCGGCGCGCTGCAGCCCGAGCAGCGCGCGCGCGCCGCGGTCGACCACGGCGTCGAGCCGACGCATGAAGTCCTGCACGTCGGTCGGCCGAGCGCCCGAGCCAAGCGTCGCCGTCAATTCCACGTCCTCGTGATGGAAAATCTCCGTCGAAGCCGGGTCCTTATGGTGCAAACCTGCCGTGATCTCAAGGGAAACTCGTGGGTTAGCCGGTGCCCCGCGCTTCCACCAGCGCGGCAGCGCGCAGCCCCGAATCGATGGCGCCTTCGATGGTCGCGGGCAGCCCCGTCTGGGTCCAATCGCCGGCCAGGAACAGGTTCCGCCACGACGTTGGCGCCGGCGGTCGGCGCGCGACCTGCGCCGGCACCGCGGCAAACGTCGCGCGCCGCTCCTTGACGATGCGCCACGGCGGCAGGGCGGCGCCGGACAACGCCAGCGCCCGTGTGACGTCCTGCCAGATCTCGACGGCAAGCGCCTCGGCCGGCCGATCGACCAGCCGATCGGCGGCGCTGATCGTCACCGAGACGACGTCGCGCTTGATGAACACCCATTCCGCGAGCCCGCCGATCAAGCCTACGAAATCCGCACCGCCGAGGGCCGGGTCGCGCGCTGCGGCGATCCGGTAGTGCCCGTTGACGATGGCGCGGAACTCGGTCGGCGCGACCAGCCCGGGCACCAGGCCGCCGGCGATCGGCGCCGGTACCGCGAGCACCACGACGTCGCCGGGCCCGAGTTCGATCGTCTCGCCGCCGATGCGCAGCGCGCTGACCGCCGCCCCATCGAACACGAGCTCGCGCAGGCGCTGTCCGAACCGGACCGCCGCGCCGCGCCGCGCCAGCGTTCCCAGCGCCGGGTCCACGAATGTCTCCGACAGTCCGATCTCGGGCACCAGGGGGCGACACGCCGCGCCGCCGGCCCCGAAGCTCATCCGCACGACCTGCCACAGCAAGCGCGCGGAACCCTCTTCGGGCGACGCGTTGAGCGCCGCGATCGCGAGCGGCGCCCACAGGCGCTGGTAGAGCACGTTCGTGCGATCGACCCGCGCGGCGACCGCGTCGGCGTCACGTGCCCGCCACAGACGGATCGCCTCCAGGTAGTCGCGGGCATGCGTGTCGGGGACGCGGCGGCGCGCATCGAGCGTCCACCAGGGCAGGCGGCCGCGGTTCGGCCGCATCACCCATCGCCGTCCACTCGCCAGATCGACGAACGGGAAGCGCGCGTCGCGCGGGCCGACCAGCGTTGCGCGCGCGCCGATCAGGTCGAGATACGCCATCGTGCGACGATTGCCGGCGAGCAGCAGGTGATTGCCGTTGTCGAGCCGGCAGCCGAGCGCGCTGTCAAAATAGGAGCGGCAACGGCCGCCCGCGTGATCGCCGGCCTCATGGAGGCTCACGCGCCATCCGGCGTCGGCAAGCTTGACCGCGGCGGCGAGCCCGGCGAGCCCGGCCCCGATCACGTGGACGGTGTCGGCCGCCATCAGATCAGGCCGTGGCGCACCACGAGCCAGAGCTTCAACGCCTTGGGCGTCTTGACCGGCCGGTCGAGCGCGGTCCAGCCGCGGCGCTCGAGGCGGTCGAGGATGGCGCGATACATCGCTTTCATGAGCGCCGCCGGCCGCATGGCGCGCCGCGAACAGTCGGCCATCGCGCGCTCGGCCTCGGCGAAGCGCGCACGCGCCATCCGGGCGACCTCGGCGCACACCTTGGGCAGCGCGGGATGCGCCAGCACCGTGTGCGGATCGGAGCTCGCGATGCCGTGCGCGTCGAGCAGTTCGCGCGGCAGATAGAGGCGCCCGCGCGCGGCGTCCTCGGCGAGGTCGCGCAGGATGTTGGTCAGCTGCAACGCGCGCCCGAGCGCTTCGGCGACGTCGAGCGCGCGCGCCGTGTCGTCGCCGAAGGCGCGCACCGACAGCCGGCCGACTGCGCCCGCCACCCGCGCGCAATAGAGATCGAGCTCGGCGAGCGACGGCGCGCGGATGTCGCGCGTCGCGTCCATCTCCATGCCGTCGATGATGGCCAGGAAGTCGCGTTGGTCGAGTTTGTAGGCGGCGACCGGCGCGAGCAGCGCGCGCGCGATCGGGTGGCTCGGATGGCCGGCGTAGAGCGCCGCGATCTCGCGCCGCCAGCCGGCGAGCCCGGGCGCTTTCTCGGCCGCCGGGGCGTCGTCGGCGATGTCGTCGACCTCGCGACAGAACGCGTAGATCGCATACATCGCGGCGCGCCGGGGCGCCGGCAGCAGGCGCATGCCCCAATAGAACGACGTGCCGGCCGCACGCACGCGGGCCTCGATCGCGGCCGCGAGGTCGGGCGTCTCGGCGCCGACGCTCGGACGTGCGGCGACGTCAGTCATGCGCCGGCACCGCGCGCGGCGGCGACATCGCGCTGCGCCACAATCCGACGCACAGGCTGGCACCGAAGTCGACGCCCTGCAGCTTGACGCGGCCGGCGACCGGATCGCCGCGCCGCAGGCGGCCGCTCAAGCGCCGCGCCAGCGCGACGATGGTCGCCGTCTCGGCGCGCAGCCGCCAATCGACCACGGCCGCCGGCAGGCCGTCCGCCAGCGCAATCAACGCGTCGGTGCGATCGAGCAGCTCGTCGATGGTCTTGCGCAGCCCCGGCGTGGCGCGCGGCCGATCGAGATCGGCGATCGACGCGCCGTGCGCGGCAAGGATGCGCTCGGGCAGGTACACGCGATCGAGGTCGTGGTAATCGGCAACGCAGTCCTGCAGATGGTTGAGCACCTGCAGCGCGGCGCACAGCGCGTCGTTGGGCGGCCAGGTCGCCCGCGACTCGCCATGCAAATCGAGCACCTGACGGCCGACCGGCATCGCGGAATAGCGGCAGTAATCGAGCAGATCGTCCCAGTCGACGTAGCGCAGCTTGGCGGCGTCCTGGCTGAAGGCGCGCAGCAGGTCGAGGCAGTGCGTCGGCGCGAGCCCGGTCGCGGCGAGGCTGGTGCGCATGGCAACCGCCGCCGGCGCATCGTCGCCCGGCATCGCACCCTCGAGCACAGCGGCCATGCGCGCGAGCCGCGCGACCTTGTCGCCGGGCGCGAGCGCGGGATTGTCGGCGATGTCGTCGGCGACGCGCGCGAAACGGTAGAAGGCGTGCACGTGGGCACGCAGGTCGCGCCGGATCAACCACGAGCCGACCGGAAAATTCTCGCCGTGCCTTCCCTTGCCCGACGCCGTCTCGATGCTCGCGCTCACGCGCCGCCCCCGGCGTAGACGCGGCCCTTCCAGGCACCGCCGCGCCCGCGATAGTGGCGCCAAGCGGACCCGATCGTCGCCGCCACATAGAACAGCGCGACCAGCGGCAGCAGCGGCGCCCAGACGAGCGAGCGCCCGTATCGCCGAAGGCTGGGGGCGTAGGCGAGCGCCATCGCGGCCCAGGCGAGCGCGCCGAGCAACGCCGGCACGCCGCCGGCAAGCACGAGCAGGGGCGGCGCCAGATAGGTGACGGCCATGCCGATCACGGTGAGACCCAGGAGCAGCGGCGAGTGGTCGAGCTGGACGTAGGCGGTCCGCGCCACCATGGCCCAAATGTCGCCGACCTTTGGATAGACGCGCAAGCTCCGCGTCCGGCGGCCGTAGCCCAGCCAGATCGGACCGCCCGGCTTGACCGCGGCGGCGAGCGCGCAGTCGTCGATCAGGGCGCTGCCGATGCGCGCGATGCCGCCGATGCGCGCCAGCGCGTTGCGGCGCACCAGCATGCAGCCCCCGGCCGCCGCAGCGGTGCGCCGATCGGCGCGGTTCACCCAGGCGAACGGGTAGAGCATCGCAAAGAAGAAGACGAACGCCGGGATCAGCCAGCGCTCGGCCCAGGTCTCGCAATGCAGCGCCACCATCAGGGACACGAGATCGGCGCGCTCGGCTTCGGCATGACCGACCAGCTCGGCGAGGTTGCCTGCGTCGTGCGCGATGTCGGCGTCGCTCAGCAGCACGTAGTCGGCCTCGGGCATCCACGACGCGGCCGCGTCCAACCCCTGCCCGACCGCCCACAGCTTGCCGGTCCAGCCGGCGGGCAGGTCCGTGCCGGCGACGACGCGCAACCGGTCGGCCGCGCCCAGCGCGGCAGCGGCGTTGCGCGCGAGCGCCGCGGTGCCGTCGCTCGAATGGTCGTCGACCACGACGAGCCCGATCGCGCCCGGATAGTCCTGCCCGAGCAGCGAGGCGACGCAACGCTCGATGCCGGCGGCCTCGTCACGCGCCGGGATCACGGCGACGACGCCGGGCCACCGCGCCGGCGTGCCGCCGCGCAGCCTCGGCTCGTGCCACCAGAAGCCGCCGCGGCAGGCGAGCAGATAGGCCCAGATGGCCGCGGCGAGCGCGCCGATCGCGAGCGTCATGACCCGCGCCTCACCGGCAGTACCCTTCGGCGCGGAACCATGCGAGCGCCTCGGCAAGGCCCTGACGCGCCGGCCGGAAGCGATAGCCGAGCTCGCGCTCGGCCTTGGCCGAGCTGAAGAACATCTTCTTCTTCGCCATGCGCAGGCCGTCGAACGTCGCGAACGGCTCGCGCCCGGTGAACCGCGCCAGCGCCTCTTCGACCAGGGCGACCGGATAGACCGCGAGCCGCGGAACCTTGAGGCGCGGCGGTGCGCGGCCGGCGAGCCGCGCGATCTCGGCGAGCATCTCGGCTAGGGTCAGGTTCTCGCCGCCCAGGATGTAGCGCTCGCCGATGCGGCCGCGCGCGAACGCTGCGAGATGGCCCGCCGCGACGTCGTCGACATGGACCAGGTTGAGGCCGGTGTCGACGTATCCGGGCATGCGGCCCGACGCCGCCTCGACGATGATGCGCCCGGTCGGTGTCGGCTTGACGTCACGCGGACCGACCGGCGTCGACGGGTTGACGATCACGGCAGGCAGGCCGCGCGCGCGCACCAGCGTGCGCACGACCTCCTCGGCGTCGAACTTCGAGCGCTTGTAAGGGCCGATCATGGCGTCGGCGGTGACCGGCGTGGTCTCGTCGGCCGGGCTGCCGTCGGCGGTCAGCCCCAAGGTAGCGACGCTCGACGTGTAGACCACGCGCTCGACACCGGCCGAGAGCGCGGCCTCCATCAGATCGCGCGTGCCGTCGACGTTGGCGCGGTGCATCGCCGCCGGATCGCGCACCCACAGCCGGTAGTCGGCGGCGACGTGGAACAGGGTGCCGCAGCCGGCGAGCGCCGCGGCGAGCGAGGCGCGGTCCTCGAGCCGGCCGACCGCGGTTTCGACGGCGAGGTCGCGCAGATTGCGCAGATCGCTGGTCGGCCGCACCAGGACGCGCACGGTGTGCCCGGCCGCCAGCAGCGCGCGCGCCACGGCGGAGCCGACGAAACCCGACGCGCCGGTCACCAGCGTCGGTCCGGACGATGCCGTCACGCGCGCAAGGCCGCCATCACGGCGGCGATGAAGCCGTCGAGCGCGGCCGGATCGATCCAGCGCAGCACTGCGACGATGCCGGTCGTCGGATCGATCCAGGTGATGTTGCCGCCGGCACCGCGAAAGAAGACGCTCTCCGCCGAGGCGTGGGGGTAGGCCTTGCGCCCGGTATTGAGCCACCACAGGAAACCGTAGAGCGGATTGAGGCGGCACGGCGCGCTCGACCAGGCGATCCAGTCCGGCTCGATCACGCGTCGATCGCCCCACATGCCGCCGCGCAGCACCAAGAGTCCGAGCCGCGCCTGATCCTCGGCATGGATGAACACGCCGCCGCCCCAGTGGCTGCCGCCCGGGACCGATTGGACGCGCGCGCCGTCGAGCTCGACCCACGAATTGTCGTAGCCCACCCACTGCCAGTCGGACGAGGCGCCGATCGGCACCATGATGCGGTCGCGGAACAATTCGGGCAGCGTGCGGCCGAACCGGCGCAGCAGCGCGAGGCTCAGGCGGTTGACGCGCACGTCGTTGTATTCCCAGTACGCGCCCGGCGCCTGCAATGGCCGCGCCTGGCCCTTCAGGCGGCCCTGCCCTTCGACCGCGAGATCGCGATTGCGGTCGATCACGTCCGACTTGTCCCACAGCGTGCCTTCCCATTCGGAGGTCTGCTGCAGCAGATGGCGCCACGTGACCGCGCCGTTGTGGGGGCCGTCGAACCCGCCATCACGCACGGTGCGGCCGACCGGTTCGTCCAGTTCGGCGATCAGCCCGTCGGCGACCGCAAGCCCGGCGAGCATGCCGAGATAGCTCTTGGCGACGCTGAACGTCGCATCGACCTGGCGCGTGTCGCCCCAGCTCGCGACGCGGCGGCCGTGGCGCAGCACGAGCCCGTTGGGCGCGCCGCGCGGCCGGATCGGACCGAGGATCGCGTTGTGCGGCGGCGGCTCGAAATAACCCGCCTCGATGTGCGCGCGCAGATCGCGCGGCCACGGCGTCTCGCGGACCTCGGCAAAGGCGACGGCGCGCCCCAGCGCGGCCGCATCGAAGCCGAGCGCCGCGGGCTCGGCGGGCGGCCAAGCCTTGTCATCGCGCAGGGGGACGACGCCGTCATCGATCATCGCGCGAGCCTGGGTGCCATGATTTCACGCTCCAGCTGTAACGGTCGCGGTCCGACACATCAACTCCCCGGCGACGCCACGGTCGGCGCGTCTCGATTCGCGCCGATTGGCGAACCCCGCCGCCGGGGCGCGCGGCCGCCCGGGCCAACGATTACAGCGCAAAATCGCCGGGCGGTATCAGGTGATGGCCGTCACTGCGCGGATCGGTTAACGGATAGATGATCGAACCAAGAGCACGCAGAACGCGGGCGCCCAAAAACAGAAGAGAAGACTCCCCCATGCCTTCCGGCCAAGACCAACGCCGGCATCCCCGCTACGCGCTGGCCGAGCGCGCGGCGATCCTCCTCGGCCCGGCCACCTACGTGTTCAGCGAAACGCTGGACATCTCGCGTGGCGGCGCCTGCCTGCGGCACCCCAACCGGTTCGTTGTGCAAGCGGGGGAGCAGCTCAACCTCGCGAGCGCGCATATCGGCTCGCAGCGCGCGGCGCGGGTCGTCAGCGTGTCGTCGCGCGGACTGCATTGTGCGTTCGACAGCGATCCCGATCCGGTCGACTCCGAGACCAGCGCGGCGCTCTGAGGTCCCACGGGCTCAACCTCCGGTACCCTGCCCGCCCCGGCTTGTCGAACGAATCGGCTTGTGACAATGCTCCAGCGGCGCGGCCTGACGCGGTCTTTTTGAGCGTATTGGCGCATCGGACCGCGACCGCCGCGCGAGCCCGGGTGCCCTCGTGACCGACGACCGCCCCTGCCTGATCCTGGTCGACGGCGCCGCGGCGGCGCCCGACCCGTTGCGCGCCGCGCTGGCCGAGGCTTACGAGGTCATCGTCACCGACGACCCCGCCAGCGCGCCGGCGGCGCTGCGCGCGGAAGCCGCCGAGCTGCTGCTGGTGCGCGTCACCGCCGGGTTCGACGGGCTCGACCTGGTGCATCGCACGCGCACCGACCCGGCGCTGCTGGCGATCCCCGTGATCCTGTTCGCCGACCGCGCCGACGAGGACGCCGTGCTCGAGGCGTTCCGCGCCGGGGCCGACGACTATCTCGTCGCACCGTTCGGCGCGCGTCTCGTGGTCGCGCGCATCGCCGGCCAGCTGCGGATCGGCCGCCTGCGCCGCGCGGCCGGTGCGCGCGAAGCGCAGTTCGCCGCGATCTTCGATCAGGCGGCGATCGGCATCGGCCAGGCCGCGCTGTCCGGACAGCTCCAGCTGGTCAATCAACGCTATTGCGACATCGTCGGCCGGTCGCGCGAGGAGGTGCTGGGTCTGCGCGTGCAGGACCTGACCCATCCCGACGATGTGCCGGCGAATCTCGCGCTGTGGCAGCGCATGATCGACACCGGCGAAGGCTTCACGATCGAGAAGCGCTATCTCAGACCCGACGGCGCGCTGATGTGGGTCAACAACCGCATCACGCTGCTGCGCGACGCCGACGGCGCGCCACGATCATGCATTGCCGTGGTGCAGGACATCACCGAGCGAAAGCGCACCGAGGCGGCGCTGCGCCAGCTGACCGACACGCTCGAGCAGCGGATCGCCGAGCGCACGCGCGAGCTCACCTTGGCGAACCAGCGGCTGACCGCCGAGATCGACGAGCGACGGCAGGCCGAGAGTCTGCTCGAGCGCGAGCAGGCGTTCTCCGAGCGTCTGATCGAGAGCAGCACCGAGGCGATCGTCGCGATCGACACCGCGTTCCGCCACACCGTGTGGAATGCGGCCGCCGTGGCGATGACCGGCTTGCCGCGCAACGCCGTGCTCGGCCGAACGCTGACCGATGTGTTGCCGCAGATCCTCAACACCCCGATCGAGACCGCGTGGCACGCCGCGCTCGCCGGGCGCGCGACCTGGGTCGAGGGACGCGCCTTCACGATCCAGACGACCGGCCGAAGCGGCATCTACGACGGCAGCTTCGCGCCGCTCCACGGCGTCGACGGCTCGATCATCGGCGCGATCGGCATGCTGCGGGACATCAGCGCGCAGCGCCGCGCCGAGGAGGCGCTGCGCCAGGCGCAGAAGATGGAGGCCGTCGGCCAGCTCACCGGCGGCGTGGCGCACGACTTCAACAATCTCCTGACGGTGATCACCGGCAATCTCGAAACCCTGCAGCGTCGGCTGGCGGCCGATTCCAAGCTGCACCGCCAGATCGATGCGGCGCTGCGCGGCACCGAGCGCGCGGCCACGCTCACCCACCGCCTGCTCGCCTTCTCGCGGCGACAGACGCTCGACCCCAAGCCGGTGGAACCCAACCGGTTGGTCGTCGGCATGTCGGACCTGCTGCGCCGCACGCTCGGCGAGGCGATCTCGGTCGAGACCGTGGTGGGTGCCGGCGCCTGGCGCATCCGCTGCGACCCCAATCAGCTCGAGAGCGCCATTCTCAACCTCGCGGTCAACGCGCGCGACGCCATGCCGAGCGGCGGCAAGCTGACGATCGAGACCGCCAACGTCTATGTCGATGACGCCTACGCCGCCGCCCAGGGCGACATGACGGCCGGCCAGTATGTCGTGATCTCGGTCACGGACACCGGCACCGGCATGACCCGCGAGGTCGCGGAGAAGGCGTTCGAGCCGTTCTTCACCACCAAAGCGATCGGCCACGGCACCGGCCTCGGACTGAGCCAAGTCTACGGCTTCGCCAAACAGTCGGGCGGACACATCAAGATCTACAGCGAGCCGGGCGCGGGCACGTCGATCAAGCTCTATCTGCCGCGCTTCGCCGATCCGGCGACGGCAGACGAGGCGATCGTCGAGATCGCCGTCGTGCCGGTCGGCACGCGCCAGGAGACCATCCTGGTGGTCGAGGACGACGAGGACGTCCGCCAGCACACGGTCGAGCTCCTGCGCGAACTCGGATACGACGTCATCGAGGCGCCGGACGGTCCGAGCGCGCTCTACCTGATCGACCGCGGGTCCGACATCCAACTGCTGTTCACCGACGTCGCGCTGCCCGGCGGCATGAACGGCCGGGAGCTCGCCGAGGCGGCCCGCCGCCAGGCGCCCGAGCTCAAGGTGCTGTTCACCACCGGATACGCGCGCAACGCGGTCATGCGTCACGGCGCGCTCGATCCCGACGTCGAGCTGATCGTCAAGCCGTTCACCTATGCGAGCCTCGCCACCAAGATTCGCGACGTGCTGGGGGATTGAGCGTCGCATCGCGCGCACGCTGCCGGTTTGCTACTCTGACGCGGACACTACCGGAGGCGCCCCACGATGACCTTCCTCACGCTCGCCCAGGCATCCCTGATCGTCGATACGGCGCTCGCGCGCGGCCGCGAGCTCAAGTTGGCGCCCTTGACCGTGGTCGTCCTCGACGCCGGCGGTCACCTGAAAGCGGCCAAGCGCGAGGACAATTCGAGCCTCCTGCGCGAGCACATCGCGACCGGCAAGGCCTGGGGCGTGCTCGGCATGGGCTTCGGCGGCCGCGAGCTGGCGCGCCGCGCCGCCAAGGCGGCGCCGGGCTTCTTCGGGGCGCTGTCCGACATGTCGGGCGGCCGCATGGTGCCGGTGCCGGGCGGCGTGCTGATCCGCGGCGCCGACGGAGCGATCCTGGGCTCGGTCGGCATCAGCGGCGACACCTCGGAAAAGGACGAGGACTGCGCGGTCGCGGGCATCAAGGCGGCCGGCCTCGCGCCCGACACCGGCGACTAGCAGCGGCGACCGGAGGCGACGCCCTGATCTCGCCACCTTTGCCGGGCAGGCTCGCGCGCCCTTGACCCCATTCGGGAGCCCGCCATGGTCCATCGCCTGCTGCCATTGGCGGCGCTCGCCGCCGGCCTGATCGCCGCCGCCGCCCCGGCGGCCCGTGCGGCGCCGCTGGAGCTCAAGCGCGTGGCGCTGTCGAGCGGCGGCGTCGGTTACTTCGAATACCAGGCGACGGTGAGCGGCGACGACACGCTGGCGCTCGACGCGCGGCTCGACCAGATCGACGACATCATGAAGAGCCTGGTGGTCTACGACGATCGCGGCTCGGTCGTCGGCGTCGAGCTGCAGAGCCGCGAGCCGGTCGGTCAGATCCTGCGCGACCTGCCGTTCGACGCGAACGCGCTCGACGCCCCGAAGGCGCTGTTCAACGCGTTGCGCGGCGCCGAGATCAAGGTCGGCAATCCCAAGCCGATGAGCGGCCGCATCCTCAAAGCCGACGACGAGGTGACGATCTTGCGCGATGGCCACACCATCACGCGCACGCGCGTCACCCTGATCACGGCCGCCGGGCTCCAGCAGTTCGTGCTCGAGGACGTCGACTCGGTCGCGTTCGTCGATCCGACGCTGCAGGCGAAGCTCGACGAGGCGTTGAGCCGGCTCGCGCGCCATCACGACGGCGATCGGCGCACGCTGCTGCTGCATACGCACGGCACCGAGAAACGGACGGTGCGCGTCGGCTACGTCGTCGGCGCGCCGCTCTGGAAGGCGACCTATCGCCTGACCTTCCCAGCGGATCCCGGGACCGGCAAGGCGCGGCTCCAGGGATGGGCGGTGCTCGAGAACACCACGGCGCAGGACTGGAACGGCGTCGAGCTCACGTTGCTGTCCGGCAATCCGGTGACGTTCCGGCAGGCGCTTTACGAATCGTACTACGTGACGCGCCCCGAGGTGCCGGTCGAGGTGATCGGACGGGTGCTGCCCAAGCCGGATCAGGGCAGCGTCGCGGTGCAGATGATGCGGCAGCGTGCCGAGGCGACCAGCGCCCCGGCCGGAACCGCGATGGCGCCGGCGCCCGGCCCCCGCGGGGACTTCGCGGCTTCGGGCGCGGCGCCGCCGCCGTCGCTCGCGTCGGTCGCCGCGGCCAACGCGGCGGAAGGTGGCACCCAGGTCACGTTCACCCTGCCGCATCCAGTATCGATCGGCGCGGGGCGCAGCGCCGAGCTGCCGATCCTCGACCGCGAGCTGAACGCGACACGCCTGTCCGTGCTGCAGCCGTACGACGCGCAACCGCTCGCCGCCTTCGAGCTGACCAACGACGGCACGACCGGGCTGCCGCCGGGCGTTCTGACGCTCTACGAACGCGCCGCCGACGGCGCCGCGACCTATGTCGGCGATGCCCGCCTGGCGACCTTCCCGGTCGGCGAGCAGCGTCTCTTGAGCTATGCGGTCGACGACAAGCTCAAGGTCGATCGGACGCGCAACGACGCCAATCCGATCGTGAGCGCCGCGCTCGGCGCCGGTGTGCTGCGGCTCACCCGCAAGATCCAGCAGACGACGGTCTACCGCATCGCGGCGCCCGCCCACGAGGCGCGACGCCTGATCATCGAGCAACCGCGCGCCGGCGGCTGGAGCCTGACGGAGCCCGATCCCTCGGGCGTCCGCATGACCGACAGCGACTACCGCGTGCCGATCGAGATCGGCCCCGGCGAGCAGAAGAGCGTGACCGTGACCCTCGAACGACCGCAGCAGGAGAGCCTGCGCCTGCTCGATCTCGACGATGCGCGGCTGGGCGTTCTGATTTCCGCGCGCGAGCTCCCGCCGCCGCTGCACGACGCGCTCGGGGAGCTGGCCCGCCGTCGGCAAGCGCTTGCCGAGCAGCGCACGCAGCTTCAGCGCGTGCAGACCGAGCGCGAGACCCTGGTGCAGGATCAAGCGCGCGTCCGAGACAATCTCAATGCGGTGCCCAAGGGCACGCCGCTGTACAACCGTCTGATCGACACGCTGTCCAACGAGGAGACGCGCCTCGAGACCCTCGCCCAGACGATCGCGACCGCCAATGGCACGATCGATCGGGCGACCGCCGATCTCGCCGACTACGTCAACAAGCTGTCGCTCTGACTCCGGCCGCCACGGGCTCGCGTGAACCGCAGTCGTTTGCAGCGGTCATGAAATCGCTCTAGCGTGGCGGCGGTGCAACCGGGAGGAGCCGCGATGCGGGCAGGCTGGTACGAGCGCAACGGCGCCGCGCGCGAGGTGCTCACCATCGGCGAGCTGCCGACGCCGCAGGCCGGACCCGGCGAGGTCCGGGTGCGCGTGCATGCCTCGGGCGTCAATCCGTCGGACGTCAAGCGACGCGCCGGTTTTCGCGGCCAGACCATCACGGATCCGCGGGTGATCCCGCACAGCGACGGCGCCGGCATCATCGACCAGCTCGGCCCGGGCGTGACCAACGCGCGGCTCGGCGAGCGGGTGTGGCTGCACAGCGCGCAGTGGCAGCGCCCGTTCGGCACCGCCGCGGAGCACGTCGCCGTGCCGGCGGCGTTGGCGACGCGCCTGCCGAACAACACCGACTTCGCCGCGGGGGCGTGCATCGGCATCCCGGTGATGACCGCGCATCGCTGCGTGTTCGCCGACGGCATGGTGACGGGCCGCACCGTGCTGGTGTCGGGCGGCGCCGGCGCCGTCGGATTCTACGCCATCCAGCTCGCCAAATGGGGCGGCGCGCGCGTCATCACGACGGTCAGCTCCGAGGCCAAGCAGGCCGCGGCGCTACATGCCGGCGCCGACATCGTGATCAACTACAAGCTCACCGACGTCGCGGAGGAGATCCGCCGCGCGATCGGGCCGGACGCGGTCGATCGCATCGTCGAGGTCGATTTCGGCGCCAATCTGCCGACCAACCTCAAGGTCCTCAAGCCCGGCGGCACCATCGTGAGCTATGCCTCGATGGCCGCACCCGAGCCGGCGTTGCCGTTCTACGGGCTGATGGCCAAGAACGTGCTGATGCGTCTCGTCCTGGTCTACAACATGGGCGCCGAGGCGATCGCCGCAGCCTGCGCCGATATCACCCGATGGCTCGAGAGCGGCGACCGCGTGCATCAAGTCGCTGCGCAATTCCCGCTCGATCAGCTGGCCGCCGCGCACGAGGCCGTGGAAGCCGGCAACAAGATCGGCTGCGTCGTGGTCGATCTCGCATGACGACCCAGGCGGCGGCCGCGCCGAAGAGCGGCCTGGAAGGCGTCATCGCCGCGGAAACCGTGCTCAGCCACGTCGATGGCGAGCGCGGCATCCTCCTGGTGCGCGGCCGCACGCTCGAGGAGCTCGTGGCGAGGCACGGTTACGAGGGCGCGGTCGCGTTGCTGTGGGACGGCTTCGCCGGCGAAGCGCTGACGCGCGACGGCATGCGCGCCGCGCTGGGCGACGCGCGTCGGCGCGCCTTCGCGCGGCTCGGCGAGTGGCTCGACGCGGCGGCCCGCCGGCCGCTCGGCGAAGCGGTGCGCGTGTGCCTCGCGGCATTGCCTGACGACAGCGCGCCGGCCGACATCGTCGCGGCGTTTCCGGTCGGCATCGCCGCGCTGCTACGCGTGCGCGCCGGCGCCACGCCGACCGCGCCCGACCCGGCATTGGGGACGGCCGCCGACTTTCTCCGCATGGCGCGCGGCGCGCCGGTCGATGCGCGCTTCGCGACCGCGCTCGACGCCTACATCACGACCGTGATCGACAACGGGCTCAGCGCATCGACCTTCACGGCGCGCATCATCGCATCGACCCGCGCCTCGCTGGCCGACGCGGTGCTCGGCGCCTACTGCGCGTTCACCGGACCGCTGCATGGCGGCGCGCCCGGGCCGACCCTCGACATGCTCGACGCGGTCGCCGCCGCGGGCGACATCGACGCTTGGCTGGACGCCAAGCTCAAGGCCGGCGAACGCCTGATGGGCTTCGGCCATCGCGTCTTCAAGGTGCGCGACCCGCGCGCCGACGTGCTGCGCGGCGCGCTGCAGGCGCTCGGACCCGATGCCGGCCGCGTCGCCTTCGCGGCCGAGCTCGAGCGTCGGGCGCTGGCGGCGCTCGAGCGGTTCAAGCCGGGCCGCCGGCTGCAGAGCAACGTCGAGCTCAACGCCGCGCTGCTGCTCGAGGCGGTCGGCGTGCCGCGCGACGCCTTCACGCCGGTGTTCGCCCTGGCGCGCGCCGGCGGCTGGATCGCGCACGCTCTGGAACAGCAAAAGACCGGCCGCATGATCCGGCCGACCGCGCGCTACGTCGGCACCCTGCCCGACACCGCTGCCGCAACCTCGTGACGAGCGTGTGACGCGCGTCACATCTTGGAGCCTCGGACGCGGCTGATGCGTTGCTCCGTCGGGCACCATCGATCGCGGCCGGGACCATGGGCGACATCATCGATTTTTGCGCGTATCACGCCTCCAAATCGCCACGCATCCTGATCGTCGAGAACGACGCCGACGTTCGCGACATCGCCGAGAGCGCGCTGACCGATGCCGGCCACCGTGTGCTCGTCGCCGAAGGAGGCATGGCGGCCTTTCGGTTGCTGGAGCGCCACCCCGAGATCGCGTTGATGTTCGTCGACATCATGATGCCGCGCATCAATGGGCTGATGCTCGCTGACATGGCGCGCATGCGGCGCCCCGAGATCAGGGTCCTCTATACGACCGGCTACGGCGACGCCGTCAGCCGCCAGCCGGGCTACCGCTATGGCAGGGTACTGCCCAAGCCCTACCGACCGCGCCAGCTGGTGGCGGCGGTCGAGCACGCCCTGCGCTCGCCGCCGGAGGGGCGCCGCCCCGCTTAGCGCCGACCTTGGCGCACGCAGCCGCCCGGACGACGCCGCGCATGTGTCGAGTCAGTGCTGCAGCGCGTACTCGACGCTCTCGAGCACGTGATCGAGCCGGAAGGGCTTGCGCAGCACGCGCGTGTGCTCGGTGCGCGACGCCTGCAGGACCGCCGAGGCCGCGTAGCCGCTCATGTAGAGCAGCTTGATGCCCGGGCGGATCAGTTCGGCCTGCCGACCGAGATCGAGCCCGTCCAGGCCGCCCGGCATCACGATGTCGGTGAAGATCAAGCCGATCGCCGGGTCGGTTTCGATCTGACGCAGCGCGTCGGCCGCATTCTCGGCGGTACGCACCGCGTAACCATGCGAGCTGAGCCACTCGGCCAGCAGCTCCCGGATCTCGGCTTCGTCATCGACCACCAGAACGATGTTGGTGCCGGACATCTTGGCCTCGATTGCCTGCGCCTCGCGGCGCGTCGCCATGCTGACCTCGACGCGGTTCCGCCCGTTGCTCTTGGCGCGATAGAGCGCCTTGTCGGCCTCGGCGATCGCCTGATCGAGCGGCGTCTCGTCGGAGCAGGTGGCGACGCCGATGCTCACCGTGAAGCCGATCGCGCCCCGCTCGCTCGGCACCTTGGCGTCCCCGACGACGTGACGCAGACGCTCGGCGACGAGCGACGCCTGCCGGTGATCCGTGTCGGGCAGGTTGCCGACGAATTCCTCGCCGCCGTAGCGCGCGATCACATCGCTCGGCCTCAAGGTACGCGAGCAGATGTCCGCCAGGGACTTGATGACGCTGTCGCCGGCCGGATGCCCATAGGTGTCATTGATGCGCTTGAAGTGGTCGATGTCGATCATCAGGACCGCGAACTGGTTGCCGCCGCGGCGGGCGCGCGCCTCCTCCTTGCCGGCGAATTCGAAGAACGAGCGCCGGTTGAACGCACCGGTCAACGGATCGACCAGCGCCAGACGCCGGAGCTCGTGCTCGCGTCCCGAAACCCTCGCGAGGCCGATCGACAGCAGGGAGACGAGGACGATCGACAAACCGCGAGCGGCCAGCGCGTCGCGCCCGATCTCGCCGAGCTGCAGGGCCGCGCCGACGATCAGCACGCTCGCCAGCAGCCAGAAGCCCGCGAACACCATGGGGCGCCGCAAACCATAGAGCGGCAGCAACGCCGCGGCGTAGAGCTGGGTGACGCCGATCGCACCCGAGGTCGCAAGGTCGATCAGCAGCACGAGCGGGCAGAGCGCGGCGACGAACCCGATCCGGATGACGCCGCTGGGGTCCCCGTCGTCGACCACGGAAACCTCCCCGGATCCGACCTGTGCACGCGCCAGCGTCGTCATCTCCAGCGAACAACAAACCCGAGCTGTGTTCCGATGCACGACCAGGAAAAAATTCGGTGGAATTCGCGAATTATCGAAAAATGAATTCTGTAAACGTCGAGATATCGCAATTCGAGCGACTGCAACATGTCCCGATTTTGCAGCGTTTTTTCTTTCAAATAAGTCACAGCCGGGGCGCGCGGATCGATGCTAACGACGATGCTGCGTGATGCCGCCCGCGAATCGAGAGACACCATGGGACAACAGCAGCGTTCGAGCGCCGTCTTGCCGACCGACTCCAACGACGCCGCGGTGGCCGCCGATTGCTTCCGCGCCGCCGCGCAGATGAGCGGCGGACGGGTGCGCGACGCCCTGCTGGCGATGGGCCGGGACTACTCGGCGCGCGCGCGCGCGGCGGCGCAGACCGCATCCTTCCGTATCGAGCTCGCGCAGGCGCGCCATGCGGCGCCGGCAAGCTGGCTCGGCCGCCTGCTCGAGGCATTGATGCCCGCGACGCCAGTGCGCCGCGCCACCGCGCGCGTCGGCGCGCCCGCGATCGCGCAGACGACCGCGCCCGCCGGCGCCCGACCGGCAGGCACGACACGGCCGGCCCCGGTGCGGCCGCAGCCCAACCAGCCGGCGCGCGCGTCGGCGCGCGGCACGCGGCTGTTTCGCATGCACGCCTTGACGCTTCCGGGCGCCTAGGCGTCGGCGCGGCGCCGCGCACCCGCACGCGCCGCGGCGACGTCGAGCACGAACGCCAGCAGAAGCGCCGCGGCGCCGACCGCGAACAATGGCAAGTGGCTGCCCGTGCGCGCGAACAGCTCGGCGCACAATGCGGCGCCTGCGGCCTGGAACAGGGCGAAGGAGGTGGTGGCCGCGCTCCAGACGCGTCGGGTCTCCTCGGGGTCGCGCGTCAGCTCCTGGGCGCGTCCGAACGCCAAGGGCACGGAGCCGGGCGTGCACGCGCCGGCGATCAGGCTCGAAATCCCGAGCGCCAGCGTATCGGTGGCGATCAGCGGCAGCGCCGCCGCGACCGCACCGAGCGCGAACAGGAGACGCAACGCCAGGCCGAAGCCGATGCGGTCGGCCAATCGTCCGAGCAGCAGCGGACCGACCACGGCGCCCAGTCCGAACACGATCCAAGCGCGTGCACCGACCGCGACACCAAGGTCGAGGCCGCGCGCGATGAAGTCGACCAGGAACACCATGTGGGGCACCAAGCCGGCGGCGGTCAGTCCATAGCCGATCAGCAACGCGCGGACCGCCGGCGACGCGCGCGGCATGGTGGGTCGCGGGCCGTGCCTCGGCCGATGCGACGGACCGCCGGCGGGCCAGCCGCCCCACGCGAGTGCCGTCAGCAGGCCCGCGCAAGCCCCGAGCCCGCACCACGTCGCGACCACGCCGGCGTGGAGGAGCAGCGGAACCAGCGTGCCCGAGGCCGCGTATCTCGGGGCCATCAACCTGGTCGGCAACCTGGCGGGCGCGCTGCTCGCGCGACCTTTGACGGTCCGCTATGCGCCGCGCGGCGTGCTGCGCGCCATGATGGCGCTTGCGACGATCGCGTTCTTCGCCTGCGCGCTCGAGTTCGGCTTCGC
>DATJNS010000269.1:0-4489 GCA_035507915.1 Candidatus Sulfotelmatobacter sp.
TAGCTCCACAGCGCGATCTCGGGCGCGCAGCCGTCGAGCACGTAGTCGCGCATGTTGCTCGGGATGCCGAAGCCGGTGACCTTCAGCCGGCCGCAGAGATGGCGATCCTGCACCGCCTTGGCGGCCGCCAAGGCGCTGTTCGACGTCGCCCCGACGATCAGCGCGAGGTCGGGATGGCGGTCGATCAGCGCCAGCGCTTGCTCGTAACTGCGCGCGGCGTCGTCGTTGCCGTAGACGAGATCGACCGGCTCGAGCGTGGCGTAAGGCGGCTGCTTCAGGATCGCCGCGAACGCCGTGACCCAGAGGCTCGGCGGCGCGTCCGGCGTGTTCGACAGCACCGCGAGCTTGCCGCCGGCGGGGCCGAGGATGCTGCGCGCCATGCCGGCCAGCACCGCGCCGCCCTGGGTGGCGTCGCTTTGCGCGACGAAGACGTCCTGGCCGTCGGCCGAGGGGATCGGGTAGGCCCAGCTCACCACCGTGACGCCCTTGGCGCGCGCCGCCTCGGCGGCCGGCACGATCGCGGCGCCGGAATTGTTCGACAACATGATGGCGCCGACGCCCCGCGCGGTGGCGTCGGTCACCACCGCGATCTGCGCGGCGCCGCCGGGGCTGAGGACGTAGCGCAGCGGCGTCGGATCGCGCAGCTCGGTGGCGGCCTGCTCGGCGCCGTCGCGGGTCGGGTCGAACGGCTTGCCGAACCTGCCGGCCATCAGCTGCTTGGCGCTCGCGTCGGTGCCCCAGAAGGTCGGCACGAGCACCATGTCGAGCGCCCGGCCCGGGGTCGCCGTCGCCGGCGCGCCCTGCCCCGCTCGCGCCGACGCGCCGCCGGCGAGCAGCAACGCGAGCGCGGCCGCCAAGATCGTGGTTCGCATCGTGGCGCGTCTCCTCCACCCATCCACAGGAGGCACGATGTCCGCGGAAAAAGCTTGGACGCGCGCGCTCCTTCTTGGACGCGCGCGCTCATCCGCACGCCGTCGCGGGCTGCGCGACCGCGCTCAGTGACCGTGGCGCTGCCACAGGCGGCGCGCTACAAGCTGGGCGTCGCGGACCACCTGCGCGGCGTCGAACAGGGTGGGCGCGCCGTCCTCGAGGATGACGCGGCCATCGACGATGACGGTGGTCACGTTCATGCCGACGGCGCCGTAGACGACCTGACCCGCGCCGTCGATCAGCGGCCGCAGATTGGGCGCCGTCGCGTCGAGGATCACGAGGTCGGCGAGCTGGCCGGGCGCCAGCGCGCCGACGCGATCGCCCAGGCCGAGCGCCGCGGCGCCGTTGCGCGTCGCCCACGCCAGCACGGTCGGCCCGTCCATGTCGTAGCCGGCGTGGCGGATGCGCGCGGCCGCGACCGCGAAGCGCATCGCCTCGAACATGTCGCCCGATTTCGTGTCGGTGCACAGCGTGATCGTGGCGCCGGCCGCCTCGAGCGCGCGGACCGGCGCGATCCGGCCCGACACCGCGTTGCCGTAGGGCGAATGGGCGACCCGCACGCCGGCCGCGCCGATGCGCTCGATCTCGCGCGCGTCGACGTGAATGCAGTGGCCGGCGACCAGGCGCGCGTTCAGCAGGCCGAGCTCGTCGAACAGCTGACTCGGCGCCCGGTTCTCGCGCTGGGTCACGCACTCGACCTCGAGCGCGCTCTGGGCCAGATGGGTGTGCACCGTCGCGCCGTTCGACGCCGCGACCGCCGCGACCTCGGCCAGCAGGCCGCGCGAGCAGGTGTCGGCGGCATGCGGCGCCAGCACCGCGCGGATGCGGCCGTTCTCGCGCCCGTCCCAGCGCTCGAACAACCCGAGATTCTCCGCGAGCGTCGCGCGGCCGAGCGCGGTGTCGTAGCGCCACTGGCCGCCGGCGAGCGCCGCCATGTCGGCGTCGTGGATGCGCCCGCCGACGAACGCGCGCAGCCCGGTCTCGGCCGCCGCGCGCGCGCAGCCGTCGGCGTGGTTGTAGGAATCGACCACGGTGGTCGCGCCGAAGCGCATCATCTCGTAGAGGCCGAGGCGCGAGAGCACGAGCGCCTCCTCGTCCGACAGCGCATGGCCCTGCGGCACGTTCGGCGTATAGGCGGGCGCGAAGCCGAGGTCCTCGACCATGCCGCGCGTGACCATCAGGGGGCTGTGGTTGTGCGTGTTGACCAGCCCCGGCATGACGATGCGGTCGGTCGCGTCGATGGTGCGGCCGGCGACGTAGCGGCCGGCGACCGTCGCGGTCGGACCGGCCTCGAGGATCTCATTGCCTCGCACCGCCACGGCGCCGTCGCGCCAGACCGCCCCGGCCGCGTCGCCGGTCACCACGAAGCCGTTGACGATCAAGAGGTCGCACGTGACGGTCGCGGCTTCCATGGCGCGGCTCCCCATCGAGGTCGGGCATTGAGGTCGGGCGGAGTCTTACGGTAGATTGTGCACAATGTCGATGCCCGCGATTCGCCGATTCCCCGTTCCCGGCCGGCACGCCGGGTGAGCGCGATGGCCCCGCCCGCAGCGCGCCGCCGCGCGGACCGCGCCAAGCCGGCGCGCCCGGACCCCCGGCTGGTCGAGGAGCGCATCCACCGGGGCATCCTCGATGCGCTGTCGGCCGGCGAGCTGCCGCCCGGGACGCGGCTGGTCGAGGAGCAGGTCGCCGCCGCCTTCAAGGTCTCGCGCGAGCGCGCGCGCAAGGTGCTCGACCGCCTGGTCCACGAACGCCAGCTCGTGCGCGTCGCCAACCGCGGCGTGTCGGTGCCGCGGCCGACCATGGCGGAAGCGCGCGAGGTCTATCGGGCGCGCCGGATTCTCGAGGCCGGGATCGTGCGCAGCCTGGCCGGTCAGCGCGACAAGGCCGTGATCGCACGGCTGCGCGACCATATCCGCCGGGAGAAGGCGGCGCATGCCGCCGGCGACCACGGCGCCGCGGTGCGGCTGTCGGGCGAGTTCCACTTCGTGCTGGCCGACAGCCTGGGCAGCACCGACATCTCCCGCTTCGTCCGCGAGCTGGTCGCGCGCACGCGGCTCTTCATGGCGGCGCTGCCCGCCGCGGCGGCCGAATGCACGCCCGACGAGCACGCCGCGCTGGTCGACGCCATCGAGCGCGGCGACGGCGCGCGCGCCAACGAACGCGCCGACGCGCATCTGCGCGCGGTCGAGGAGCGCCTGGCGCGCGGCGTCGGCGACCCCGTCGGCGTCGACCTGCGCGCCGTGCTGGCGGCGCGCCGCTGACGCAAACTCTGTGCACAATCCGAAATGGATTGTGAACAATCCGCTGGCTTTCGCTCCGGCCCGATGGCAGAGTGACGGCGCCTG
The DNA here is from genome assembly GCA_035507915.1 of Candidatus Sulfotelmatobacter sp. Taxonomy (GTDB): domain Bacteria; phylum Pseudomonadota; class Alphaproteobacteria; order Elsterales; family Elsteraceae; genus JACQAI01. The sequence goes on from DATJNS010000269.1 coordinate 3,279, forward strand.
GTCGAGAGTTCCCGGTCGCCGCCGCTGGTCCCGTGCGGGGCCGAAGAGGGGGATATCATGGTCGCGCAGACAGCAGCCGCTGCGCCGGCGCGACGCTCGTTGGCCAAGGTCGTGGCCGCGAGCGTCATCGGCACCAGCCTCGAATGGTACGATCTGTTCATCTACGGCTCGGCCGCCGCCCTGGTGTTTCCCAAGCTGTTCTTCCCGCAGCAGAGCCCGGCGACGGCGCTCCTGCTGTCGCTCGCGATCTACGGCGTGGCGTTCGTCGCCCGCCCCTTGGGCGCGGTGATCTTCGGCCATTACGGCGATCTGATCGGCCGCAAGAACGTCCTGATCGTGACGTTGCTGATGATGGGCGCCGGCACCTTCGTCATCGGGCTCCTGCCGACCTACGCGACGATCGGCATGGCGGCGCCGGTGGCGCTCGTCGTGCTGCGCCTGATCCAGGGCCTGGCGCTCGGCGGCGAATGGGGCGGCGCGGCACTGATGGTCACGGAATACGACGAGGGCGGCCGCCGGCGCGGCTTTCTCGGCAGCCTGGTGCAGGTCGCGAGCCCGATCGGCCTGTTGACCGCCAATGCCGTCTTCGCGGTGCTGACCAGCGCGGTGTCGCCCGACGATTTCCTCGCCTGGGCGTGGCGCGTGCCGTTCCTGCTCAGCGCGCTGCTGATGGTCGTCGGCTTCGTGATCCGGCGCGACATCGCCGAGACGCCGCTGTTCGAGCAGATCGAGCGCGCGCAGGGCGTCGCGCGCGCGCCCATCCTCGAGGTCTTCCGCACCGCGCCGCGCCAGGTGCTGCTCGGCATCGGCAGCCGCATCGGCAGCGACTGCGTGTTCTACGTCTTCACCTTCTTCCTGCTCATCTACCTGCCGCGCATCGGCGTGTCGCCCAAGGTCGGCCTCAACGCCATCCTGATGGCGGCGGTCGCCCAGATCATCGGCATCCCGCTGGCCGGCGCGCTGTCGGACCGGATCGGCCGCCGCCCGGTGCTGATCGGCGGCGCGCTCGCGACCTTGGTCTGGGCCTACGTGTTCTTCATGCTGGTCAACACCCAGTCGACCGCGCTGATCTTCCTCGCGGCGTTCGTCGGCATGTTCTTCCATACCGGCATGTGGGGCCCGCTCGCCTCGTTCCTGCCGGAGATGTTCGCGACCCGCGTGCGCTGCACGGGCGCCTCGCTCAGCTTCCAGCTGGCCGGGCTGTTCGGCAA
>DATJNS010000270.1:0-8894 GCA_035507915.1 Candidatus Sulfotelmatobacter sp.
CGGCGAACCGACACAGCGGCGACGGAATGAGCGGGCGAGCCTCGACCCGTTCGCGGCGCTCGCCGGCGACGTGCCGCCCCGCGACCAGCGCGACCTCATGGAGCGCCCTTTCTTCTCCCTCGCAAAAATGAAGCGCGTGCAGCCGATCCTCTACAAGGCCGGCACCACCGAAGTGCAGGTCTATGCCGTTCCCGAGCACGGTATGGCGACCATCTGGGATGCCGACGTGCTGATCTGGGCGGCAAGCCAGATCCTCGCCGCCCAGGATCGCGGCCTCTCGACCTCGCGCTTCTTCCGCTTCACGCCCTACCAGCTTCTCACCGCGATCGGCCGCGACACCGGCAACCGGAACTATCGGCTGCTGAAAGGCGCGCTGACGCGCCTGCAATCGACCGTGATCCGCACCACCATCCGCCACGGCGAGCATTGGCGGCGGCAGCAATTCTCCTGGATCAACGAATGGGAGGAACTGGCCACACTCTCGGGGCGCGTCGAGGGCATGGAGTTCGTCCTGCCCGACTGGTTCTATCAGGGCGTCATCGACCGTCGCCTCGTCCTGGCGATCGACCCGGCCTATTTCCGGCTGACCGGCGGTATCGAGCGCTGGCTCTATCGCGTGGCGCGCAAACACGCCGGCCGGCAACCCGAGGGCTGGCGCTTCGAGTTGCGCCACCTGCACGCCAAAAGCGCCAGCCAGGCGCGCTTCTCCGATTTCGCGCTCGACATCCGCGCCATCGTCCGCCGCCAGCCCTTGCCGGGATATGCGCTCGGCCTGGAGCGCTCTCCCGACGCTGCCGAGATCGTCGTCATGCGGCCGGCGCCGCAGCAGATCGGCGGTGCGGGCACGCCTGTGGATAAACGGCGGAGAAGATGTGCCGGTATCGGCATTTCGGGCGCAACCGATAACGGTATTCCGGGCGCAGCCCTCTCGGTATTTCGGGCGCAGGGATCGCAGCTAACGCTTTGGCCGGCTTCCGAAACCGGCGACTCTAAAGAGTCTAAAGAAGACTCTAAATCTATAGAAGATGGGCGACGAGGATTTGGGGATAACCCCGTCCAGTTTCCGAATTTCGGCAATGAAGGAAACGCGCAACCAAGACATCGACTGACGACGGCTTTCCGTAAAGGCGGATTTACGGACAGCGACGAGTTTTCCGATCCCGATGATGGAGAGACGCCATGATCCTGGCGCTTCTCAATCAGAAAGGCGGCGTCGGCAAGACCACCTTGGCTTTGCACATCGCCGGGCAATGGGCGCTGCACGGCAAGCGCGTCATCGTCATCGACGCCGATCCGCAAGGCTCGGCCCTCGACTGGTCCGAGCAGCGGGCACGGGAAGGATTGCCCCGTCTCTTCGGCATCATCGGCCTGGCCCGCGATACGCTGCATCGCGAAGCGCCCGACCTCGCGCGCCACGCCGATCATATCGTCATCGATGGGCCGCCGCGCGTCGCTGCCCTGATGCGGTCGGCGCTGCTCGCCGCCGATATCGTGTTGATCCCCGCCCAACCCTCGCCGTTCGATGGCTGGGCCTCGGGCGAGATGCTGAAGCTGCTCGACGAGGCGCGCATCTTCTGCCCGCAGCTCGTCGCGCGCTTCGTGCTCAATCGCTGTGCCGCGCGCACGGTCATCGCTCGCGAGACCGCCGCAGCGCTGGCCGATCACGATCCCCCGCTGCTGGCAACGCGCATCGGTCAGCGCGTCGTCTTCGCCGACGCCGCGCGGACTGGACGCCTTGCGACCGACATCGCCCCCGACAGTTCCGCGGCGCGGGAGATCGCCGCGCTCGCCACCGAAATCGAGCGGATCGCGCCATGACGGTCCTCACCGGCGATTGCCGTGTCGTCATGCCTGAACACGGTCCTTACGCGCTGATCATCGCCGATCCCCCTTATGGCGACACCTCGCTCGCCTGGGATCGGCGTGTCAATGGCTGGTTGCCGCTCGCCCGTGCGGCACTCGGGCCATCCGGGTCGATGTGGGTGTTCGGCTCGCTCCGTTGCTTCATGGCGACGGCCGCGGCCTTCGATGCCGCCGGTTGGAGATATGCGCAGGAGATCGTCTGGGAGAAGCAGAACGGCAGCAGCTTTCATGCCGATCGCTTCAAGCGCGTGCATGAGCTGGTCGCGCAGTTCTATCGCGCCGATGCGTCCTGGCGCAGCATCTACAACGACGTCCAGACGACACCGGACGCGACCGCGCGGGCCGTGCGGCGGAAGAAGCGGCCGCCGCATACCGGCCACATCGAGGCCGGGCATTACGTCAGCGAAGACGGCGGGCCGCGCCTGATGCGCTCCGTGGTCTATGCGCGCAATTGCCACGGCCGCGCGATCCACCCGACCGAAAAGCCGTCCGCCCTGATCGAAATCCTCATCCGCACAAGCTGCCCGCCGGGCGGGCTGGTCGGCGATTGGTTCGCCGGATCGGGCGCGGTCGGCGAAGCCTGTCGGCTCGCCGGCCGCCGCTATCTCGGCTGCGAGATCGACCCCGACATGGCCGAGCGCGCGCGGAACCGCATCGCCGCATTGCTCGCCTTCCATGCGGGAGCGGCGCCATGACGCAACCCACGTCGAAGCGGCGTTTCATCCACCGCCCGAGCGACGCCGAAAGCTGGGTCAAAGATCAGAAATCCTCCGCCCCGCCGCCGGAGGGCGACGCTGCCTTCACCGCGCGACTGACGATCGACATCACGCCCGCCCTGCGTGGCCGCATCAAGGTCGCCGCATTCCGGCGCGGGATCACCGTCGCCGAGATGCTGCGCGCGCTGCTCGCGCGGGAATTTCCCGAGAACGATGGAGATGCGCCATGAAAGACGGCGCGTATGCCGGCCGCTTGCCAAACGGCGAGCGGGCCAACGCTCTGACGCATGTCGAACTGACCTGGCTCGAAAAACGGATCGAGCACTGGATCAGGTTCGGCCGCGATGTTGAGGAGACGATCCTCGATCGCCGCCGGCGGGTGCTGAGCTTCGCGCCCGGCAGCATCTTCGCTTTCGTCCGCTGGGCATCGAACGATTACGGCACGGTGGTCTCCCGCATCGACATCGTGCGCGCCGTCGCGGTCGGCGAGCCATATCAGACGCTCCCCTTCGTCCGACCCGGTGGCGACATCCTGTTGCGCCTCAACGGCTGGCCCAAGGTCGAGCGTGTGCTGCGCGTGATCGATGCGGTCGAATCCATCGGCATCGACGCCGCCGATGCCTCGCACGATTACTGGCGGCACGTCCACAACCGCCTGACCGTCGGCGACACGCCGCGCGCCTATTCCAACACCCAGCACACCGCCTGGCTGATGCGGCAGCGGGTGACGCGATGACCCGCCGCGCGTTCTGGGCATCGGTCGCCGGCGCGGCAATAGCGCTGCTGCTGCTGCCGGCCGTCGTTCCATCGCCCCTGGTGCTGCTGTGGAACGCCAGCGCCAGCGTGCCGATCGGCCTCTACGCCGTGCATCGGCCGGGCAGGCTGCATGTCGGCGCCATCGTCGTCGCCCGCCTGCCGGCACCACTCGCTGCCTGGCTCGCTGCGCGCCGCTCGCTGCCGGAAGGCGTGCCGCTCGTCAAACCGATCGCCGCGCTCGGCGGGCAGACCGTCTGCCGGCATGGCGATACCGTCAGCGTCGACGGCAAGGCACTCGCCTTGGCGCAGGACCGCGACCATTTCGGCCGGCCGCTGCCGGTCTGGCAAGGCTGCCACCGGCTTCGCCCGAGCCAGGTCTTCCTCATGAATGCCGCGCGCCCGGACAGCCTCGACGGCCGCTACTTCGGACCGCTTCCCGTGAGCAGCATCATCGGCCGGGCGACGCCGCTCTGGCTTCCCAAGGAGCCGTGACCGTGCCGCCCGTTTGCGATCAACCCGACATTCCTCTGTTCGACCGCAGGCCGCACCATTCCTCCGTCCCGACCGCAATCCGCGCGGCCGGCGCGCGCAGCGGCGGTCCAGGGCGGCCGTCAGGCCGGCGCCTCGGCGCCTTGCCCTGGACGGCCGCGAGCACGCTGGCAAGCTGGCCGCGTGTCGGGTGGGTGGTCGGCGTCGTGACGCTTGTCGCCATCGTCATGGGCACGGGCGTCGTCTCACCGGCGGTCGCGCAGACGACATCGGCGGCACCGTCATCCAGCGCTTCGGCCGGGATCGATCCGTTCGGACCGTTCATCAAGGAAGCCGCGCAGCGCTTCGGTGTACCGGCGCTGTGGCTGCGCTTCGTCATGGCGGCCGAAAGCGCCGGCGATCCGCGGGCGGTGTCGCCCAAGGGCGCCATCGGTCTCATGCAGATCATGCCCGACACCTATGCTCGGCTGCGCCGGTCCTACGGTCTGGGCGCCGATCCGTTCCAGCCGCGCGACAACATCATGGCGGGTGCCGCCTACCTGCGCGAGATGTACGATCGCTATGGTTCGGCGGGTTTCCTCGCTGCCTACAATGCCGGTCCCGGCCGATACGAGGACCACCTTGCGACTGGCCGGCCGCTGCCCGAAGAGACGCGGCTCTACCTCGCGCGGCTCGCTCCGCTGATCGCCGGCGTGCAGGCCGCGCGCATCGCGACGGCGCCCGATCCGCTCGCCTGGACACGCGCACCGTTGTTTGTCGCGCGCATCGTGAGCCGCACGACCGGCGACAAGAAATCCGTCGCCGCCGTGGTTGACCGATCGCCGGAATCGTCGTCGATCAGCGCCGGTCTTGCCGACGTGACGGCGCTGGCGCCGTTATCGGATGGCTTGTTCGTCCGCATCATACCGCAGGGGCGACCGCGATGAGCGCTGTCGCAGGTTGTCGCGTTCCGGCGGGGTGTCGCGCAGGTTTGGCGGTGGGGCGGGGGGAGACCTGGCACCCGACCAGCCGATCGCCAGATAAAAGCACCGCCGTCGGCCGGGGTGCATGTGGTTGGTTGGGCGAAGGTTTTTGCGCCGCGCCTCGGCCCGGCAAGCCGGCGCTCGCCTCGGAAACCATAATCACATCAATCATCGGAGCGCCGTCGCCCTGGGGCCGGCGCCGGCGAGGCCGGCAATGAGCGGCCGCGACGATGATTTCCGCATCCGGCCGGGCCGCATCCGCCGAAGCCGGAGCGGCGAGGCCAAGAGTTTTGTCGGCCAGGTCATGCGGGCGGCGAGGAAGGCCGGGCATACCGGGCGCGGTTTCGGCGCACGCCGTTCCGCCGGCGGCGGCTCCCGTTTCGGCCGCGGCCGCGCGGCCTCGATCGCGCGGTCGCTGCGCACGCCGGGGCGGCGCGTCGTCATCAAGGCGCGGGTGGTGCGCCATGCCGGCGCGAAATTCCGCGCGGCGCCGTTGGCCCGCCATATCGGCTATCTCGAACGCGAGGGCGTCACCCGCGATGGGTCGCGGGCGCACATGTTCGATGCCGAATCGGATGCGGCCGACGACAAGGCGTTCGCCGGGCGCTGCGAAGAGGACCGGCACCATTTCCGCTTCATCGTCTCGCCCGAGGATGCCGGCGAGATGGCGGACCTGCGGGCCTTCACCCGCGAGCTGATGGCCGATGCGGAACGCGACCTCGGCACGCGCCTCGATTGGATCGCCGTCGATCATTGGAACACCGACAACCCGCATGTCCATATCCTGGTGCGTGGCCGGGCCGACGACTGGCGCGATCTGGTCATCAGCCGCGACTATATCAGCCGCGGTCTGCGCGACCGGGCCGAGGAGCGCGTCACGCTGGAACTCGGTCCACGGAGCAAGCGCGAGATCGACACCGCCTTGCGCAGGGAGGTTGAAGCCGAGCGGTGGACACGGCTCGATCGCGCGTTGCGCGAAGTCGCCGATGAAGGAGGTGGAATCGCCGATCTCCGACCCAACGCGGCCGGCCCCGATCCCGAGCTGCGCCGGCTGCTGGTCGGTCGGGCGATGAAGCTCGAACGCATGGGCCTGGCCGAGCCGGAGGGACCAGCATGCTGGAGCGTCAAACCCGATCTCGAGAAGACCCTGCGCGACCTGTCGATCCGCGGCGACATCATCAAGACCATGCACCGCGCGATGGCGACCGGGGATCGGCCGCCGGACGTGGCGCGGTTCGCGATCCATGGCGATGAGGTATCGGACCCGGTGCTGGGCAAGCTGGTCGAGCGCGGCCTCTATGACGAGCTGCGCGGCGATGCCTATGCCGTCGTCGATGGTGCCGATGGCCGCACCCATCATCTGCGGTTCGAGGATCTGGAGATGACCGGCGACGCCAAGCCGGGCGCGATCGTCGAGCTGCGATCCTGGGAAGATGCACGCGGCCGGCAACGGCTTTCGCTCGCCACGCGGTCGGACCTGCCGCTGGAGGCGCAGGTCACGGCGCCGGGCGCGACCTGGCTCGACCGTCAGCTTGTCGCGCGTGAGCCGGTCTCGACCGCCGGCGGCTTCGGCAGCGACATCCGCGAGGCGATGGCACGGCGGGCCGATTATCTTGTGGAGGAAGGATTCGCGCGCCGCCAGGGCGACCGGATCGTGTTCTCGCGCGAGCTGATCGAGACCCTGCGGCAGCGCGAGCTGGAAGCGGTCACGGCGCACCTTGCCGCCGAGACCGGGCTGTCTCACACGCCGTCGGCGCCCGGCGATTATGTTACCGGCCTTTATCGGCAGCGCGTGACGCTAGCCTCCGGCCGCTTCGCCATGATCGATGACGGGCTGGGCTTCCAGCTCGTGCCGTGGCGGCCCGCCCTGGAACAGAAACTCGGGCAACATGTCTCGGGCACGATGTTGCCGGGCGGCGGGGTCGAGTGGAGCTTCGGCCGCAGCCGTGGCCTCGGACTCTGAACTCTGCCCGGCATCTTTGCCCCTTTGCGCACGGTGCGCCGCCGGATCGGGGCCGTTCCGTCAGGAGCGCCGCTGCGGCGCCTTTTTGATCGGCCGCTTTTCGTCAGCCTCAAGCAAGCTTTCGACAACGTCGGCCCAGGAAGGGTAGGCGGCTGTCATCCGGTCGACGATGACCGGGTTGCGTTCGATCAAAGCGATCGCCTGAGCCCGCCATTCGTCGTTGAAGCTGACACTCATGAGCGCCTGGCATTCCATCACGGAGCTGTCGGGCGACAGATGCTCCAGGAAGGCGGTGACGAGGCCCGCCCATTGCTGCAATACGAGCGACGGATCGGGATTGGTCCGGCTCTGAAGCATCTCGCCGAGCCAGCCGATCAGGCCGAGAAATCGGTTCGGCCACGATTCCGGCGTCAGCTCTTCGACAAGCACATCCACCGTGTGGCGGACATCGCTGGGCATATGCTCATAGAGCGGCATGGTGGGCTCTCCCGCTATGCGCTGATCCGACCGCTGTGCTCCGCTCCCCTGTTCGGCGTCGGTTCATCATAGCTGGTCGCGCGAGACGGTGCGATCTCTTGCGAAGCCACCCGTTCCAGCCGCCGCCGTTCCGCCGGTCCCTGTATTTGCGCGCAGGTCTTGCCGAATATTCACTCCGGGCGTGGCTGGCCTTGCGGCCGATGCGATCGTGCCCCGACCTTCACGGTATTTGCCGTTGGAGGTACTGCCATGTCCGGGACGAAAATCCTCTGGGGTCAAATTCTCGCCGTCTTCGCCATCGTGCTGGTGACGACCTGGGGCGCGACGGAGTGGACCGCCTGGCAGCTCGGCTTCCAGGCCCAGCTCGGCCAGCCGTGGTTCGTCGTCTGGGGGTTTCCGTTCTACCTGCCGCCAGCCTTCTATGCGTGGTGGTTCGCCTATGATGCCTATGCGCCGCACATCTTCGTCGAAGGCGCCTATATCGCCGCGTCCGGTGGCTTCATCGCCATCGCAGTCGCCATTGCCATGTCGGTGTGGCGGGCGCGCGACGCAAAGAACGTCGCGACTTACGGCTCGGCGTGCTGGGCAGAACGCCGTGACATCCGCAAGGCCGGGTTGCTCGGCCCCGATGGCGTGCTGCTGGGCAAGCTGGACCACGACTATCTGCGTCACGATGGGCCGGAGCATGTGCTGTGCTTCGCCCCGACCCGCAGCGGCAAGGGCGTCGGCTTGGTGGTGCCGTCGCTTCTGACCTGGCCCGGCAGCGCCATCGTCCATGACATCAAGGGAGAAAACTGGGGCCTGACTGCCGGGTTTCGCGCCCGCTTCGGTCGCGTGTTGCTGTTCGATCCGACCAATACGGGATCCTCAGCCTTCAACCCGCTGCTGGAAATCCGCCGTGGCGAATGGGAAGTGCGCGACGCGCAAAATGTCGCCGACGTGCTGGTCGACCCCGAAGGTTCGCTGGAGAAGAGGAATCATTGGGAGAAGACGAGCCATAGCCTGCTGGTCGGTTCGATCCTGCACGTCCTCTATGCGGAACCCGACAAGACGCTCGCCGGTGTCGCCAACTTCCTCTCCGACCCGAAGCGCTCGATCGAATCGACGCTGCGCGCGATGATGCTGACGCAGCATCTCGGCAAGGCCGGAACCCATCCCGTCGTCGCCAGCGCCGCCCGGGAGTTGTTGAACAAATCCGACAACGAGCGGTCGGGCGTGCTCAGCACCGCCATGTCGTTTCTGGGACTTTATCGCGATCCGGTCATTGCGCAGGTGACGCGCCGCTGCGACTGGCGCATCGCCGATCTGGTGGAAGAGGCGCGACCCACGACGCTCTACCTCGTCGTGCCGCCTTCCGACATCTCGCGGACCAAGCCGCTGATCAGGCTGGTGCTCAATCAGATCGGCCGACGGCTGACCGAGGAATTGCACGCCAAGAACCGGCGCCACCGCGTGCTGCTGATGCTGGACGAGTTCCCGGCCTTGGGCAGGCTCGATTTCTTCGAGTCGGCTTTGGCGTTCATGGCAGGCTACGGGTTGAAGGCGTTCCTGATCGCCCAGAGCCTCAATCAGATCGAGAAGGCTTACGGCCAGAACAATTCGATCCTCGACAATTGCCACGTCCGCGTCAGCTTCGCGACCAACGACGAGCGGACCGCGAAGCGCGTG
>DATJNS010000271.1:0-16325 GCA_035507915.1 Candidatus Sulfotelmatobacter sp.
TACTGCATGACGCGGACCTGCGTCTCGAACAGGGTCGCCCAGGGCTCCGGCGACGGAGCGTTCCGCACCGTGTGGCCGGCGGCGGCGCAGCGCTGGGCGGTTTGCGCGACGGCGGCGAGAATCTCTTCATCGCAGCGCGCGAGCGCGGGATCCTCGAGCCGCACGATCACGCGCCGCCCGGCGCGGTCGCTGGGGGCGATGAAGGCGGGGGCAACCGCCTCGTAGAGCGCCACCGCGTCGGGCACGGTGGCGCCGTAAAAGCCGATCGTGTCGAACGACGGCGCCAGCGGCGTGACGCCGTGGGTGCAGGTCGACCGGGTGCTCGGCTTGAACGCCGCGACGCCGCAATAGGCGGCCGGCCGGTTGACCGAGGCGACCGTCTGGGTGCCGAGCGCCAGCGGCACCATGCCGGCGCCGACCGCGGCGCCCGAGCCGCTCGACGAGCCGCCGGGCGTGTGGCCGATGTCGTGCGGATTGCGCGCCGGCGACGGATCGAAATAGGCGAACTCGGTGGTGTGCGTCTTGCCCAGGATCACGGCGCCGGCGCTGCGCAGGAGCGCCACGATGTCGGCGTCCGCGCCGGCGGGCGCGATGCCGTCGCGCGACCTGCTGTTGGCGAGCGTCGTCACGCCGGCGACGTCGATGATGTCCTTGATGCCGATCGGGATGCCGTGCAGCGGCCCGCGGAACGTGCCGGCGGCAGCCTCGCGGTCCAGCTGGGCGGCCTCGGCGCGCGCGCTGTCGGCGAGCACGACGCGCCAGGCCTGCACCGCCGGATCGACCGCGGCGATGCGCGCCAGGCAGCGCTCGACCAACGCGCTCGCGGTCAGCGCGCCGCTGCGGATATCGCGGGCGAGCTCGGCGACGCGACCGGCATCGGCCGCGTGATTGGTTTGCTGGGCCATGACGCCTCCGGGCTGCGGCGCCCATTAGCCTCCACCCCGGCCCTCCCACTCAAGGGGGAAAGGCTCGGACTGGTTTGGCGGAGGTGCCGCCTCCCGACGAAGCGGGCGACGAGCCGCTAGACCGCCAGCAGGCGGTCGAGCTGGGTCCGGTCGGCGCGCAGCGCATCGGCGGCGCCGGTGAAGCGGACCTCGCCCTTCTCGAGCACGTAGACCCGGTCGGCCAAGGTCAGGCAGAAATCGACGCTCTGCTCGGCGAGCAGGATGGTCAGGCCCTGTGCCTTGAGCTCGCCGATCCGGTCGCGCAGCGCGTCGACGACGAGCGGCGCCAGGCCTTCCGAAGGCTCGTCGAGCAGCAGGATCGTCGGGTTGCCCATCAGGGTGCGCGCGATGGTCAGCATCTGCTGCTCGCCGCCCGACAGGAAGCCGCCCATGCGATCGCCGAGGCTCTCGAGCACGGGGAACAGCTGGTAGACCGTCGCGATCGTCCAATGGCCGGGCCGTCGCGCGGCGCGCGCCGCGACGTCGAGATTCTCCCGTACCGTGAGCTCCGCGAAGATGCGGCGGTCCTCGGGCACGAAGCCGATGCCGGCGCGCGCGACCCGATAGGGCGAACGTCCGGTGATGTCCTGGCCGTTCAGCAGCACGCGCCCGGCGCTCGGCGGCGTCAGGCCCATCACCGAGCGCATGGTCGTCGTCTTGCCGACGCCGTTTCGGCCGAGCAGGCAGACGCATTCGCCGGCCGCGACCTCCAGCGAGACGCCGAACAGCACGCGGCTCAGCCCGTACGCGGTGTGGATGTTCTCGACGGCGAGCAGCGCGGTCATCAGCGCTCGCCCAGGTAGACGCGGCGCACCTCGGAATCGGCGCGCACGTCGGCCGGCGTGCCCTCGGCGATCAAGCGGCCCTGGTGCAGCACCGCGATCTTCTGCGCGATCGAGAACACCACCGCCATGTCGTGCTCGGTGAACAGGAGCGTCAGCCCGCGCGCGGCGGCGATGCGCTCGAGCAGCGCGATGGTCTCGTGCGTCTCGTTGGCCGACATGCCGGCGGTCGGCTCGTCGAGCAGGAGGATCTTGGGGTCGCTGGCGAGCGCCAGGCCGAGCTCGATCTGTTTCTGGTTGCCGTAGGACAGCGTGCCGGCGATCGATTGGGTGTGCTGGAGCAGTCCGATCGAGTCGAGCAGCGCTTCGGTCTCCTCGCGGTAGAGCAGCTCGGAGCGCGTCCAGAAGTTCGGGCCGCGGCGGTGATGCGACAGCAGCGCGGCCTGGATGTTCTCGAACACGGTCAGCTTCGGAAAGATGTTGGTGCGCTGGAACGAGCGCCCGATTCCCCTGCGGCAGATATCGTGCGGCGCGCCGCCGGTGATGTCGCGGCCGTCGAGCAGCACGTGGCCCGTGGTCGGCTGCAGATGCCCGGTGATCAGGTTGAAGAGGGTGGATTTGCCCGCGCCGTTGGGTCCGATCACGGCCGCGATCTGGCGCTCGGCGACGGTGAACGTGACGCCGTTGACGGCGACGAAGCCGTTGAACGACTTGCCGAGCCCCTTCACTTCAAGCACGGGTCACCTCAGCCACGGGCCGCTTCAAGCATGAGGTGCCTCAGGCATGACGCGCGCTTCGGTGCGGCGCGTGCGGGCGCGCATCAGGCGCCAGCCGGCGACCAGTCCGCCGACGATGCCGCCGGGGAACACGAACAGCAGCACCAGGAGGATCGTGCCGAGCAGGAACGACCAATATTCGGTATAGGACGTGACCTCCTGGTTGAGCCAGACCAGGCTGGCCGCGCCGACCACCGGACCCCAGAAGTACCCGATGCCGCCGAGGATGGTCATGATCATGACCTCGGCCGACTTGGTCCAATAGACGAAATCGGCGAACGCGCCGCGGTTGAAGATGCCGAACAGCGCGCCCGCGATGCCCGCGAAGCCGCCCGCGATCGTGAAGGCGGTGAGGTTGTAGGCGCGCACGTTGATGCCGATGAACGCGGCGCGCTCGGGGTTCTCGCGGATCGTCGTCAGGATGCGGCCGAACGGCGAGGCGATGAGGCGTTGGACCGCCGCCAGGCACACGGCCACGACGATCAGCGTCAGCAGGTAGAACTGCTCGCCGACGCGGAAGTGGTCGAACCCGGGGATCGCGCTCATCCAATCGAAGTTGGGATAGGGGACGTTGGTCAGCCCCTGGTCGCCGCCGGTGACGTCGTTCCACTTGTAGCAAATCGCCCAGACGATCTGGGCGAACGCCAAGGTCAGCATGGCGAAGTAGATCTTGGTGAGCCGCACGCAGAAGAAGCCGAACAGGAGCGCGAAGGCGGCGGCGCCCAGCGCGGCGCCGGGCAGCGCGACGGCGAACGGCATGCCGTAGTCGCGCATCAGGATGCCGCAGACGTAGGAGCCGATGCCGAAATAGGCGGCGTGCCCGAAGCACACCAGCCCGGCGGTGCCGAGCAGCAGATTGAGGCTGACCGCGAACAGCCCGTCGATCAGCATCAAGGTGCCGAGGAAGGTGTCGTAGCGCGAGCCGACCCACGGCAGCCAGAAGCACGCCGCGAAGAACAGCAGCGTCCAGGGAATGCGGCGATGCAGCGGGATGGTGTAGGCGTTCATCGAAGCGGCCGACCCAGAAGGCCCCACGGACGCACGATCAGGATCACGGCCATCAGGGCGAACACGGAGAAGATCGAGAAGGCCGGGAAGATCAGGATGCCGAACGACAGCACCTGACCGTAGATCACCGAGCCCCAGAAGGTGCCCCAGAACGAGCCCAGGCCGCCGATCACGACGACGATGAACGCCTCGACGATGATCTCGACGTCCATGCCGGGCACGATGCTCTCGATCGGCGTGACGAGCGCGCCCGCCAGCCCGGCGAGGAACGAGCTGACCACGAACATGCCGGTATAGATCGCGCCGACATTGGCGCCGAGCGCGCCCAGCATCTCGCGATCGAGCGCCGCCGCCCGCACCATGCGGCCGGCCGACGTGCGCATCAGGCTGAGCCAGACGCAGAGCGCGATCGTCGGCCCGATCAGGATGATGAACAGGTTGTAGTACGGCACCGTCGAGCCGAAGAGCTCGAAGCTGCCGACCAGGATCGGCGGCCGCGAGACCGAGAGCTGCTGGGTGCCCCACACCGCCTTGGCGGCGTCGCCGAGGATCAGGACGAGCGCATAGGTGAACAGCAGCTGGTAGAGCTCCTCGCGGCCGTAGAGGTGGCGCAGCAGCAGCCGTTCGATCACCCCGCCGAGCAGCGCCACGCCCGATGCGGCGATCAGCACCGCCGGCCAGAACGCGCCCAACGCGGGCGCCAGCCAGTGCACCACCTGCCAGGCCAGGTAGGCGCCGACCATGTAGAAGGAGCCGTGCGCGAAGTTCAGCACGCGCATGACGCCGAACACGAGCGACAGGCCCGAGGCGATGAGGAACAGGAACATCGCCGTCGTGAGGCCGCCCAGGAACTGGCCGAACAGAAATGCCACGGCGGTCAAGCGCTCCGTGTTCGGGCCACGGCACAGCCGGGCCGCCGGGACATTCCGATCACTCCGCTCTCTGCGGCGTCAGTTCAGGTACTGCGCGGAGTCGTAATAAGTGGGGTCCTTCATGGTCGCGAACGGGTATTTCGGGTCCTTGACCATCTCGCCCCAGAACTCGCCCGTGTTGGTCTCGTGGCTCGCCTCGGTGAAGGTCTTCTTGCCGACCGGCGTGTCGAAGCTCATGCCGAGCATCGCCTTGGCGACCTTGTCCGAGTCGGTGCTGCCGGCCTTCTTGATGCCGTCGGCCAGCGCCACGATCGACTCGTAACCCATGATCGCCCAGCCCGACCCGTACTGGTTGTTCATCGCCTTCTTGAGATCGGCGATGAACTTCTTGTGCTCGGGCGGCTCGTTGACCGGCCAGATCACCGGATCGTAGGCGGCCGACCAGATGCCGTAGGGATAGTCGGCGCCGAGCGCTTCGGCCTCGTCGACCGTGCCGACCTCGCCGCCGTCGACCAGGTGATTCTTGATCGCCTTGAAGTAGCCGAGCGGGGCGGCCTGCTTGGCCAAGGTGACGAAATCGCCGCCGAAGACGTCACAGAAGATCGCGTCGGGCTTGGAGCCCATCTGCGCCGTGATGAACGGCGTGAAGTCGGCGGTGCCGAGCTTCGGCCACTGCTGGTCGACGATCTCGATGTCGGGCCGCAGCTTCTTCAGCCAGGGTATGAACGCCGCGACCGCGTCGCGTCCGTAGGCGTAGTCGGGCGCGATGGTCGCGACGCGCTTGACGTCCTTCCATTGCGCCAGGATCGACGCGGCGGTGCGCCCCTCGATGTCGGTGTTCGAGGCGACGCGGAAGATGTACGGGTGCAGGTTGGCCGCCGAGGTCAGCACCATCGACTTCGAGGTCGGCGCCACGAAGACGATCTTGTTCTCCTTGGCGATCGTCGAGACCGCCGGCGCCTCGGCCGAGGTCAAGGTGCCGGACAGGAAGTCGACGTTGTCCTTGAGGATGAGTTCGCGGGCCAGGCGTACCGCCTCGTCGGCGTTGGCCTTGCTGTCGCGCGACAGCAATTCGAGCTTGCGGCCGAGCACGCCGCCCTTGGCGTTGATCTCGGCGACCGCGAGCTCGGCGCCCTTGGTGATCGGCACGCCGTAGACCGAGGCCGGACCCGACAGCGGCATCGGATAGCCGATCTTGATGGGATCCGCGGCCGACGCCGCGAGCGGCAGATAGGCAGCGACAGCGCAGGCTGCCGGCATGATCAAGCGACGAATCATCGCGCCCTCCCGTTTTTTGAAGCCCTGATCTTGTACGCTCTTGTCAACAGCGACGAGCCGTCACCGGAAAGGCGACGGCTCGATGCAATCGGCGCCACTTTTGAGGAATGGTGGTTTGTCGGCTTCGCGGCTGTCAAGGTCGAGTTGCGCGCTGCGGCGACTCACGCGGTCGCCTGCGCGCTTCGGCCGCACGCGTCAGTTGCCCTCGAACACCGGCGTTTGCTTGGCGGCAAAGGCGCGATAGGCGCGCGCGAAATCCCGCGTCTGCATGCAGATCGCCTGGGCTTGCGCCTCGGCCTCGATCGCGTCGTCGATCGACTGGCTCCATTCCTGATGAATGCAGCGCTTGGTCATGGCATGGGCGAACGTCGGGCCCGCGGCCAGACCGGCGGCGAGCGCCTGGGCGTCGGCGAGCACGCGGTCGGCCGGGCACAGCCGGTTGTAGAAGCCCCAGCGCTCGGCTTCCTCGGCCGTCATCGCGCGTCCGGTGAACAACAGCTCGGCGGCGCGTCCGGCGCCGATCAGGCGCGGCAGAATATTGCATGCGCCCATGTCGGCGCCCGCCAATCCGACGCGCACGAACAGGAACGCGACCCGGCTCTCCGGCGTGCCGAGGCGCAGATCCGACGCCATCGCGATGATGGCGCCGGCGCCGGCGCAGATGCCGTCGACCGCGCTGACGATGGGCTGCGGGCAGGCGCGCATCGCCTTGACGAGCTCGCCGGTCATGCGCGTGAAGGCCAGCAGTCCGCCGGTGTCGCCCGCCTCCTGCAGGCGCACCAGGGGGCCGATGATCTCGTGCACGTCGCCACCCGAGCAGAAATTGCCGCCGGCGCCGGTGATCACCACCGCCTTGACGGCGTCGGCGCCGGCGAGCGCGCGGAAGGTGTCGCGCAGCTCGGCGTAAGACTCGAAGGTCAGCGGGTTCTTGCGTTCCGGGCGGTCGAGCGTGACGGTCGCGACCTTGCCGTCCAGCGACCAGCGGAAGTGGCGCGGGCGGTATGACGCGAAATCGACGGACTGCGGGTCGGGGCTCGAGGTCATGGCGGTCTCCCGGATGGCCGATCCGGGATAGCACGCCGGCCGGGGGCTGGCACCGGCGCTGGCGTGCGCGGGAGCGACGCGGCGCCCATCCGGCAGGCCGACCCGGCAGGCCAACCCGGCAGGACCGTCCCGGGTGCCGCCGGGACCCGGCAAGATCTGCCCGCTCCGGCCTCCGGCGCGGTGCGAGAAACCGCGGAAATCTGCGGCTCCCGGGGTGGCCTGCCGCTTGCTTCGGAGGCTGTCGAGAGAAGCTATCCAGCTCCGGAGAGCGCCATGGTTTCGGTTCCGAGTGCGATTGCGGGAATTGCGCCGGCCAACGGGGTGAGCGTGATCGCGCCGACGATCGTCACCGGCGACCGGGTTTCCAACCTGGGCGCCATCGGGACGAGCAGCGCCAGCAATACCGGCAACGCGGTCTACAATCTGGGCCAGAGCGAGTTCGCCCAGGTGCTCAACACCGTCCAACCCACCGATCAGGTCATCCAGGCTCTCAAGGACAATGGCGACTTGGCGACGCCCGCCGACTCCACGCTGGCGACCTTGATCCAGGCGGCCGCCCAGCAGACCCCGTCGTCGACCTCGCCGCAGCTCGGCATCGCGACCCTGCAACAGGCCCTGCAGAACGGCGGCCAGCAGCTGCTTCAGGCCTCGCGTCTCGGCCTCAATCTGAACACCACGAGCTGACCGGACGGGGTCGGCCCCTGGCGGATCGGCGCCGAATGCGCTAGACAGCGCGCATGGCCATGAAGATCCGCATCGAATACTGCACGGCTTGAAACTACGAGCCGCGAGCCCTCCGTGCGAAGGCCCGCTTGGTCGAGCGATACGGCGCTGACGTCGAGCTCGTGAAGGGCGGCGGCGGCGTGTTCGAGATCGCGGTCGACGGCACGCTCGCTTTCTCCAAGAAGAAGCTCGGGCGCTTCCCGACCGACGACGAGGTCGACGCGGTCGGCCGACGCTGACGACGGCGTCCCCCTCCTTGTGAATTCGGTTCACTTGCCGACCGGACGCGGGTCGCGCAAGCTGGCATTTCAGTTGGTGCTGCCAGCTTGATCGGAGCCGACCGGATGAGCGGTTCTCTCGCACCTATCGGCAGGCCGCGGTGACGCTGCGCCTGCCGCCCTTGAGCGCCTTGCGTCTGTTCGAGGCTGCCGGGCGCCATCTCAGCTTCAAGCGGGCGGCCGAGGAGCTGCGCCTGACCCCGAGCGCGGTCAGCCACGGCATCGTCGCGCTGGAGCGCTGGCTCGGCATCGCGCTGTTCGAGCGCGGCGCGCGCGGCCTCGCGCTCACCGAAGCGGGGCGCGACTACCTCGCCTACGTGTCCGAGGCCCTGACCCTGATCGCGACCGGCACCCAGCGCCTGCCCTCGCGACGCGCCGACCGCAAGATCGTGGTGTCGAGCGCGCCGGCGTTCGCGGCGCGCGTGCTGCTGCCCAACCTGCAGCGCTTTCGCGCGCGCCATCCCGAGATCTCGCTGGCGATCGACAGCTCGCTGCGCCAGGTCGGCTTCCCGATCGACGGCGTCGACGTCGGCATCCGGCTGGGGCGCGGACCGTGGCCGGGTCTGTCGTCGACCCGGCTGCTCGGCGAGCGCCTGATCCCGGTGTGCGCGCCGGCCTATCGCGCGAGCCTGACGACCAACGGCGGGGGCGCGCCCGACCTCGCGCGCGCCACCCTGATCCATCTGCACTCGGCGACCGAGGACTGGGGCGCCTGGGCCGAGGGCGCTTGTGTCGACGGGCTCGACCTGACGCGCGGCCTGATGCTCGACACGCTCCAGCTCGCGGTCGAGGCGGCGCTCGCCGGGCTCGGCGTGATGATGGGCCGCCGCCCGCTGATCGATCGCGAGCTCGCGAGCGGCGCGCTGGTGCCGATCTGCGGCATCGAGGTCGAGTCCGGCACGGCCTATTGGATGGTCGGCGCCGAGGCGCTCGACGGCCGACCCGACATCGTCGCCTTCAAGCGCTGGGTGATCGAGGAGGTCGGCCGGCTGGCGGCGCCGTGAACCGCGCTCACGTCGCCGCGCAGGCAATTCGTTTGTTTCCGCTCGGCGGCACCCGACATCCTGTCGCGGCTGGATGGAGGTCGCGATGCAAGCCGAGGCGGTGGTGCAGTCGAAATCGGGTTGGGGCGGCACGGCGACGCTCGTGCTGGTGGCCGGCGCGCTGGTGATCTCGACCGGTCTCGGCCTGCGCCAGACCTTCGGCATCTTCCTGCAGCCGTTCTCGGCCGACCGGGCGCTGCCGCTCACCGTGTTCGCCTTCGCGGTCGCGCTGCACAACCTGGTCTGGGGCATGGCGCAGCCGCTCGCCGGCGCCGCGGCCGACCGCTACGGCTCGATCGCCGTGGTCGCGTTCGGCGCCGTCGCCTACGCGGCCGGGCTCGCGCTGACCTCGGTCGCCCACGGCAGCCTGCTGATCATCGTCGGCATCGGCCTCCTGACCGGCATCGGCATCAGCTGCACGAGCTTCGGCGTCGTGCTGCCGGCGGTCAGCCGCGCGGTACCGCCGGAGCGCCGCTCGACCGCCGCCGGCCTCGTCAGCGCCGGCGGCTCGGTCGGCCAGATGGCGCTCGTGCCGTTCGCGCAAGGCGCCATCCAACATGGCGGTGTCGAGTTCAGCCTGCTGTGCCTGGCCGCGATCGCGCTCCTGGTCGCGCCGTTCGGCCTGATGCTGGATCGGCATCGGGCGCCGGCGGTAGTGGCGACGGCGTCGACCGTGCGCGCGCCGGGCCTGCGCGAGGCGCTGGCCGAGGCGGCTGCGCATCCGGGCTATCGGCTGCTCACGCTCGGCTTCTTCACCTGCGGTTTCCAGCTCGCCTTCATCGTGACGCATCTGCCGGGCTACCTGGTGACCTGCGGCATCTCGCCCGCGCTGGGCGCCACCGCGCTCGCGGTCGTCGGGTTCTTCAACATCATCGGCTCATGGGGTTGCGGCTGGCTCGGCGCGCGCTATCCGATGCAGCATCTGCTCGCCTGGCTCTATCTCCTGCGCGGCGCCGCCATCGTCGCCTTCGTGCTGCTGCCGAAATCCGATCTCGGCGTGCTCGTGTTCGCCGCCGCGATGGGTACCCTGTGGCTCGGCACGGTGCCGCTGACCAGCGGGCTGATCGGCCGCATGTTCGGCGTCACGCACATGGGCACCTTGTTCGGCATCGCCTTCATGAGCCACCAGATCGGCGCGTTCCTCGGCGCCTGGCTGGGCGGCCTGGCGTTCGATCTGACCGGCTCCTATGTCGGGTTCTGGTGGCTGACCGCGCTCGCCGGCGTGTTCGCGGCGCTGGTGAACTTCCCGATCGACGATCGCGCGCGTCTCAAGCCCGCCTGATCGGTTTACGCCGCCGCCCGCTTCCCGCTATCAAGGGCGCATGGGTCCGTCGCGCCCGCGCGTCGTCGTCACCAACCGCGTCCATCCGGAAACGCTCGACCTGCTCGGCGGGCGGCTCGACGTGGTGGCGAACCGCGAGCCGGATCCCTGGCCGCCGGCGCGGCTGCGCGACCACGCCGCCGGCGCCGTGGCCATGGTCGCATTCATGACCGACCGGGTCGACGAGGCGTTCCTCGCGGCCTGCCCGCGCCTCGAGCTGATCGCGGCCGCGCTCAAGGGCTACGACAATTTCGACGTCGCGGCGTGCACGCGGCACGGCGTGCGCCTGACCATCGTGCCGGATCTCCTGACCGCGCCGACGGCCGAGCTCGCGGTCGGCCTGGTGATCGCGCTCGCGCGCCATCTGTTGGTTGCCGACGCCTGCATGCGCGCGGGCGATTTCGCCGGCTGGCGGCCGACGCTCTACGGCGCGGGGCTCGACGGTAGCATCGTGGGGATCGTCGGCATGGGCGCGCTCGGCCAAGCGATCGCGGCGCGTCTCGCCGGTTTCGGCTGCCGCCTGCGCTACACCGATCCGCGCCCGCTCGAGCGTGCCGACGAGACGCGTCTCGGGCTCGAGGCGGCGCCGCTCGAGGCGCTGCTCGCGGCGAGCGATTTCGTGCTCCTGGCCGCGCCCTACCACGCGGGCAGCCACCACGTGATCGGCGCCGCCGCGCTTGCGCGCATGAAGCCGGGCGCCTATCTCGTCAATCCGGCGCGCGGCTCGCTGGTCGACGAGGCGGCGGTGGCCGACGCGCTCCGCGCCGGCAGGCTCGCCGGTTACGCCGCCGACACCTTCGAGATGGAGGACTGGGCGCGACCCGATCGGCCGCCGGCGGTCGCGCCCGGCCTGATCGCCGATCGCGCGCGCACCGTGCTGACGCCGCATCTCGGCTCGGCGGTGCGCGACGTGCGGCGCGCCATCGAGCTCGCCGCGGCGCGCAACGTGCTTCGGCTGCTCGACGGCGAGCCGCTGGTCGGCTGCGTCAACCCGGAGGCGGCATCATGAGGTTGCAGTTCGTCGGCAGCGGCGACGCGTTCGGCAGCGGCGGCCGGTTCAACACCTGCTTTCACGTGACCGCCGATGCGACCCGCTTCCTGATCGATTGCGGCGCCTCCTCGATGGTCGCGCTGCGGCGCTGCGGGCTCGACCTCAACGCGATCGAGACCGTGTTCGTGAGCCATCTGCACGGCGATCATTTCGGCGGCCTGCCGTTCTTCATCGTCGACGCCCAGCTGGTCAGCAAGCGCACCGCCCCGCTGACGATCGCCGGGCCGCCGGGCCTGCGGCAGCGGCTCGCCGACGCGATGGAGAATTTCCTGCCCGGCTCGACCAAGGTGACGCGCAAGTTCGCGGTCGACATCGTCGAGCTCGAGCCGGATCGGCCGGCGACGGTCAACGGCGTCGCGGTCACACCGTTCCTGGTGCAGCACGTGTGCGGCGCGCCGCCGTTCGCGCTCCGGCTCGCGGTCGACGGCAAGGTAGTGGCTTACACCGGCGACACCGAGTGGACCGATGCGCTGGTGCCCGCGGGACGCGACGCCGACCTGTTCGTCGCCGAGGCCTATTTCTACGACAAGCCGATCAAGTACCACCTCGACGTCAAGACCCTGCTGGCGCATGTCGGCGAGATCCGGCCGAAGCGCCTGATCCTGACCCACATGAGCCCCGACATGCTGGCGCGCCCGGCGCCCGAGGGCTGCACCAAGGCCGACGACGGCATGATCGTCGAGTTCTAGTCGAGCGCGCGCATGACGGTCAGCCCTTCGCTCGCCGCCGGCACGGCGTCGGCCGGCCGCCGCATCGCCGGGATCGCGATGGCGATCGCCGGCGTGATCGGTTTCTCGATCCGCCCCGTGCTCATCAAGGTGGCCTACGCCCACCACGCCGATCCCGTCACCTTGCTCGCGCTGCGCATGTCGATCTCGCTGCCGTTCTTCGTCGGCATCGCGCTGTGGCACGGCCGGCGCTGGGGCAATCCGGCGCCGATCGCGCCGCGCGACTGGCTGCCCATGATGGCGATGGGCTTCGTCGGCTACTACTTGGCGAGCTTCCTCGATTTCATCGGCCTGCAATATGTCTCGGCCGGACTCGGCCGGCTGCTGCTGTTCTCCTATCCGACCATGGTCGTGCTGTTGTCGGCGCTGTTCCTCAAGAAGCCGATCGGCCTGCGCGAGGTCCTGGCGCTCGTCGTCACCTACGCCGGGGTGGCGCTCGTGATGGTCAATCTGATCGACGCGCCGAGCGCGAACCTGCCGCTGGGTGCGGCGCTGGTGTTCGCCAGCGCGGTCGCCTTCTCGATCTATCTCGTCGGCTCCGGCGAGCTGGTGCTGCGCGTCGGGTCGGCGCGCTTCACCGGTTACGCCATGGCGAGCGCGAGCCTGTGCTGCATCGTCCAGTTCCTGTTGGTGCGGCCGCTCTCGGCGCTCGATCTGCCGTCCATCGTCTACGTCCTGGTCGCGACGATGGCGATCGTCAGCACCGTGGTGCCGACCTTCCTGATGAACGAGGCGTTGCGGCGCATCGGCGCCAACCAGGTGGCCCTGCTGGGCGCGCTCGGACCCGTCACGACCATCGCGCTCGGCTATCTCGGCCTCGACGAGGTCATGAGCGCGCTGCAGATCGCGGGCGGCGTGCTGGTGCTGCTCGGCGTGCTGCTCGTCACCGTGCGGCCGACCGCGGCGGCCGCCAGGCGCTGACCGTCGCGCTCCGGGCCGCCGCTATTTGGCGCCGCCGGGCGGCGGGATCACGGGCATGCTGGACCCGCTGTCGGGCGGCGTCGCCGTCATGCCGGGATCGACGTCGCGCGGCGGTTTCAGCGTGCCGTGCGAGCGCGCCAGCCGATCGCTGAGCGTGCCCGACCCGCCGCTGTCCTCGACCGCGTCGGCGGGCGGGGCGATGCGCTCGGGCGGCGCCGCGTTGGGGTTGTTGGGGGCCGTCATCGGTGCCTGCTCGGGTCGCTGGGTCGGATCCGGCCTGAGCTGCGCGTTGGCGCCGCTCAACGGCAGCGCCGCCAGCACCACGGCGAGCGCGGCAGCCGCCGGTAACGGCAAGGTCATCATGACGCCTCCTTTCGCGGTGCGCCGCTTGTGCAATTTCTCTTAAGGAATGCAACGAAGCGGGCAGCCGGCGGGTTCATGACAAATTGTAGAGAGGTGCGCGCGGCTTCGGGGTCGCGTCGGAGGCGGATCGGTTGTAGTATGATGTTGCCGTTGATCGGTGTCGGGATCGCCCATGAATCGGCACGGCTGAGACTTCGTCGAACGCATGGTGTCCATCGGCCGCAGCTTCTGCGCGCCGTATGCTTTTCGAAGCAAAATGAATTGGAGCGCCTAGGGCATGGTCGACGTCTTGGTGTTCATCCATAGAGACGCTTCGCTGTCGCGGTTTGACGCGATCGCACGCGAGCTCGAGCAGGCCGGCCTCAAGGTCAAGGGCAAGTACGCCTCGGTCGGCATCGTCGCGGGCTCGGTCGAGGATCGCAGCTTGCTGGCGCAGTTCCAGAAGCTGAAGGACGTCACCGCCGTCACGGAGCAGTAGCCTCAGGGCTGCACGCCGGCGCCATCGCACCACCGTCGATCGCGCGGCCGCTGCAAAGCTGCGGGGTTTTGCCCCTCGGCTTGGCATGATTCGTGCGCTGTTCCGGCGGCGCCGGGTCGACTACCCTGATCCGGCGGTCTTCACGGTCGGGACGCCCATGACAGGCACGGTGGACGAGGCGCAGGAGGATCCCTGCGGCGACGAGGTCGATCTTGGCATCTGAGACCGTGGGTCGCGCGCGCCTGGCAGTCGACATCGGCGGCACCTTCACCGACCTCGCGCTGTGGGTCGGCGGGCAGCGCTTCAGCGCCAAGGTGCTGACCACCGCGAGCGCGCCCGAGCAGGGCGTGCTCGCCGGGGTCGACGTGATCCTCGAACGCTCCGGGGTCGCGCCGGAGGACATCGCCATCATCATCCACGGCACGACCCTGGCGACCAACGCGATCATCGAGCGCAAGGGCGCGCGCACCGCGCTGGTGGTCACCGATGGCCATCGCGACTCGATCGAGATGGCCTACGAGCATCGCTTCGAGCAGTACGACATCTTCATGGAGAAGCCGGCGCCGCTGGTGCCGCGCGAATGGCGCTTCGGCGTCGCCGAGCGCATCGACGCGCGCGGCCGGCTGGTCACCGCGCTCGACGAGACGGCGGTCGCCGCGCTGGTGCCGGTGCTGCGGCGCGAGCGCATCGAGTCGGTCGCGATCGGTTTCCTGCATGCCTATCTCGACCTGACGCACGAGCGCCGCGCCCGCGACATCCTGACGGACGCGCTGCCCGGGCTCGCCGTCACCTTGTCGGGCGAGGTCTGTCCGGAGATGCGCGAGTACGACCGCTGGTCGACCGCGTGCGCCAACGCCTACGTGCAGCCGATCATGGCCGGCTATCTCGGGCGGCTCGACGGCATGCTGCGCGCCCGCGGGCTGGCGGCGCCGCTCTTCATGATGACGTCGGGCGGCGGCCTGACGACGCTCGAGATCGCGCGGCGCTATCCGGTGCGCCTGGTCGAGAGCGGCCCCGCGGGCGGCGCGATCCTGGCGGCGCATCTCGCGCGCGAATGCGGCTTCGAGCACGTGCTGTCGTTCGACATGGGCGGCACCACCGCCAAGATCTGCCTGATCGAGCACGGCGAGCCGCATCATTCGCGCAGCTTCGAGGTCGCGCGCGAGTATCGCTTCCTCAAGGGCAGCGGCCTGCCGCTGCGCATCCCGGTGATCGAGATGGTCGAGATCGGCGCGGGCGGCGGCTCGATCGCGACGGTCGATGCGCTCGGCCGCATCGCGGTCGGTCCCGAGAGCGCGGGCTCCGAGCCCGGGCCGGCGTGCTACGGCCGCGGCGGCGTGATGCCGACCGTCACCGACGCCGACCTCGCGCTCGGCCGCATCGATCCGGCGCGCTTCGCCGGCGGCACGATGGCGCTCGAGACCGGCGTCGCGCTGGCGGCGATCGCGACGCATGTCGGCACGCCGCTCGGCGTCGACCGCGACCAGGCGGCCTACGGCATCTCCGAGGTGGTCGAGGAGAACATGGCCAACGCGGCGCGCGTGCATGCGGTCGAGCGCGGCCAGGAGCTCGCCGGCCGCACGCTCATCGCGTTCGGCGGCGCGGCGCCGCTGCACGCCGCGCGCCTGGCCGAGAAGCTCGGCATCGAGCGCGTGCTGATCCCGACCGGCGCCGGCGTCGGCTCGGCGGTCGGCTTCCTGCTGGCGCCGGTCGCCTTCGAGCTCGCGCGCAGCCGCTTCGTCCGGCTCGACGCGAGCTTCGACGCCGGCGCGCTGAAGGCGCAGCTCGCCGAGCTGCGCGCCGAGGCCGAGGCGGTCGTGCGCCGCGGCGCGCCCGATGCGCCGCTGACCGCCACCGTCACGGCCGACATGCGCTATCGCGGCCAGGGCCACGAGCTTGCCGTGGCGATCCCGCCCGATCTGGTCGCCGCGCCCGATCGCGCGCGGCTCGCCGAGGCGTTCGAGGCGCAGTATGCGGTGACCTTCGGGCGCACCATCCCGGGGCTCGAGGTCGAGGCGATCAACTGGACGATGCGGCTGGCCGCGCCCGGCGCCGAGACGACGACGTGCCCGCCGGCGCCGGCCGACCGGCCGTCGACGCCGGTCGGGCACACCCGCCTGTTCGACGCCGCCGAGCTCGCGTTCCGCGAGGTGCCGGTCTACTGGCGCTTCGACCTCGAGCCCGGCGCCGTCGTGCGCGGGCCGGCCGTCATCGCCGAGGACGAGACCACGACCGTGGTGACGCCGGCCTTCGTCGCGCGCGTCAATCCGCTGGGCTATATTGTGATGACCAAGGAGTAGGGCGCATGTCCGGCAATCATCCTCTATCGCCGATCCACCTGCAGATCATGTGGGACCGCCTGATCGCGGTCGTCGAGGAGCAGGCGACCACGCTCGTGCGCACCGGCTTCTCGACGTCGACCCGCGAGGCCGGCGACCTGTCGGCGGGCGTGTTCGACCAAGCGGGCAACATGCTGGCCCAGGCGGTCACCGGCACGCCCGGCCACATCAATTCGATGGCGCGCTCGGTCAACCACTTCCTCGAGAAGTTCCCGATCGCCACCATGCGCGAGGGCGACGTCGTCATCACCAACGACCCGTGGCAGGGCACCGGGCACCTGCACGACTTCACCGTCGTGACGCCGACCTTCCGGCGCGGCCGGCTGGTCGCGCTGTTCGCCTGCACGAGCCACGTCGTCGACATCGGCGGCCGCGG
>DATJNS010000272.1:0-16671 GCA_035507915.1 Candidatus Sulfotelmatobacter sp.
GGACCTCGCGCGACGGTGTCGAATACGCGTGGTTCAACAACGTCGAGACCAAACCGGGCATCGGCTATCCCAAGGAATGGGAGAACCAGGACAAGTGGAAGGGCGGCTGGAAACGGCTGTCGAGCGGCAAGCTGCAGCCGCGCATCGGTTCGCGCTGGCGCGTTCTCGCCAACATCTTCGCCAACCCCGACCTGCCCGAGATCGACGACTACTACGAGCCGTTCACCTTCGACTACGCGCATCTGCAGACCGCCGGCCTGTCGGAGGCCGCGCCCACCGCACGGCCGCGTTCGGTGATCACCGGCCAACGCATGGAGAAGATCGAGTGGGGCCCGAACTGGGAGGAGATCCTGGGCGGCGAGTTCGCCAAACGCAGCAAGGACGCCAATTTCGAGGGCATCCAGAAGGACATCTACGGCCAGTTCGAAAACACCTTCATGATGTACCTGCCGCGGCTGTGCGAGCACTGCCTCAACCCGGCGTGCGTCGCCGCCTGTCCGTCGGGCTCGATCTACAAGCGCGAGGAGGACGGCATCGTCCTGATCGACCAGGACAAGTGCCGCGGCTGGCGCATGTGCGTCAGCGCCTGTCCGTACAAGAAGATCTACTACAACTGGGAAAGCGGCAAAGCCGAGAAGTGCACCTTCTGCTATCCGCGCATCGAGGCCGGCGAGCCGACCGTGTGCTCCGAGACCTGCGTCGGGCGGATCCGGTATCTCGGCGTGCTGCTCTATGACGCCGACCGGATCGAGACCGCGGCAGCCGCGCCCGACGAAAAGGATCTCTACCAGGCTCAGCTCGATGTGTTTCTCGATCCGCGCGACCCCGCGGTGATCGAGCAGGCGCGGCGCGACGGCGTGCCGGAGGCATGGCTCGAGGCCGCGCGCAAGTCGCCGACCTACAAGATGGCGATCGACTGGAAGATCGCGTTTCCGCTCCACCCGGAGTTCCGCACCCTGCCGATGGTGTGGTATGTGCCGCCGCTGTCGCCGATCCAGGCGCACGCCGCGACGGGTGCGGTCGGCTCGAACAACGGGATCCCGGACGTCGACTCGCTGCGTATCCCGGTGCGCTATCTCGCCAATCTGCTGACCGCCGGCGACGAAGCCCCGGTCAAGCTGGCGCTCAAGCGCATGCTGGCGATGCGCGCCTTCATGCGTGGCAGGCACGTCGATGGCGCCGCCGACGCCAGCGTGCTCGAGCCGGTCGGCCTCAGCGCCGCCCAGATCGAGGAGATGTACCGCTACCTCGCGATCGCCAACTACGAAGATCGCTTCGTCATCCCGACCACCCACCGCGAGTACGCCGAGAACGCCTTCGACCTCAAGTCGTCGTGCGGGTTCAGCTTCGGCAACGGCTGCTCGGGCGGCAATGACACCGGACTGTTCGGACTTCACAAGCACAAGCACGGCGTCAAGGCGCCGGCGGAGGTCGAGTGACATGAAGACGTTCAAGGTCCTGTCCGCGCTGCTGAGCTACCCGGAGCCCGATCTCGTGGCGGCGCTGCCCGAGCTCACCCGCACGTTGGCCGACGAGAACCTGATCCCGCGCGCGGCGCGCCCCGGCGTCTCGACGCTGATCGAGGCATTGGCCTGCACCGACCTCTACGACGCGCAGGAGCGCTACGTCGAGCTGTTCGACCGGACGCGATCACTGTCGTTGCATCTGTTCGAGCACGTCCACGGCGAGTCGCGCGACCGCGGCCAGGCGATGGTCGATCTCTCGACCATGTACAAGCTGCACGGGCTCGAGATCGACGCGCACGAGCTGCCAGACTATCTGCCGCTCTTCCTCGAGTTCCTGGCCGAGCTGCCCGAGCGCGCCGCCCGCTCGCTGCTGGCCGAGGCGAGCCACGTGACCGCGGCGATCGGCCGGCGCTTGGCCGACCGCGACAGTCCGTACGCCGGCGCATTCC
The DNA here is from genome assembly GCA_035507915.1 of Candidatus Sulfotelmatobacter sp. Classification (GTDB taxonomy): domain Bacteria; phylum Pseudomonadota; class Alphaproteobacteria; order Elsterales; family Elsteraceae; genus JACQAI01. The sequence goes on from DATJNS010000272.1 coordinate 1,916, forward strand.
AGGCGCTGAGCGCGCTGGCGAAACCGGATGCCGCCGCGGTGGCGGCGTTGCTGGAGCGCCCCAGTGTCGATCCCGCCGATCTCGCGGCGCTCGATCGCGAGTGGGAGGAGAGCGCGGTCCAGTTCGTCGGCGCCGACTCGCCGGGTTGTACCAGCGCCCAGCGCAGCGTCCAATCCGCGCCCGAGAGGTGAGCCATGCCGCCCGCCCTGCATGAAGCCCTGTTCGGCTACTACCCCTACATCGCGTTCAGCGTGTTTCTGGTCGGCAGTCTGCTGCGCTTCGATCGCGAGCAGTACACCTGGCGCAGCGGCTCGAGCCAGCTGCTGCGCCGGAGCATGCTCAAGGTCGGCAGCAACTGCTTCCACATCGGCGTGCTGCTGCTGTTCGCCGGGCATTTCGTCGGGCTCCTGACCCCGCCCGCGATCTATCACGCGCTCGGCCTCACCACCTCGGCCAAGCAGGCGATGGCGATGATCGCGGGCGGCGTGTTCGGCACCTTGTGCTTCGTCGGCTTGACGCTGCTGGTGCTGCGCCGGCTGATCGATCCGCGCATCCGCGCCACCAGCAGTCCGATGGACATCGCCATCCTGCTGCTGATCTACGCCCAGCTGGTGCTCGGCCTCGGCACCATCCCGGCGTCGCTGCACCACCTGGACGGCGAGAACATGGTCAAGCTGGCCGACTGGGCCCAGCACGTCGTGACCCTGCGGACCGGCGCCGCCGCGTTCCTGGTCGACGTCGACTGGATCTTCAAGCTGCACATCTTCCTCGGCCTGACGATCTTCCTGGTGTTTCCGTTCAGCCGCCTGGTGCACATCTGGAGCGCGCCGGTGTGGTATCTCGGCCGGCGCTACCAGGTGGTGCGGCGGCGCGGCGGCAATGGTTTCGCGCGCGGGGCGCGGCCATGACCCTGCGCGTCAACCAGGTCGAGATCGCCGCGGCCGCGATCGACGCCGAGGTGCAGTACCACCCGGCGGCCGATCTCGAATCGGCGCGGCGCGCCGCGGCGCGCGCCCTGGTGATCCGCGAGCTCCTGCTGCAGGATGCGGCGCGTCTCGGCATCACCGAGCCCGATTCGCCCGAGCCCGGCGAGGCCACGGTCGACGGCCTGACCCGCACGGTGCTGCTGCGCGCGCTCCGTCTGCCCGAGCCCGACGACGCCGCCTGCCGGCGCTATTACGACAACAACCGCAAGCGTTTCAGCAGCCCCGACCTGTACGAGGGGGCGCACATCCTGTTCGCCGCCGCGCCCGACGACCCGGCGGCGCGCACCCGGGCCAAGGCCGAAGCCGAGGCGGCGCTGGCACGGCTGGCCCAGGATCCCGGCTGCTTCGAGGCGTTGGCGCGGGAGCTGTCGGCCTGCTCATCCGGCAAGGACGGCGGCCGCTTGGGCCAGGTCGCCCAGGGCGAGACCGCGCCCGAGCTCGAGACCTTCATGTTCGCGCTGGAGCCCGGGCAGATCTGCCCCCTGCCCGTGGCGACGCGCTACGGCTTCCACGTGATCCGGCTCGACCGCAAGATCGCGGGACGCGAGCTGCCGTTCGAGCTCGCCGCCGAGCGCATCGCCGCCTATCTCAGCGAGCGGTCGTGGCGCCAGGCCGCCCGCCAATACGTCCAACTGCTGGTGGGTCAGGCCAAGATCGAAGGCGTGCCGCTCGAGGCGCTCGACCTGGTCGGCGCGACCACGCCGCTGGTGCAGTGACGCGCCATCCACCGGGGCGACGCCTCGAGGCCACTTTCGTCGAGCCGCGAGCGCAGAGTCGGCAATTGCGGTTTACCAATCTGCGTTTTCGCACTACACCATGCCGTCGATCCTCTGCGACCGGCACGAGCGCGCGCGACGCCGACCTTCGCTGGCGTCACACGCCGCCGATCGCGCGATGCGGTGAACACCGCATCAAGGCCTGGACGACAGGGGAGAACGTCTCGGAACGGCATGTGCAACCTGCGCGACCACGAGCGTCAGAATGCCTGACGGAATCCGACTGGACTGCAAGAAATGCCCCAGCTTCTGCTGCAAGATGGCAGGGCGGGTCGAGGTCAGTCAGCGCGACGTGCGCCGGCTCGCGCGCCATCTCGGCATCACGGCGCGTGAATTCGCCGAGAAGCACGTCGTGGCGCGCGGCCGCGACGGCAAGGGGCGCATCAAGATCGAGTGGCAGACCTGCCAGTTCCTCGGCGAGGATCACTCCTGCACGGTCTACGCGGCGCGTCCCAACGATTGCCGCGGCTATGTCTGCTGGGACCAGCCCGACAAGACGGTCTACGAGTTCGCCAGCCAGACGCAATTGCCGATCGCCAGGCTGCGGAGGCTCGAGCGCCTCGGCCGCAACGGCTAGTCGATCCCCCGCGGTGCGCCGATGAGCGTGTCGCCGCACCGATTCGCGTTGTTCGACTACGGGTTCCGGCCGTTCTTCCTGCTCGCCGCGCTCTATGCCGCGCTCGCCGTGCCGGCCTGGCTCCTGCTGATGAACGGCGTCGTTCTGCTGCCCACCGCGCTGACGGCGCTACAGTGGCACGCCCACGAGATGATATTCGGCTTCACGCTGGCCGGCATCACGGGCTTCTATCTGACCGCGGTGCCGAACTGGACCGGCGCCGCCCCGGTGCGCGGCAAGCGGCTCGGGCTCTTGGTCGCGCTGTGGCTCGTCGCGCGCGTCGCGACCTGGTGCTCCGCCGCGCTGTCGCCGCCGCTGGTCGCGGTCGCCGACCTCGCCCTGCTGCCGGTGCTCGCCGTCTTCGTGCTGCCGGCGCTGGTCGCCGCCAAGCAGCGGCGCAACCTGATCTTCCTCGTGATTCCGCTGGCGCTCGAGATCGCCATCCTGCTGGTCCAGCTCGACGCGCTCGGCTGGACCGACGACACCGCCTGGACGGGCCTGCAGCTCGGCATCGACCTCGCGGCGCTCCTCATCACGGTGATCGGCGGCCGCATCGTGCCGACCTTCACGGCCAGCGCGCTGCGCGCGCGCGGCGAGACGCGGCTGCCGCGCAGCGCGCCGGCGCTCGATCGGCTCGCCATCCTGTCGGTGCTGGCCGTGCTGATCGCCGACCTGCTCGACCTGCCCACCGTGGTCGGCGTCGCCGCGCTGGCCGCCGCGGCGCTCAACCTCGCGCGCCTCGACGGCTGGCGCACCGCCCGCACGGTCGACACGCCCCTGCTCTGGGTGCTGCATCTCGGCTACGGCTGGCTGATCGTCGGATTCGCGCTCAAGGGGGTCGCCGGGCTGACCGACGTGGTGCCGGCCAACGCCGCCCTGCACGCGCTGACGGTGGGCGCGATCGGCACCATGATGCTCGCCGTGATGTCGCGCGCGGCGCTCGGCCACACCGGCCGGCCGCTGGCGGCGCATCCCGTCGTCGTCGCCAGCTACGCGATGATCAGCCTGGCGGCGCTGCTCCGCATCATGGCCCCGTTGGTGCCGTCTGCCTATCCCGCCCTGATCGCGACCTCGGGCGCGGTGTGGACGCTCGCGTTCGTCCAGTTCCTGATCATCTACGCGCCGATCCTGATCCGCCCGCGCGTCGACGGCAAACCGGGCTGAGCCGGCCGCGGCTCAGGCGCGGGCCGGAACCAGGTCGCGATAGGCGTGCCAGGTTGCATGCCCGATCAGCGGCAGGGCGACGATCAAGCCGAGGAAGAAGGTCACGATGCCGAGGGCCGTGATCAGCACGATCAGGGCGGCCCAGCCCGCCATCACGCGCGGGTTGGTGGTGCACGCCTTCCAGCTCGTGATGATGGCGGTCACGACGTCGGTCTCGCGGTCGACCAGCATGGGCAGGCTGATCGCGCTGATCATGAAGACGAACCCGGCGAGCGCCGCGCCGACCGCGTTGCTGATGATCAGAAACGGCAGGTTGCCGGCGTCGAACAGGACGGCGGTGAAGAAGCCGGCGAGCGGCGGCGGATTGAGGCCGAAGAACAGCGCGAAGACGAGCAGCGCCAACCGCACCCAGGCGAGCAGGAAGAGCATCAGGAGCAGCGCCATCAAGGCGATCTGCGTCGGATTCCGCCGGAACGCATCGAGCGCCATCAGGATGTTGACCGGCTCGCCGGTCTCGTGCCGGCGGCTGATCTCGTAGAGCCCGACCGCGATCAGCGGCGCCACGAACATGAACCCGCCGAGCAGCGGCAGCATCGCGGCGTAGCGGCCGTCGAGGAACACGAGCACCGCCAGCACGTAGCTCGCGAACGCGCTGAGCAGGCCGGGCGCGAGGCTGGCGGCCGGGCTGCGGCCGATGTCGGCCCAGGCCGCGCTGAGCCACCGCCCGGTCGGATCGGCCGTCAACCGGTTCACCGTGATGGGTCCGTCCTCGATCGCTTCGGCAGCCACGTCGATCCCCTTCCCGGCTCTGTTCTATGTCGCCTCTATGTCGCCGTGTTCTACTTCAAGGCAAATATCGTCTGGCGTACCGCGCGCCGACGAACAGGCTGAACCCGGCGAGCATCAGGCCGGCGAAATAGGTGTAGTCGTCCACGGCGCCGCTCGCGAGCACCAACCCGAGCAGGAACAATACCGCCATCGCGATACCGAACAGCAGAGGCAGCGCCGCTCGCGCCCCGGTTTCGGCGCCGGTGGCCGGATGAGCCGAGTTGGCCATTGTGTTCGCTCCCTCGCCCGCAGATCCGCCAAGCTAACAGGCCGCCTCGCGCCCGGGATTTGATCCAAATCAAATAACCCCTGCCGGAAATCTGGCGTTATGCCGCGCGCGTCATCCCGAGGCGAGGAGCGATCATGACGGCGGTTTCGGCGGCATCGCCGCCCGACTACAACGACGATGTCGTGCGCCTCTTCGTCCTCGCCGGGGTGTTCTGGGCGGTGGTCGGGATGGCGATGGGCGTGTACATCGCCTTCGAGCTCGCCTATCCGGTGCTCAATCTCGATCTGCCGTGGACGACGTTCGGCCGCCTGCGTCCGGTCCACACCAGCGCCGTGATATTCGCGTTCGGCGGCAACATCCTGCTCGGCACCTCGTTCCACGTCGTTCAGCGCACCTGCCGCGTCCGCCTGTTCGGCGGCTTCGCCGGCGAGTTCGTGTTCTGGGGCTATCAGCTCTTCATCCTGCTGGCGGCGATCGGCTACGTCACCGGCGTCACCCAGAGCCGCGAGTACGCCGAGCCCGAGTGGCTCGCCGACCTGTGGCTGACGATCGTCTGGGTGACCTACATCATCGTCTTCGTCGGCACGCTGATGACCCGGCGTGAATCGCACATCTACGTGTCGAACTGGTACTACCTCGCCTTCATGTTGACGATCGCGGTGCTCCACATCGTCAACAATCTGGCCGTGCCGGTGTCGCCGTTCGGCGCCAAGAGCTACTCGCTGTTCGCCGGCGTGCAGGACGCGATGACGCAATGGTGGTACGGCCACAACGCCGTCGGCTTCTTCCTGACCGCCGGCTTCCTCGGCATCATGTACTACTTCCTGCCGAAGCAGGCCGAGCGGCCGATCTATTCCTACCGGCTGTCGATCGTGTCGTTCTGGAGCCTGATCTTCATCTACATCTGGGCGGGCCCGCACCACCTGCACTACACCGCGCTGCCCGACTGGACGCAGACCCTGGGCATGACCTTCTCGGTGATGCTGTGGATGCCGTCATGGGCGAGCGCGATCAACGGCATCATGACCCTGTCGGGCCGCTGGAACCGCCTGCGCACCGACCCGATCCTGCGCTTCATGGTGGTCGCGACCGCGTTCTACGGCATGAGCACGTTCGAAGGCCCGATGATGGCGATCAAGACCGTCAACGCGCTCTCGCACTACACCGACTGGACGATCAGCCACGTGCATTCGGGCGCGCTCGGCTGGAACGCCTTCATCAGCTTCGGCGCGATCTACTACCTGTTCCCGCGCCTCTACAACAAGCGCGACCTCTACAGCTGGCGCCTGGTCGAGTGGCACTTCTGGCTCGGCACGCTCGGCATCGTGCTCTACATCACCTCGATGTGGACGTCGGGCATCATGCAGGGGCTGATGTGGCGCTCCTACGACGAGCTGGGCTTCCTGCAGTACAGCTTCGTCGAGACCGTCGCGGCGATGCATCCCTACTACCTGATCCGCGCGATCGGCGGCGTCGTGTTCCTCAGCGGCGTCCTGATCATGGTCTACAACCTGTGGCGTACGACGCAGCAGCCCTCGGTTGCGGCGGACGCCGCGCCGGCGGCCGCCGTGGCCGCCGCCATGCCGGCTGAGTGAGGCCGCAATGTCGCTTTACGACGTCCATGGCTGGATCCAGCGCCACGCGCCGTTCTTCGTGATCGCGATCCTGGTCGCGATCTCGTTCGGCGGCATCGTCGAGATCACGCCGCTGTTCGTGATCGAGAACACGATCGAGAAGGTCGACGGCATGCGGCCGTACACGCCGCTCGAGCTGGCCGGCCGCGACATCTACATCCGCGAGGGCTGCTATCTCTGCCACAGCCAGCAGATCCGACCGTTGCGCGACGAGGTCGAGCGCTACGGACCGTACAGCCTCGCCGCCGAGAGCATGTACGACCACCCGTTCCAGTGGGGCTCCAAGCGCACCGGCCCGGATCTGGCGCGCGTCGGCGGCCGCTATTCGGACGAATGGCACGTGCGTCATCTCGCCGATCCGCGCAGCGTGGTGCCGGAATCCGTGATGCCGAGCTACGGCTTCCTGCTTACCACGCCGCTGCGGTCCGACGACATCGCGGCGCACCTGGTCGCCAATCGCCGCGTCGGCGTGCCCTACACGGACGACATGATCGCCAACGCGCTCGCCGACCTCAGGGCGCAGGCCGATCCCGAGGCGACAGACGCCGACGCGCTGCTCAAGCGCTATCCGAAGACAGTGGCGCGCGACTTCGACGGCAACCCGGCGATGCTGTCCGAGATGGACGCGTTGGTCGCCTACCTGCAGATGCTCGGCACGCTGGTCGATTTCCCGGCGCTGCGGCCGACCGCCGATTTCTATCGTTGAGGGCCCACCGATGCCGTTCGAAGAGCTCGTCTCCCTCACCCGCGTGATCGGCCTGGTCGTGTTCCTGGCGCTGTTCGTCGGCATGTTCGTCTGGGTCTTCCGGCCGGGCAGCCGCCGGCGCTACGAGGCGGACGCGCAGCTGCCGTTCGCCGAAGACACCCAGCAGGGGGCCGACCGCCATGGCTGAGCGCCACGAGATCGATCCGGTCAGCGGCACGCCGCTCGGCCACCACCAGTGGGACGGCATCCGCGAACTCGAGACGCGGCCGCCGCGCTGGTGGGCGCTCGTCTATCTGGCGTGCGTCGTGTTCGCGGTCGGCTACTGGATCGTCTATCCGACCTGGCCGGTCGGCAACGGCTTCACCCACGGGCTGTTCAACTGGAGCTCGCGCGGCGCCGCCAACACCGAGCTGGAGCGCGCCGAGGCGGCGCAGGCCGGCCTCAATCTCAAGCTCGCCCAGAGCTCGCTCGAGACGATTGCCAAGGATCCCGACCTGCTGCGCTTCGCGCTCGCCGGCGGCCGTGCCGCGTTCGTCAACAACTGCACGCCCTGCCACGGCTCCGGCGCGCAGGGCCAACCCGGCTACCCCAACCTGCTCGACGACGATTGGCTGTGGGGCGGCAAGCTCGCGGACATCCAGCGCACGATCCAGGTCGGCATCAATTCGACGCATCCGGACACGCGGCTGACCCAGATGCCGGCGTTCGGCACGGCCGGCATGCTCAACCGCCAGCAGATCAACGACGCCGCCGAGTACGTGCTCTCGCTCACCGGGCACCAGACCGACCCGGCGGCGGCCAAGCGCGGCGAAGCGATCTTCGCCCAGCAGTGCGCGAGCTGCCACGGCCCCAAGGGCGACGGCAGCCGCGAGGTCGGCGCGCCGCGCCTCAACGACGCCATCTGGCTCTACGGCGGCGACAAGGCGACGATCGTGCAGACCATCACGTTGGCGCGACACGGCGTCATGCCGAGTTGGGAAGGCCGCTTGAGCGACATCACGATCAAGAAGCTGACGCTGTACGTCCACTCGCTGGGCGGCGGCGAATAGGGGCCGGCAGCATGGCCCCTCCCCTCGACGACGCGCCGGCCGGGTTCTCGGGCTGGGTCCAGGCCCGCGAGCCGGTGTTTCCCAAGGCGGCGCACGGACGGATCCGCACCGCCAAGTGGATCGTGATGGCGGCGCTGATGGCGATCTATTACGGCGCGCCCTGGCTGCGCTGGGACCGCGGGCCCTACGCGCCGCATCAGGCGATCCTGATCGATATGCCGCACAGCAAGGCCTATTTCTTCTTCTTCGAGATCTGGCCGCAGGAAGCCTACGTGCTCACCGGCATCCTCGTCATGATGGCGATCGGCCTGTTCCTGGTCACGGCGCTGGCCGGTCGCGTATGGTGCGGCTGGGCCTGCCCGCAGACCGTGTGGACCGACCTCTACTTCCTGGTCGAGCGCCTGATCGAGGGCGACCGGACCCAGCGCATGCGCCTCGCGCGCGCGCCCTGGAGCACGCACAAGGTCGGGCTCCGGCTGACCAAGCACGCCGCCTGGATCGTGATCGCGGCGCTCACCGGCGGCGCCTGGGTGCTCTATTTCGACGACGCGCCGACCGTGGTGCACGACATCGTCACGCTGCACGCGTCGACCGGCGTGTGGGCGACCATCGGCCTGCTGACCGCCGCGACCTACATGCTCGCCGGCTGGGCGCGCGAGAACGTATGCACCTTCATGTGCCCCTATGCGCGCTTCCAGGGCGCCATGATGGACCGCGATTCGCTGGTCGTCAGCTATCGCCCGCGGCGCGGCGAACCGCGCGGCAAGCACCGTACCGGCGAGGGCTGGGAGGGGCGCGGGCACTGCGTCGACTGCCACCAATGCGTCGAGGTTTGCCCGACCGGCATCGACATCCGCGACGGGCTGCAGTTCGGCTGCATCTCGTGCGGCCTGTGCATCGACGCCTGCGACAGCATCATGGAGCGGCTCGATCTGCCGCGCGGGCTGATCGACTACGACACCGAGCGCAACCTGACCGCGCCCGAAGGCACGCCCAAGCGGTGGCGTTTCGTGCGCCCGCGCATCGTGATCTACGGCCTGATCTATGCCGGGGTAGGCATCGGCGTGCTGACCGTGCTGCTGACCCGCAACGCGCTCGACCTCAACGTCCTGCCCGATCGCAATCCGTTGTTCGTGCGCCTGTCGGACGGCGCGATCCGCAACAACGTGACGCTCAAGATCCTAAACAAGTCGAACCTGCCGCAGCGCGTGACTCTGAGCCTCGACGGCCTGCCGGACGGCCGGCTGTCGCTGCTCACCAGCGACGACACGACGCTCGAGGTCAAACCGGATGGCGTCGAGACCGTGCGGGCCTTCGTGACCGTGCCGCAGGCGGCCTGGCACGACGCCGGCAAGCTCGACTACAGCATCGCGGCGACCGACGACGCCGGCGCCCACACGGCGCGACACGTCGACTTCACGGGACCGACGCGATGACGACCCGCCATCACGACGACCAGGACGGACGCTGGATTCCGCTCGTCTTCGTCGCCGGACTGGTTCTGCTCGTCGCCGTTCAGGCCGGTTTCGCCTACCTCGCGGTCAGCACCGATCCGGGGGTGGCGGTGTCGAACCCCTACGAGCGCGGGCTCGCGCACAACGCCGTGCTGCACGAGGCCGCCCAAGAGGCCAAGCTCGGTTGGCGCGTCACGCTCGAGAACCGCAGCGGAACCGAACACCGCGGCACGCTCGTGGTCGTGGCGTCCGATGCCGCGACGCGCCGGCTCGACGATCTCGCGGTGACCGGCCTGGTGGCGCGTCCCCTGCAGGGCGGCCTCGACGAGCGCCTCGCGTTCCGCAACGTCGGCAACGGCGTCTACCTCGCCCCGTACGATCTGCCGCTGCCCGGATTGTGGCAGCTCGACCTGCTGCTCGAGCGCGGCAGCGCACGCGAGCAACGCTCGATGCGCTTCTCGGCGCCATGACTGCGCTCGCGCTCGACGGCGCGGCGGCGGCTCCTGCGATCGCACTCGACGGCTTCGTCGCGCGCGACGCCGACGGTCTCAACCGCCTGACCCTGCGGGTCGACGGCATCCACTGCGCCGGCTGCATCCAGCGCATCGAGCACGCGCTCGCCGCGGAGCCCGGGGTCCGCGAAGCGCGCGTCAATTTCACCACGCGGCGGCTCAAGCTGGCCTGGGACGGCAAGACGGCGCGTGCCGACGCCCTGGTTGCGCGGATCACCGACCTCGGCTTCAGCGCGACCCCGTTCGAGGACGCAGCGGCCGAGACCGGCGCCGACGCCGAGGATCGCCGCCTGCTGCGGGCGCTCGCGGTCGCCGCCTTCGCATCGGGCAATGTGATGCTGCTGTCGGTCGCGGTGTGGTCCGGGCTGGCCGAAGGCATGGGCCCGTCGACTCGCGCCCTGATGCTGTGGCTTTCGGCGTTGATCGCGCTGCCCGCCACGGCCTACGCCGGCATGCCGTTCTTCACCTCGGCATGGCGCGCGCTGCGCCACCGCGCGGTCAACATGGACGTGCCGATCTCGGTCGGCGTGCTGCTGACCGCCCTCATCAGCCTGTTCGAGACCATGCGCGGCGGCCGGCTCGCCTATTTCGATGCCGCGGTCAGCCTGCTGTTCCTGCTGCTGATCGGCCGCTATCTCGATCGCCGCGCACGCGGCCGTGCGCGCTCGGCGGCGCAGCATCTGCTGGCGCTGGCGGCCAAGTCGGCGACTGTCCTGCGCGCCGACGGTCGCGCCGTCGCGCTGCCGCTCGGCGAGCTCACCGTCGGCGACCGGCTGCTGGTCGCCGCGGGCGAGCGCATCGCCGCCGACGGCACGGTCGAGCATGGCCGCTCCGAGCTCGACATGAGCGCGCTGTCGGGCGAAAGCCTGCCGGCCGAGGCGGCGCCGGCGACCCGCGTGTTCGCCGGCACCGTCAACCTGACGGCGCCCCTGACCGTGCGCGTCGATGCGGTCGGCCCGAAGACCCTGCTGGCCGAGATCGTGCGCCTCATGGAGACCGCCGAGCAGGGGCGCGCCCGCTACGTCGCGATCGCCGACCGCGCGGCGCGCCTCTACGTGCCGATCGTCCACGGCGCCGCGTTCGCGACCTTCGTGGGCTGGTGGCTCGCCGGACTCGACTGGCAGACCGCGCTGCTCGACGCCGTCGCGGTCCTGATCGTGACTTGTCCGTGCGCGCTCGGCATCGCCGTGCCCGCGGTCCAGGTGGTGGCGAGCGGTCGGCTGTTCCGCCGCGGCGTTCTGCTCAAGAGCGCGACCGCGCTCGAGCGCCTCGCCGAGGTCGATTGCGTCGTGTTCGACAAGACCGGCACCTTGACGCGCGGCCGGCCGACGCTGCTCGAGGATGCCGCCCGGCCGGCCGAAGCGCTCGCGCTCGCCGCCGGCATCGCGCGCTCGAGCCGGCATCCGCTCGCCCGCGCGCTCGTGCGCGCCGCGCCCGAGGCCGCCGCGATCGCGGACGTCGCCGAGCATCCGGGGCAGGGGCTCGCGGCGACAATCGACGGTCGCGAGGTCCGCTTGGGCAGCGCCGCGTGGTGCGGCGGCGGCGACGATGGCCGGGACGACGCGGCTGCGGACGAGGCCGAGATCTGGCTCGGCGGCGACGGCCGGACGCCATTGCGGTTCGGCTTCAGCGACGCGCTGCGCCCCGACGCGCTCGCGATCGTCGATGCCTTGAAGCGCTCCGGCCGGCGCATCGTTCTCTTGTCCGGCGACCGCACGCCCGTCGTGCGCGCGCTCGCGCACCGGCTCGGCATCGCCGAGTGGTCGGCGCGTTGCCTGCCGGCGCAGAAGCTCGCTCGGCTCGCGGCGCTCGCGCGCGACGGCCACCGCGTCCTGATGGTCGGCGACGGGCTCAACGACGCGCCGGCGCTCGCCGGCGCGCACGCCTCGATGTCGCCGGCCTCGGCCGCCGACGTCAGCCAGACCGCGGCCGACGCCGTGTTCCAGGGCGACGCGCTGGCGCCCGTGCTCGAGACGCTGCGCACGGCACGCCGTGCGCGCCGGCTGGTGCGCCAGAACTTCGCGTTCTCGGTGCTCTACAACGCGGTGATGGTGCCGCTCGCGATCGCCGGCGTGATGACCCCGCTGCTCGCCGCGCTCGCGATGTCGGCGTCGTCGCTCACCGTGGTGGGCAACGCGTTGCGGCTGCAGGGGCGGCGGCGGAGCACGCCGTGAACCAGATGCTGGTCCTGCTGCCGCTGGCGCTGGTGCTCGGCCTGGTCGGCTTGGCGGCCTTCTTCTGGGCGCTGCGCAGCGGCCAGTTCGACGATCCCGACGGCGATGCGCTCCGCATCCTGATCGACGATGAGAAGCCGGACACACCCCCGCGCGGCGGGCCGACCGATGCGGGGCCGCCCGCCCGTTCTTGATCTCGATCAATTCGCCGCGGCGCAATCGCGATCATCGTCGACGCCACGAACCGTTTCGATCGGGATAGGTGCCCCATGTTCACGAAACTCCTGCTCGCCTTCGATGGCAGCCGCGAAGGGCGCGAAGCCTTGCGTGAAGCCACCGAACTCGCCCGCCAGCTCGGCGCGGCGGTCCATCTGCTGTCGGTCGTCCATCTGACCCCCGGCGAGCTGATGGGCGAGAGCGCGCTGCCCGGCGGGCTCTTCGACATCGAGGAGGCCGAGATGCGCAAGGTCCTCGACGAGGGCGTCGAGGCCTTGCGTGGAGTCGGGCTGACGGCCGACGGCACGCTGTCGCGCGGGCCCAATCCGGCGCAGGACATCGCCCAACTCGCGAAGCGCATCGGCGCCGACTTGATCGTGATCGGCCATCGGGAGCAAGGTTTGCTGGCACGCCTGTGGAGCGGCTCGGTCGGCCAGCAGCTGATCGCGCACGCGCCGTGCAGCGTGCTGATCGCCGTGGCGCCGTCGGCAGCGGGCGGACGGGCGTCGGCGGCGGCCTGACGGGGGGACGACCGGAGGGAGAACGACATGAAGCGAACCGCTGCCATCCTCGCCGCGACCGCGGCGCTCCTGATCGCCGGCGCCGGCACCGGCCGAGCCGACGATCCGGCCGCCAACCGCAAGGCCAGCGCGGCCTACGATGCCGACCTGCAGAGCAGCCCGGGCTTCCGCGCCGAGCGCGCCCACAGTGAGTGCGACGCGATCGAGAGCGCGGACCTGAAGGCTCAGTGCATGGCCACCTTCACGCCGTCGACGTCGCCGACGATCGGACCGCCGCCGCCCCCGCCGCTCAAGGAGGACGCCGAGCACCCGGTCGACGTGATCACGAACGGACCGGTGCACAGCCCCGGGGACTGAACGCCCGCCACATCGGCCGGCGCCGCAAGCGGGACGGCCGCGCGACGCCCGCATCGTTGATCGGCGGCGCTTGCCGATTCGTCCGTCGTCTGCGCACCCCTGGCACATAACTTGCGTGCCTGCTCGCCCACGAAGCGGGGAGGCTTTCGGTGGCGACGGTTCAGGCGGATCCCTATCCGTTCGAGTTCGAGCCGACGCGCACCGCGCTGGTGATCATCGACATGCAGCGCGACTTCGTCGAGCCGGGGGGCTTCGGCGCCGCGCTCGGCAACGACGTGTCGCTGGTGCGCCGCGCGATCGCGCCGCTCCAGCGCCTGCTCGCGGCGGCGCGCGCCGCCGGCATGATGGTGATCCACACCCGTGAGGGGCACCGGCCCGACCTCGCCGACCTGCCGCCTGCCAAGAAGGCGCGCGGCCGCTTCGCGGTCGGCATCGGCGACCCCGGACCGATGGGCCGCATCCTGATCCGCGGCGAGCCCGGGCACGACATCATCCCGGAGCTGGCGCCGGCCGCCGGCGAGCCGGTGATCGACAAGCCGGGCAAGGGCGCGTTCTTCGCGACCGACCTGCACGCCATCCTCCGGAACCGCGGCATCGAGCGCCTGATCGTCACCGGCGTGACGACCGAGGTGTGCGTCAGCACCACCGTGCGCGAAGCCAACGACCGCGGCTACGACTGCCTGGTGCTGGGCGACTGCGTGGCGTCGTACTTCCCGGAGCTCCACGCTGCCGCGCTCGACATGATCCGTGCGCAGGGCGGGATTTTCGGCTGGGTCGGCAGCTCGAGCCAGCTGATCGACGCAATCGGATAGCGGAACGGAGGACGACCGATGGCAACCAGCGCAACCCCGGCAGCGTTCCGGCCCCGCCTGTGGGTCGCCGGCGACTGGAACGCGTTCTTCGGCTTCGGCACCAACATCCTGGTCAACATGCTGGTGCTGACGGGACTGCTGCGCTTCGTGCTCAAGATGCCGGACGATCTCGTGTTCGGCCGCATCCTGCCGGCGACCGGCCTGATGCTGTTCCTCAGCACGGTGTACTACGCGTGGCTCGCCTATCGTCTCGCGCGCGAGACCGGACGCACCGACGTCTGCGCCCTGCCGTCGGGCATCAGCGTGCCGCACATGTTCGTCGTCACGTTCGTCGTCATGCTGCCGATCCTGATCGCGAGCAAGGATCCGGTGCAGGCATGGGAAGCCGGCCTCACCTGGGTGTTCGTGCAGAGCTTCGTCCTGATGGCGGGCGGCTTCGTCGCGCCGGTGATCCGCCGCATCACGCCGCGCGCCGCGCTGCTCGGTTCGCTGGCCGGCATCTCGATCACCTTCATCTCGATGAAGCCGGCCTCCGAGATGTTCATGACGCCGATGATCGGCGTGATCTGCTTCGCCGTCATCATGATGAACTGGTTCGGCGGCATGCGCTATTTCAAGGGCGTGCCGGCGGGCCTGGTCGCCATCGTCGTCGGCAGCGCGATCGCCTGGCTGTCGACCGGGCTCGGCCTCAACTACGGCGGGCTGTCGGTCAGCGGGCTGGG
>DATJNS010000273.1:0-19178 GCA_035507915.1 Candidatus Sulfotelmatobacter sp.
GAGATGGTGATGCCAGGCGACAACATCTCGATGCAGGTCGAGCTGATCGCGCCGATCGCGATGGACGAGGGCCTGCGCTTCGCGATCCGCGAAGGCGGCAAGACCGTCGGCGCCGGCGTCGTCGCCAAGATCATCGCCTAGCGCGCACCGGGGAGGGCGGGGCGGGACCCCGGAGAACCAGACCATGGAAAGCCAAAACATCCGCATCCGCCTCAAGGCGTTCGACCACCGGGTGCTCGACCAGTCGACCAGCGAGATCGTCAACACGGCGAAGCGGACCGGCGCGCGCGTGCGCGGTCCGATCCCGCTGCCGACCGAGATCGAGCGCTTCACCGTCAACCGCTCGCCGCACATCGACAAGAAGAGCCGCGAGCAGTTCGAGATCCGCACCCACAAGCGGCTGCTCGACATCGTCGATCCGACGCCGCAGACCGTCGACGCGCTGATGAAGCTCGATCTGGCGTCGGGCGTCGACGTCGAGATCAAGCTCTAGGAGATGGCCGCCATGCGATCCGGTCTGATCGCGCAGAAGCTCGGCATGACGCGCGTCTTCACGGCCGAGGGCGCGCACGTGCCCGTCACCGTGCTCAAGGTCGACAGCTGCCAGGTCGTCGCGGTCAAGACCGCCGAGAAGGACGGCTACAGCGCCGTGCAGCTCGGCGTCGGCACCGCCAAGGTGAAGAACGTGCCGAAGCCGATGCGCGGCCACTACGCCAAGGCCAAGGTCGAGCCCAAGAAGAAGCTCGCCGAGTTCCGCGTCGCGGCCGACGCCGTGCTCGAGGTCGGCGCGGAGCTCTCGGTCGAGCACTTCGTGGCCGGCCAGTTCGTCGACGTCGTCGGCACCTCGATCGGCAAGGGCTTCGCGGGCGGCATGAAGCGCTGGAACTTCGGCGGCCTGCGCGCGACCCACGGCGTGTCGATCTCGCATCGCTCGCTCGGCTCGACCGGCAACCGCCAGGATCCCGGCCGCACGTTCAAGAACAAGAAGATGGCGGGGCATCTCGGCGTCGATCGCGTGACCACCCTCAACCTGAAGGTGGTCGGCACCGACGCGGCGCGCGGCCTCCTGATGATCCAGGGCGCGGTGCCGGGCGCCGAGGGCGGCTTCGTGCTGGTGCGCGACGCGGTCAAACGGCCGCGCCCGAAGGACGTGCCTTATCCGGCCGCGCTCAAGGCGGCGGCCCAGGGCGCGACGGGCGACGCGGCCAAGCCGGCGGGGGCCGACTGACATGCAGATCACGGTCAAGAACCTCAAGGCGCAGGACGTCGGCACCATCGAGCTGGCCGACGAGGTGTTCGGGCTCGCGCCGCGCGCCGACATCCTGGCGCGGGTGGTCGACTGGCAGCTCGCCAAGCGCCGCGCCGGCACCCACAAGACCAAGGGCATCTCCGACATCAGCGGCACGACCAAGAAACCCTACCGCCAGAAGGGCACCGGCAACGCGCGGCAGGGCAGCCTGCGCTCGCCGCAGTTCCGCGGCGGCGCCCGCATCTTCGGCCCGGTGGTGCGCGATCACGGCTACGACCTGCCCAAGAAGGTGCGCAAGCTCGGCCTCAAGACCGCGCTGTCGACCAAGCAGGCCGAGGGCAAGCTGGTGGTCGTCGACGGGTTGGGCGAGACCGCCAAGACCAAGGAGCTGGCGCAGGCCTTCGCGGCGCTCGGCTGGACCTCGGTGCTGGTGATCGACGGCCCGGAGATCCATGACGGGGTGCGGCGCGCGGCGGCCAATCTCAAGGGCGTCGACCTGCTGCCCCAGCAGGGCGCCAACGTCTACGACATCCTGCGCCGCGACACGCTGGTCCTGACCCGCGCCGCGGTCGAGCATCTGGAGGCCCGCCTGAAATGAGCGCGTCGTCGAAGGGCAAGGCCAAGGCCGTGCTGACCAAGCAGCAGATGTACGACGTCATCCTGGCGCCGGTGATCACCGAGAAGGCGACGCGCACCTCGGAGCACAACCAGGTGGTCTTCAAGGTCGCGCTGGACGCCACCAAGCCCGAGATCAAGGCCGCGGTCGAGGGCGTGTTCGGCGTCACCGTGACGGCGGTCAACACCGTCCGGGTCAAGGGCAAGATCAAGATGTTCCGCGGCCGGCCGGGCCGCCGCTCGGACTACAAGAAGGCGATGGTCACCTTGGCGGCCGGCCAGTCGATCGACGTGACCACGGGGATCTGAGCCATGGCGTTGAAATCCTATCAACCCGTCACGCCGTCGATGCGCGAGCTCGTGCTGGTCGACCGGTCCGAGCTGTGGAAGGGCAAGCCCGTCAAGGCTCTGACCAAGGGCCTGCGCGAGAGCGGCGGGCGCAACAACCACGGCCGCATCACCATGTGGCAGCGCGGCGGCGGCCACAAGCGCACCTACCGTACGATCGACTTCAAGCGGCGCAAGTTCGACGTCGCGGCGACCGTCGAGCGGCTCGAGTACGATCCCAACCGCAGCGCCTTCATCGCGCTGGTGAAGTACGAGGACGGCGAGCTCGCCTACATCCTGGCGCCGCAGCGTCTCAAGGCGGGCGACAAGGTGGTGTCGGGCGAGCGCACCGACGTGAAGCCCGGCAACGCGATGCCGCTCAAGAACATCCCGATCGGGACCATCGTGCACAACGTCGAGCTGAAGCCCGGCCGGGGCGGCCAGCTGGCGCGCGCCGCGGGGACCTACGTGCAGCTCGTCGGCCGCGACCAGGGCTACGCGCAGCTCCGGCTCGGCTCGGGCGAGGTCCGCATCGTGCGCGGCGACTGCATGGCCTCGATCGGCGCGGTGTCGAACCCCGATCAGCAGAACATCAACTACGGCAAGGCCGGGCGCATGCGCTGGCTCGGCCAGCGCCCGTCGGTGCGCGGCGTCGCGATGAACCCGATCGACCACCCGCATGGCGGCGGCGAAGGCCGCACCTCGGGCGGCCGTCATCCGGTGACGCCGTGGGGCAAGGGCACCAAGGGCAAGAAGACGCGCAACAACAAGAAGACGGATCGCCTGATCGTGCGCCGTCGTCACGCCAAGTAAGGAGCACCGCACGTGGCGCGTTCGGTTTGGAAGGGCCCGTTCGTCGACGGCTATCTGCTCAAGAAGGCGGAGAAGTCGCGCGCGTCGGGCCGCAACGAGATCATCAAGATCTGGGCGCGGCGGTCGACCATCCTGCCGCAGTTCGTCGGGCTGACCTTCGGGGTCTACAACGGCCAGAAGTTCATCCCGGTGCTGGTGACCGAGAACATGATCGGGCACAAGTTCGGCGAGTTCTCGCCGACCCGCGTGTTCTACGGCCACTCCTCGGACAAGAAGGTGAAGAGGAAGTAGGCCATGGGCAAGAAATCCGCACCCCGGCGCCTGCCCGAGACCGAAGCCCAGGCCGTGCTGCGCAACCTGCGCACCAGCCCGCGCAAGCTCAACCTGGTCGCCCAGCTGATCCGCGGCAAGAAGGCGTCGGCGGCGCTCGCCGAGCTGACCTTCTCGAAGCGGCGGATCGCCAAGGACGTCCGCAAGGTGCTGCAGTCGGCGATCGCCAACGCCGAGAACAACCACCAGCTCGACGTCGACCGGCTCTACGTCAAGGAGGCCACGGTCGGCCAGAGCTTCGCCTTGAAGCGCTTCCATGCGCGCGCCCGGGGGCGCGCCGGCCGTGTCGAAAAGCCGTTCAGCCACCTCACCGTCGTGGTGCGCGAGCGCGAGGAGACTGCGTAATGGGTCAGAAGGTCAATCCGATCGGGCTCCGCCTCGGCATCAACCGCACGTGGGACTCGCGCTGGTTCGCCAACAAGGACTACGCCGGCCTGCTGCACGAGGACCTGAAGCTGCGCAAGTACCTGATGGATCGGCTCTCGCAAGCCGGCATCAGCCGCGTCGTGATCGAGCGGCCGGCCAAGAAGGCGCGCATCACCATCCACACCGCCCGTCCGGGCGTGGTGATCGGCAAGAAGGGCGCCGACATCGAGAAGCTGCGCGCCGACCTCGGCAAGACCACCGGCGGCGAGGTCAACCTCAACATCGTCGAGATCCGCAAGCCCGAGATCGACGCCAAGCTGGTCGCCGAGGCGATCGCCCAGCAGCTCGAGCGGCGCGTCGCGTTCCGTCGCGCCATGAAGCGCGCGGTGCAGTCGGCGATGCGGCTGGGCGCCCAGGGCATCCGGATCAACTGTTCGGGCCGCCTCGGCGGCGCCGAGATCGCCCGGCTCGAGTGGTATCGCGAAGGCCGCGTGCCGCTCCACACCCTGCGCGCCGACGTCGATTTCGGCACCGCGACCGCCAAGACCACCTACGGCACCTGCGGCGTCAAGGTGTGGGTGTTCAAGGGCGAGGTGATGGCCCACGACCCGATGGCGCAGGACAAGCGCGCCGCCGAGCAGCAGCCGACGCGCTGAGCCGGAAGGAAAGAGCCGAGACATGCAGCAGCCAGCCCGCACGAAATACCGCAAGGCCCACAAGGGCCGCATCCACGGCCAGGCCAAGGGCGGCTTCACCCTGAACTTCGGCGCCTACGGCCTGAAGGCGGTCGAGCCCGGCCGGATCACCGCGCGTCAGATCGAGGCGGCGCGGCGCGCCATGACGCGCCACATCAAGCGTCTCGGCCGCGTCTGGGTGCGCGTGTTCCCCGACGTGCCGGTGTCGACCAAGCCCGCCGAGGTGCGCATGGGCTCGGGCAAGGGCACGCCGGAATACTGGGTCTGCCGGATCAAGCCGGGCCGCATCATGTTCGAGGTCGACGGCGTGCCGAAGAGCCTCGCCTCGGAGGCGTTCGCGCTCGCGGCCGCGAAACTGCCGATCTCGACGCGCTTCGTGCAGCGCGCCGGCGAGGGGAGCTAGCCCATGAAGGCCGTCGACGTGCGCCTGAAGACCGACGACGAGCTCAAGGATCAGCTCGTCGAGCTGAAGAAGGAGCAGTTCAACCTGCGCTTCCAGCGGGCGAGCGGCCAGCTCGAGAACACCGCGCGGGTGCGCGTCGTGCGGCGCGACATCGCGCGCATCAAGACCATTCTGGCCGAGAAGGCCGCGGCGAAGTAGGCCGAGCGAGGAGCAGAGCGAGATGCCCAGGCGAATCATGTGGGGCACGGTGGTGAGCGACAAGCGCAACAAGACCGTCACGGTGGTGGTCGAGCGTCGCGTCATGCACCCGGTCTACAAGAAGTTCATCACGCGCTCGAAGAAGTACGCGGCGCACGACGAGACCAATCGCTGCAAGGTCGGCGACCGCGTGCAGATCCGCGAGACGCGGCCGATCTCCAAGACCAAGTGCTGGGAGGTCGTCGGCGACCAGGCCGCCGCCAGTTCCTCAGGCGCGGGGGCCTGACGTCATGATCCAGATGCAAACCAACTTGGAAGTCGCCGACAATTCCGGCGCGCGCCGGGTCATGTGCATCAAGGTGCTGGGCGGCTCGAAGCGGAAGTTCGCCAGCATCGGCGACGTCATCGTGGTCTCGGTCAAGGAGGCGATCCCGCGCGGCCGCGTCAAGAAGGGCGACGTTCACCGCGCCGTGATCGTGCGCACCGCGACCCCGATCCGCCGGCCGGACGGCAGCCTGATCCGCTTCGACACCAATGCGGCGGTGCTGATCACCAAGCAGAACGAGCCGATCGGCAGCCGCATCTTCGGGCCGGTCACCCGCGAGCTGCGCTCGAAGAACTTCATGAAGATCATCTCGCTCGCGCCCGAGGTCCTCTAGATGGCTGCCAAGCTCAAGATCAAGAAGGGCGACAAGGTGATCGTGATCAGCGGTCGCGACCGCGGCAAGACCGGCGAGGTTTTCGAGGTCATGCCGCAGGAGGACCGGGTCAGGGTGCGTGGCGTCAACATCGTCAAGCGCCACACCCGCGCGTCCGCCGCGCAGCAGGGCGGCATCGTCGAGAAGGAAGCCGCGATCCACGTCTCGAACGTCGCCCACATCGACCCGAAGAGCGACAAGCCGACCCGGGTCGGGTTCAAGTTCCTCGCCGACGGCCGCAAGGTGCGCTTTGCCAAGCGGTCCGGCGAAGTCATCGACGCTTGAGGGACGCCATGGCGACCAAGCTGCAGGAACACTACGAGAAGACCGTCCGGCCCAAGCTGATGACGGAGTTCAAGTACAAGAACGCCATGCAGGTGCCGCGCATCGAGAAGATCGTGGTCAACATGGGCGTCGGCGAGGGCACGCAGGATGCCAAGAAGGTCGACGCGGCGTTGGGCGATCTCGCCAAGATCACCGGCCAGCGCCCGGTCAAGACCAAGTCCACGAAGTCGATCGCGCAGTTCAAGCTGCGCGAGGGCATCCCGGTCGGCGTCAAGGTGACGTTGCGCAAGCACGTCATGTACGAGTTCCTCGACCGGCTGATCAACATCGCGCTGCCGCGCGTGCGCGACTTCCGCGGCGTCAGCCCGAAGAGCTTCGACGGACGCGGCAACTACGCGATCGGCCTCAAGGAACAGATCGTGTTCCCCGAGATCGACTACGACCGCGTCGACGAGGTGCGCGGCATGGACATCGTGATCGTGACGACGGCGCAGACGGACGACGAGGCGCGCGCGCTGCTGCGCGGCTTCGACATGCCGTTCGCATCCTGATTCAAACCGAGGGATCGGACCCTATGGCCAAGACGAGCTCAGTCGAGAAGAACAAGCGGCGCACCAGGCTGGCGCAGCGCTTTGCGGCCAAGCGCGCCCGCCTGAAGGCGATCGCCGACGACAAGAAGGTCGATCAGGAGGAGCGCTTCGCGGCGCGCCTGAAGCTCGCGGAGCTGCCGCGCAACTCGTCGCCGACGCGGATCCGCAACCGCTGCGAGCTGACCGGGCGGCCGCGCTCGGTGTACCGCAAGTTCAAGCTGTCGCGCATCGCGTTGCGCGAGCTGGCGTCGACCGGCCAGATCCCTGGCATGGTCAAGTCGAGCTGGTAGGAGAGGGCCGGTAACATGTCGATGACCGACCCCTTGGGGGATATGCTGACCCGGATCCGGAACGCCCAGCGCGCCCGCATGTCCGTGGTGTCGAGCCCGGCGTCCAAGTTGCGCACCAACGTGCTCGAGGTGCTGCGGCGCGAGGGCTACATCCGGGGCTACAGCGAATCGCAGATGCGCAAGGGTATCAACGAGCTGCGCATCGAGCTCAAGTATCACGAGGGCGAGCCCGTGATCAAAGAGATCAAGCGCGTCTCGACCCCGGGCCGGCGCGTCTACTCGAAGATCAAGGACCTGCCGCGCGTCTACAACGGCCTCGGCATCGCGATCCTGTCGACGCCGCAGGGCGTCATGTCGGATTCCGAGGCACGTGCCGCCAATGTCGGCGGCGAAGTCCTCTGTCGGGTGTTCTGATCATGTCGCGCATCGGCAAGCATCCCGTCGAAATCCCGAAGGGCGTCACGGTCGCGCTGGCCGGGCGCACGATCACGGCCAAGGGCAAGTTGGGCGAGCTCAAGCTCGATCTGTCCGACGAGGTCGACGCCGCGGTCGCCGACAACAAGATCGTCGTCAAGCCGCGCTCGACGTCCAAGCAGTCGCGCACCATGTGGGGCACCACCCGTGCGCTGCTCAACAACATGGTCCACGGCGTGGCGACCGGCTTCACCCGGCGGCTCGAGATCAACGGCGTCGGCTATCGCGCCGCGGTGCAGGGCGCGGACCTGACGCTCCAGCTCGGCTACAGCCACGAGATCAAGTACAAGATCCCCAAGGGGATCACGATCGTCGCGGAGAAGCCGACCACGTTGGTGGTGAGCGGCGCCGACCGCCAGCGCGTCGGCCAGGTCGCGTCGGAGATCCGCGGCTATCGCGGCCCCGAGCCCTACAAGGGCAAGGGCGTGAAGTACGAGGAAGAGACGATCGTGCGCAAGGAAGGCAAGAAGAAGTAGGCGCCCCATGCTGAAGCCAAACGAACTCTTCGAACGGCGCCAGCGGCGCGTGCGCCACAAGCTGCGCCGCCATGCCTACGGGCGCCCGCGCCTGTCGGTGTTCCGCTCGAGCCTGCACATCTATGTCCAGGTGATCGACGACTCCCGCGGCGTCACGGTCTGCGCGGCGTCGAGCCTGGACAAAGGGCTGCGCGGACAGCTCAAGACGGGCGCCACCATCGAGGCCGCCACGGCGGTCGGCAAGCTGATCGCCGAGCGCTGCAAGGCGGCCGGCGTCGAGACCGTCGTGTTCGACCGCGGCGGCTACATGTTCCATGGCCGGATCAAGGCCCTGGCCGATGCCGCCCGCGAAGGCGGGCTGGCGTTCTAGAGAGGACGAGCGATGGCACGAGAGGACCGCGGTCGCGACCGCGACCGCCCCCGGGAACGGGATCGCGACGGCGAGGAGCTGATCGAGAAGCTGGTCAGCATCAACCGCGTCGCCAAGGTCGTGAAGGGCGGCCGCCGCTTCGGTTTCGCCGCCCTGGTCGTGGTCGGCGACGGCAAGGGCCGGGTCGGCCACGGGTCGGGCAAGGCCCGCGAGGTGCCCGAGGCGATCCGCAAGGCGACCGACCAGGCCAAGCGCGGCATGGTGCGCGTGCCGCTGCGCGAGGGCCGCACCCTGCATCACGACATCCACGGCCACTACGGCGCCGGCCGCGTCGTGTTGCGGACCGCGCCGGTCGGCACCGGGATCATTGCCGGCGGTCCGATGCGCGCGGTGTTCGAGGCGCTCGGCGTGCAGGACGTGGTGGCCAAGTCGGTCGGCACGTCGAACCCGCACAACATGATCAAGGCGGCGTTCGCCGCGCTGAGCGGCATGGTGTCGCCGCGCTCCGTCGCGGTGCGCCGCGGCCGCAAGGTCAGCGACATTCTCGGCCGCCGCGACGGCGAGGCGGCGGCCGCCGCCGTCAAGGAGTAGCCCGATGGCCGCCGCCAAGACACTGCGGGTGACCCAGATCGGCAGCCCCATCGGCCGCGTTTCGCTGCAGCGCGAGACGTTGAAGGGGCTCGGGCTCAACAAGCTGCATCGCACGCGCGAGCTCGAGGACACGCCGGCGGTGCGCGGCATGATCCGGAAGGTCCACCACCTGGTGCGGGTCGAGGAATCGGCCTGACGGATCGCGAGAACGGGATGCGGGCGTCCGGCGCCCGGCATCCGCGAGGGAGAGTGGCATGAAGTTGAACGAGATCCGCGACAATCCCGGCGCGCGGCGCGGCAAGAAGCGCCTGGGGCGCGGCATCGGCTCGGGTCTGGGCAAGACCTCGGGGCGCGGCGTCAAGGGCCAGAAGGCGCGCACCGGCGTGCGCATCAAGGGCTTCGAGGGCGGCCAGATGCCGCTGCACCGTCGGCTGCCCAAGCGCGGCTTCAAGAACCTGTTCCGCAAGGAGTTCCAGATCGTCAACCTGGGTCGGCTGCAGGCCGCGATCGATGCCGGCCGGCTCGATGCCGGGGCCGCGGTGTCGGGGACCCAGCTGCACGCCGCGGGTCTGGTGCGGCGCGCCGAGGCGCCGATCCGCCTGCTCGGCAAGGGCGAGCTCACGGCCAAGCTGACGATCGATGTCGCCGCCGCGTCGGCGTCCGCCGTCGCCGCGGTCGAGAAGGCCGGCGGCAAGGTGGTGCTTCCGCCACAGCCCGAGGCCGCCTCGTAGGCCGGGTCTAGGAGCCGCCGCGCCGCATCACCACATGTGATTTTTCGGGCCGAGGGACCATGGCATCCGCCGCCGAACAGCTCGCCGCCAACATCAATTTCGGCGCGTTCGCCAAGGCGACCGAGCTCAAGAAGCGGATCTGGTTCACCCTGGCCGCCCTGGTGGTCTACCGCCTCGGCACCTACATCCCGATGCCCGGGATCGATCCTGGGGTTCTGGAGGACATCTTCCGCCAGAACGCCGGCGGCGTGCTCGGCATGTTCGACATGCTGGCCGGCGGTGCGCTTCGGCGCATGACGATCTTCGCCCTCAACATCATGCCGTACATCTCGGCATCGATCATCATCCAGCTCCTGACCGCCGTGAGCCCGCGCCTGGAGGCGCTCAAGAAGGAGGGCGAGGCGGGACGCAAGGTGCTGAACCAGTACACGCGCTACGGCACGGTGCTGCTCGCCGCGGTCCAGGCCTACGGCATCGCGGTCGGGCTCGAGGGTTTCCGTGGCACGACCGGTTCGGCGGTGATGGACCCCGGCTATTTCTTCCGTCTGACCACGGTCATCACTCTGGTCGGCGGCACCGTGTTCCTGATGTGGCTCGGCGAGCAGATCACCGCCCGCGGCATCGGCAACGGCATCTCGCTGATCATCTTCTCGGGCATCGTCGCCAACCTGCCGCACGCGCTCGCCAGCACGCTCGAGCTCGGCCGCACGGGCGCCTTGTCGGCAGGTTTCATGCTCATCCTGTTCGTCCTGGTGATCGGCGTCGTCGCCTTCATCGTGTTCATCGAGCGCGCGCAGCGACGCATCCTGGTGCAGTACCCCAAGCGTCAGGTCGGCAACCGCATGTTCGGCGGCGACAGCTCGCACCTGCCGCTCAAGCTCAACACGTCGGGCGTGATCCCGCCGATCTTCGCGAGCTCGCTCCTCTTGCTGCCCGCGACGATCGCCGGCTTCAGCGGCTCGTCGGCCGACCGGCCGGAGTGGCTGAACTGGCTCGCCAACAACCTGGCGCACGGCCAGCCGCTCTATATGAGCCTCTACGTCGCGCTGATCGGCTTCTTCGCCTTCTTCTACACGGCGATCGTTTTCAACCCGGCGGAGACCGCCGACAACCTCAAGAAATACGGCGGCTTCATTCCGGGCATCCGGCCCGGCAAGAACACCGCCGATCACCTCGACTATGTGCTGACCCGGCTGACCGTGATCGGAGCGCTTTACCTGGCCGTGATCTGCGCCTTGCCCGAGATCCTGATCTCGCAATACTCTGTGCCGTTCTACTTCGGTGGCACGAGCCTCTTGATCGTGGTCTCGGTCACCATGGACACGGTGGCGCAGATCCATTCCCACCTGCTGGCCCATCAGTACGAGGGGCTCATCAAGAAGGCCAAGCTCCGCGGGAGGCGGGGATGAACATTATCCTGCTCGGCCCCCCCGGGGCCGGCAAGGGTACCCAGGCCAAGCGCTTACAAGAGACCCACGGCATCGTGCAGCTCTCGACCGGCGACATGCTGCGCGCCGAGGTGGCGTCCGGTAGCGCGCTCGGCCTCAAGGTCGGTGCCGTCATGGCGTCGGGCCAACTGGTCGACGACGACATCTTGATTGCCTTGATCGACCACCGCATCGACCGGCCCGATTGCGCCAAGGGCTTCATCCTGGACGGCTTTCCCCGCACCGTCGCCCAGGCTCGGGCGCTCGACGACATGCTGGCCAAGAAGCGTCTCAAGCTCGACGCGGTCATCGAAATGGCGGTCGACGACGCGGCCCTGGTCGTCCGGATCGCCGGGCGGTTCACCTGCGCGACCTGCGGGACCGGCTACCATGACCAGTTCAAGCCGACCCGGGTCCCCGGCGTATGCGACGTGTGCGGCAGCCGGGATCTGACCCGCCGAACCGACGACACCGCCTCGACCGTGACCGCCCGGCTCAAGGCCTACCACGAGCTGACCAAGCCCTTGCTGCCCTACTACCAGGCCCACGGGGTGCTCCATACGATCGACGGCATGGCCGAGATGGACGAGGTGACCCGTCAGATCGAGGCCGTTCTCGTCAAGGTCGGCGCCGTGCCGGTGACGGCCCGCTGACCCCTCCCGGACCCGAAAATCCCCGCGACTCCTTGGTTGACTTGGCCTTTTTCATGCATATAATGCGCCCCCTCGAAGTCGGACCTGGACGCTCGGGTCCCGGCGGCATCCTGTATGCCTCTGTAAAATAAGGAGTTTTGCGCGTGGCACGCATCGCGGGCGTGAATATCCCGACGCAGAAGCGCGTCGAAATCGGCCTGACTTACATTTTCGGCATCGGCCGGACCAAGGCGACCGAGATTTGCGCCAAGGTCGGCATCCCAGCGGAGCGTCGGGTTAGCCAGCTGACCGACGACGAAGTGCTGCGGATCCGCGAGCTGATCGACCGCGACTACCAGGTCGAGGGTGATTTGCGCCGCGAGGTCGCGATGAACATCAAGCGGCTGATGGACCTCGGCTGCTACCGCGGGCTGCGCCACCGCAAGGGCCTGCCGGTCCGCGGCCAGCGCACCCACACCAACGCGCGCACGCGCAAGGGCAAGGCGCGGCCGATCGCCGGCAAGAAGAAAGCGTCGTAGCGCGCCTTTTATAGGACTCGGAAGGACCAGCGATGGCCAAACCAGCTGCAACGGCACGCGTCCGCCGCCGCGAACGCAAGAACATCTCCTCGGGCGTCGCGCACGTGAACGCGTCGTTCAACAACACGATGATCACGATCACGGACGCCCAGGGCAACGTGATCGCCTGGTCGTCGTCGGGCTCGAAGGGCTTCAAGGGCAGCCGCAAATCGACGCCCTATGCCGCGCAGGTCGCCGCCGAGGACGCCGGCCGCAAGGCCCAGGAGCACGGCATGCGCACGCTCGAGATCGAGGTCAGGGGACCGGGCGCCGGGCGCGAGTCCGCCCTGCGGGCGCTGCAGGCCGCCGGCTTCGCGATCACGGCGATCCGCGACGTCACGCCCATCCCACACAACGGTTGTCGTCCGCCCAAGCGCCGGCGCGTCTGACCGTCCTACGAACGCTCGCTTGCAGTCTGCCGGCGCGCCCGTGCGCCGCTCCCGCCTTGAACCCGCCACTTAAGGGGTCGCATCCGTGTTACAGAAAAACTGGCAGGCCTTGATCAAGCCGAACAAGCTGACCGTCGAGCCGGGTCAGGACCCGGCGCGCGCCGCGACCGTGGTCGCCGAACCGCTCGAGCGCGGTTTCGGGCTGACGCTCGGCAACGCGCTGCGCCGGATTCTCCTGTCGTCGCTGCAGGGGGCGGCGGTGTCGTCCATCCAGATCGAGGGCGTGCTGCACGAGTTTTCCTCGATCCCGGGCGTGCGCGAGGACGTCACCGACATCGTCCTCAACATCAAGGCGCTCGGCCTGCGCCTGCATGGCGAGGGGCCGAAGCGCATCCGCCTCAAGGCCAACGGCCCGGGCGAGGTCACGGCGTCGATGATCGAGACCGGCGCCGACATCGAGGTCATGAACCCCAACCTCGTGCTGTGCACGCTCGACCAGGGCGCCAAGATCTCGATGGAGATGACCGTCGAGGCCGGCAAGGGCTACGTGCCGGCGTCGCAGAACCGTCCCGAGGACGCGCCGATCGGCCTGATCCCGGTCGATGCGCTGTTCTCGCCGGTGCGCAAGGTCGCCTACAAGGTCGACAACACCCGCGTCGGCCAGGTCACCGACTACGACAAGCTGTCGATGCGCGTCGAGACCAACGGCGCGGTGACGCCGGAGGATGCGGTCGCGCTCGCCGCGCGCATCCTGCAGGACCAGCTGCAGCTCTTCATCAACTTCGAGGAGCCGCACCACGCCGCCGAGGAGGATCGCGCGAGCGACCTGCCGTTCAACAAGAACCTGCTGCGCAAGGTCGACGAGCTCGAGCTGTCGGTGCGCTCGGCCAACTGCCTCAAGAACGACAACATCGTCTACATCGGCGACCTGGTGCAGAAGTCCGAGGCCGAGATGCTGCGGACGCCGAACTTCGGCCGCAAGTCGCTGAACGAGATCAAGGAGGTGCTGGCGCAGATGGGCCTGCATCTCGGCATGGAGATCCCGGGCTGGCCGCCGGAGAACATCGAGGATCTGGCCAAGCGGCTCGAGGAGCCGTACTAACAGGCGGCCGGTCGCAGGGAAGCCGGGCAGGAGCGTCGTCATGCGTCACGGAAACAGCGGCCGCAAGCTCGGCCGAACCTCGAGCCACCGCAAGGCCATGTTCGCCAACATGGCGGTCGCGCTCCTCAAGCACGAGCAGATCTCCACGACCTTGCCCAAGGCCAAGGAGCTGCGGCCGATCGTCGAGAAGCTGATCACGCTCGGCAAGCGCGGCGATCTGCATGCGCGCCGCCAGGCCTGGTCGGTGCTGCGCGACGACGCGGTGACCCAGAAGCTGTTCGACGCCATCGCCGAACGCTACAAGGACCGCAAGGGCGGCTACACGCGCGTGCTCAAGGCGGGTGTGCGCTACGGCGACGCCGCCACGATGGCGCTGATCGAGCTGGTCGACCGCGATCCCGCCGCCAAGGGCCAGGACTCCGGCCCCGTCGAGGTCGCCGAGACCGAAGCTGCGTAGGCTCGAAGCCTACTTCGCTTTCCGCCGCGCGACCGCGTCGGCGACGACGCACAGGACCTCGAACATCATGGTGGCGCCGACCAGCGCCGTGTTGCCGCTCGGGTCGAACGGCGGCGCCACCTCGACGACGTCGCCGCCGATCAGGTCGAGGCCCTGCAGGCGCCGCACCATGATCTGCGCCTCGAGCACGCTCATGCCGCCGCACTCCGGTGTGCCGGTGCCGGGCGCGTAGACCGGGTCAAGCCCGTCGACGTCGAAGCTGACATAGGTCGGGCCGTCGCCGACGACGCGGCGCGCCTCCTCGGCGATCGTCTTCGGCCCCTTGTCGTAGAGCTCCTCCATGTAGACGACGCGCATGCCGCTGTCGTGGCTGAAGCGCCAGATGTCCTTGTCGTTGACGCCGCCCCTGATGCCGATCTGGATCGTGCGCCTGGGATCGAGCAGCCCTTCCTCGGCCGCGCGCCGGAACGGCGCGCCGTGGTGGAACTTCGAGCCCAGATAGTCGTCGCCGGTGTCGCAGTGCGCGTCGAAATGCACCATGCCGACCGGCCGGTCGCGCGCGATCGCCCGCAGGATCGGCAGGGTGACGGAATGGTCGCCGCCGGCCGACACCGGCACGACCCCGGTCGCGTGGATCGCGCCGAACACGCCCTCGATCTCCTTGAGCGCGCCCTCGAGCGCGAAGGGCTTCTCGATCCAGGCGTCGCCGACGTCGCCGATGCGGCAGAGGGCGTAGGGGTCGATGCCGCTCGCCTGGTTGATCCGGCGCATCAGGCTCGACTGGTTGCGGATCTCGCGCGGCCCATGGCGCGCGCCGGTGCGGTTGGTGACGCCGCCGTCGAACGGCACGCCGACCAGGGCGATGTCGAGCCCCGCCGGGTCATCGGCGTACGGCGTGCGCATGAAGGTCGGAATCCCGGTGTAGCGCGGCCGTACCATCGGGTCGGCCATCTCGGGATAGTCGAGCTTGCGCTGCATCCTCGCTCCTCCGGGGCCTAACGCTCGCGGTCCGCAACGACGCCGTCGGCGACCAGCCGTTCGATTTCGGCGGTGCCGTAGCCGAGCTCGGCGAGCAGGGACCGCGTGTGCTCGCCGAACTTCGGCACGTCGAGCCGTACCCCGAACCGATGCCCGTCCATCTCGAGCGGCAGGCCGGGAATCACGGTCTCGACACCGTCGGACGAACTCACCGGCAACAGCGCGCCCGACGCCACGAGATGGGGATCGTCGAACAGCTCCTCCGGCTTCGTGATCGGCGCGTAGGGCAGGCCGGTGCGCTCGCACATCTCGGCCAGCTCGGCCTTGGTGTAGCGTGCGAACAGCGCCTGCGCCATCGGGAGCAGGCGCGCGCGCGACTCGCAGCGCTGGTTGTTGGTTCGCAAGTCCGGGTCGGCGAGCCAGTCGGGCACGTCGAACGCCTTGCAGAACAGCTCCCACTGCGTGTCGGTGACCACGCCGACGAACATCTGCTGGCCGTCCTTGGTGCCGAACACGTCGTAGATGCCCCAGGCCGACAGCCGGTTCGGCATCGGCTCGGCGGCGACGCCGGACAGCGCATACTGCGCCATGTGCTGGCCGACCAGGAACGCGCAGTTCTCGAACAAGGCGCTCTTGATCTCCTGGCCGCGCTTGGTCTTCTGGCGTTGCAGCAGCGCGGCGAGCGCGCCGATCACAGCGAACATGCCGCCCATCACGTCGTTGACCGAGGCGCCGGCGCGCAGCGGCCGGCCGGGCGGTCCGGTCATGTAGGCGAGCCCGCCCATCATCTGCACGACCTCGTCGAGCGCGGGGCGATGCTCGTAGGGACCGGCGAGGAAGCCTTTGTGCGAGCAATAGATTAGCTCGGGATTGATCGCCTTCAGCGCAGCGTAGCCGAAGCCGAGCTTGTCCATCGCGCCGGGCCGGAAGTTCTCGGTCAGGATGTCGGCCGACTTGATCAGCCGCAGCACGATCTCGCGCCCGCCGGCGGACTTCAGGTCGACCCCAAGGCTCTTCTTGTTGCGGTTGTAGGACAGGAAGAAACCGATGCCGCTGCCGACCAGGCGTCGCGTGTTGTCGCCGCGCGGCAGCGGCTCGACCTTGATCACCTCGGCGCCGAGATCGCCCAAGATCAGGCCGGCGCTCGGGCCCATGATCATGTGCACGAACTCGACGACCCGGATTCCGGCGAGCGGCAGATCGGCGCTTTCCATTCAGGCGCCCACCAGATCCGCGACCACGTCCGTATAGACCCGCACGGCCTCGGCGCCGAAGCACGCGAACGTCACGCGCTCCGGCAGATCGTGCGTCTCGAGTTCCGCGCGTACGGTCCCGACGGCGATCCGGGTCGCGCGTTCGAGCGGGAAGCGGTAGATCCCGGTGCTGATCGCCGGAAACGCGATCGCGCGCGCGGCCTTGCTCCGCGCCAACGCGAGCGCCGTGCGATAGCACCCGGCGAGCAGGTTGTCTTCGCCGCGCGTACCGCCGCTCCACACCGGCCCGACCGCATGCGCCACCCACTTGGCGCGCAGATCGAACCCGGCGGTCAGCTTGGCGCTGCCGGTCTCGCAACCTCCCAGTGCGCGGCACGCCGCGAGCAGGCGTGGACCGGCGGCGCGATGGATCGCGCCGTCGACACCGCCGCCGCCGAGCAACGAGCTGTTCGCGGCATTCACGATCATGTCGACATCGAGCGTGGTGATGTCGCTGTCGACGATCGTGATCCGGTGCCTCATGCCGCGCCGCTCGCCATGCGCTCGATCAGCGTCGGCGCGTCGGCGACCGGTGCGGCCACCTGCGCGCCCGTGTCCATGTCCTTGATCTGCACCGTGCCGGCGGCCGCTTCGTCTGGGCCTTGCAGGATCGCGAAGCGACAGCGCCGCTCGGAGGCCATCTTGAGCTGCTGGCCGATGCCGCCGCCGACCAGATCGAGCTCGGCGGACAGGCCGCGTGCGCGGATCGCCGCGGCGAGCCTGAGCGCGTCGCCGCGTCGCTCGGGGCTCCACACCGTGACGTAGGCGAGCGGCCCCGCCGGCGGCGGCGCATCCTCGCCCTGCAGCAGCATGATGATGCGCTCGATGCCGAGCGAGCCGCCGGTGACCGGCTCGGCCTTCCGCCCGAACATGGCGGACAGTCCGTCGTAGCGTCCGCCGCCGGCGATCGCGCTGCGGAATTCGGTGGCGTAGAACTCGAAGATCGGCCCGGTGTAGTAGTCCATGCCGCGCGCCAGCAGCGGGTCGAACTCGACCGTGCCGCCGGCGAGTTCCGGCCCGACCGCCTCGCGGATCTCGGCGATCTGGGCGAGCCCGGCGCGTCCGGCTTCGGTCCGCGACAGCCGCTGCTGAAGCTGCGCGGCGAAGTCTCCCGCGGCGATGTCGCCGTGCAGGCGTTGAGCAACCGCGCTCGGCAGACCAGCCTCCGCGAGCTCGCCTTCGAGCGCCGCGACACCGATCTTGTCGAGCTTGTCGAGCGCCACCACCGCCGCTCCCTGGCGCTCGGCCGGCACCTCGTAGGAGTCGAGCATCGCCTTGAGCACCGGGCGCGAGTTCAGCCGGATCACGAACCCGGGAAACTCGACCTCGCGCAGCACGCCGGCGAGCGCCAGCAGCACCTCGACGTCGGCGAGCGTCGAGGCGCTGCCGACCACGTCGACGTCGCACTGGTAGAACTCGCGGAAGCGCCCCTTGCCGGGCCGGTCGGCGCGCCACACCGGGCCGATCTGATAGCGCTTGAAGATGCGCGGCAGGACGTGGCGGTAGTGCGACACGACGCGCATGGTCGGTACCGTCAGGTCGTAGCGTAGCGCGAGGTCGCTCTCGCCCGACGCCGCCTTGTCGCCGCGCTTGAGGATCTTGAAGATCAGCTTCTCGCCCTCGTCGCCGTACTTGCCGGTCAGGGTCTCGAGCCGCTCGAAGGCCGGCGTTTCCATCGGCAGGAAGCCGTGGCGCTCGAACACGGTCTGTGCCGCCAACAGCACGCGCCGGCGGAACAGTACGTCCTGGGGCAGAAAGTCGCGGGTGCCGGAGGGCGGCGCGAGGTTGAGTTTCGTCACGAACAATGTCCTCTTGCGGCGTCGCGGGCGGCCCGAGCGCCGGTCCTAGACCCCGGATTGCGCCCGGTGGAGATCATGGATACCTATGGGGGAACCCTGCGCGCAGGGCAACTCCCGAGGGGCGGTTCCCGGGAGCGAACCCAGGCCATTCCGAGAACGACCACCAGGGCAGCCTTCTCCCGTGTCATCCCATCCGATTCTGCGTGGTGCCGTGCTCGCCGTGCTGCTGGCGGCCGGCCCGGCGACGGCCCAGCAGCCAGCGGCGCCGCGAACGCTGCCGCAGACGCGCGAGCAACTCGAGCTGTCGTTCGCGCCGGTCGTCCGCAAGGCCGCGCCGGCCGTCGTCAACATCTTTGCCCGGCGCGTCGTCCACACCCAGAATCTGTTGTTCAACGATCCGTTCTTCCGCCAATTCTTCGGCGATGCCTTGCCGCGGGACCGGGTCCAGAACTCGCTCGGCTCGGGCGTGATCGTGGCGCCCGACGGGCTGATCGTCACCAACCGCCACGTCATCAAGGACGCGCAGGAGATCCGGGTCGTGCTCGCCGACCGCCGCGAGTTCGACGCCAAGCTGATTCGCGCCGATGAAAGAACCGATCTCGCGGTGCTCAAGATCGACGTCGGCCACGACGTCCTGCCCTACCTGGAGCTGCACGATTCGGACGAGCTCGAGGTCGGCGACCTGGTGCTCGCGATCGGCAACCCCTTCGGGGTCGGCCAGACCGTGACCATGGGCATCGTATCGGCGCTCGCGCGCACCACCGGCGGCATCACGGACTACCGCTCGTTCATCCAGACCGATGCCGCGATCAATCCGGGCAACTCGGGCGGCGCGCTGGTCGCGCTCGATGGCAAGCTCGCGGGGGTCAACACGGCGATCTTCTCGCAGAGCGGCGGCTCGATCGGCATCGGCTTCGCGATCCCGTCCAACATGGTCCGCACGGTGGTTCAGGCCGGCACGTCCGGCAGCCCGATCGTGCGCCCCTGGCTCGGCGCCTCGGGGCAGAGCGTGACCGCCGAGATCGCGAGCTCGCTGGGTCTGAGCCGGCCGCAGGGCGTGCT
>DATJNS010000274.1:0-6903 GCA_035507915.1 Candidatus Sulfotelmatobacter sp.
CGAGGCCGTGCGGGTCGGGCAGGCGCTCGGCTACGCGCTGGAGGACATCGGCAACCTGCCGCCCGAGAAGCTGGCGCGCGCCGCCGAGGGCGACAACGCCGCCTATGCGGAGATCGACGCGCTGGTCGCCAGCGGCTCCGCCATCCGCGGCCGCAACGAGCTGCAGCGGCCGTCGATGGCGCAGGACATGGCCAAGGGCCGGCGCACCGAGATCGACTTCATCAATGGCCTCGTGGTCGAGAAGGGTCGCGAGATCGGCATGCCGACCCCGGTCAACGCGCGCCTGGTCGACGTCGTGAAGCAGGTCGAGCGCGGCGAAATCCCCGCGCGCCTGGCGAACCTGGTCAATTGAGGTTCGATCTCCTCATCCGCAGCGGACGGCTGTTCGACGGCAGCGGCGCGCCGGGCGGCGCGATCGGCGACGTCGCGGTGAAGGACGGCCGCATCGTCGGCGTCGGCGGCACGCTCGCCGGCGACGCCGCGACCGAGATCGACGCGCACGGCCTCGTGGTGGCGCCCGGCTTCATCGACATCAAGACTCACTCCGACTTCGTGCTGCCGATCAACCCGACCGCGGACAGCAAGGTGCGCCAGGGCGTGACGACCGAGATCGTCGGGCACTGCGGCTTCTCGATCGCACCGGTGCTGCCCGGCCGCGTCGAGCTGCTGAAGGACTATCTGAGCGGCAGCGCGCCCTGGCTGCCGTTCCGCGAGGTCAGCTTCCCGGACTATCTCGACGGCTATCCGGCGACGTCGGTCAATGTCGGCATGCTGGTCGGCCACAACACCTTGCGCCTGATGGTCATGGGCATGGAACAGCGCGCGCCCAGCGCGTCCGAGCTGGCGCACATGATCGCGCTGCTGGAGGACGGGCTCGATGCCGGCGCGCTCGGCCTGTCCTCCGGCCTGTTCACCGCGCCGGGCAGCTACGCCGAGCGCGCCGAGATGGTCGCGCTGTGCGAGGTGGTGCGCCGCCACGACGCCGCCTATTTCACGCACCTGCGCGACGAGTCGCGTCACGTGATGGCGGCGCTCGACGAGGCGATCGACATCGCCGAGACGTGCGGCGTGCACGTCCAGGTCGTGCACCTCAAATGCTCGGGCACCGACAACTGGGGCAAGGCCGGGCAGATCCTCGAGCGGCTGGCGGCGGCCCGCGCGCGCGGACTGGCGATCGACTGCGACGCCTATCCCTACACCGCGGGCAGCAATCCGCTGAAGAACCTGCTGCCGCAATGGGTGCAGGCCGGCGGCGTGCCCGCGATGGTGGCGCGGCTCCGGACCGGCGAGGCCCGCGATCGCATCCGCGCCGACATCGCGCGCGACGGGCTCAACAACTGGGGCCGCCTGCCGTCGTGGGACGCCGTGCGGATCTCGATCTCGCCGCACCTGCCCGAGCTCGCTGGCTGGACGATCGGGCGGTTGGCCGCCGAGAAGGGCATCGATCCGGTCGACGCGTTGTGCGACCATCTGGCCGCCGACCAGGGCGCGACGCGCGTGCTCGTCACGACGATCTCGGAGGACGACGTCCGCACGATCGTGCGCTCGCAAGACGCGCTGGTCGGCTCCGACGGCAATTGCGTGTGCGCGACCGGCGTGACGAGCGGCGGGCTGCCCCATCCGCGCTTCTACGGCACCTATCCGCGCGTGCTCGGCCACTATGTCGAGGAGCTCGGCCTGCTGCCGCTCGAGCGCGCCATCTACAAGATGACCGGCGGGCCGGCGCGCGCGCTCGGGCTGCGCGACCGCGGCCTGCTCAAGGAGGGCTGGCGCGCCGACCTGGCGTTGTTCGACCCGACCGACTTCAAGGAGCGGGCGACCTACGACCAGCCCCATCAGTATCCCAGCGGCGCGCGCACCACCGTGATCGTCAACGGCACGGTGGTGGTGCGCGACGCGACCCATACCGGTGCCACGCCGGGCGTCGTGCTGCGGCGCGCCGCCGACGTGGGCGCACCGCGGAGAGCGTCATGAACATCGTGATTCCCGACGATTACCAGGACATGGTCGACAAGCTGGCCTGCTTCGCCATGCTCGCGGGCCATCGCGTCACCCGTTATCGCGAACCCGCGACCGATCTCGACCAGCTGGTCGGCCGCCTCGCCGACGCCGACGTGGTGGTCGCGATCCGCGAGCGCGTCGAGTTCACGCGCGCCGTGATCGAGCGCCTGCCCAACCTCAAGCTGATCGCGCTGGTCGGGCGCAACGCCACCTCGATCGACTATGCCGCGTGCACCGCGCATGGCGTCGCGGTGGCGACCGGCAAGAGCGGCTCCGAGGTGTCGCCGGCCGAGCTCACGGTCGCCCTGATGCTGGCCGCGCGGCGCAACATCGCGCTCGAGGCCGAGCGCATGCGGCGCGGCGACTGGCCGTGCACGCTGTCGCATCGCCTGCGCGACAGCACGCTCGGCATCTATGGCCTCGGCAAGATCGGCAGCCTGGTCGCCGAGGCCGGGCGCGGGCTCGGCATGGAGATCCTGGTGTGGGGACGCGTGGGCTCGCTCACGCGGGCGCGCGCCGCCGGCTACCGCGCGGCCGAGAGCAAGGACGCGTTCTTCGCGGAGGCGGATGTGCTGTCGCTGCACACGCGGCTGCGGCCCGAGACGCGCTTCGCGGTCACGGCCGAGGATCTCGCGCGCATGAAACGCACCGCGCTACTGGTCAACACGGCGCGCGCCGAGCTGATCGCGCCGGGCGCGCTGCTCGAGGCGCTGCGTCGCGGCCGACCGGGGTACGCCGCGGTCGACGTCTACGAGGACGAACCGATCGTCGGCGGCAACCACCCGTTCCTCAAGATGCGCAACGTGCTGTGCACGCCTCATCTCGGCTGGGCCGAGTGGGACAATTTCGAGCTGTATTTCTCCGAGGCCTTCGAGCAGATCGTCGCCTACGCGCAGGGCGGCGCGTTGCGCCTCGCCAATCCGGAGGTCGCGCTGCGGCCGGCGCGCGGCTAATCTGGCCGCAATCAACGACGGGGCAGGGGGCGATCGTGACAATCTCCTCGCGCATCGCGACGGTGGTCGCGGCGACGCTGTGGCTGGCGACCGGCGCGGCGGCGGCCGACGACAGCTATCCATCGCGATCGGTCCGCTTCATCGTGCCGTTTCCGCCGGGCGGCCCGAGCGACCTGCTGGCGCGGCCGCTGGGCGCCAAGCTCAGCGAGGCCTGGGGCCAGCCGGTCGTGGTCGAGAACCGCACGGGCGCCGCCGGCATGATCGGCACCGACGTCGTCGCCAAGTCGCCGCCCGACGGCTACACGATGGGGATCAGCATCGCGGCCGACGCGCTGACGGTCGCGCTCTATCCCCACATGCCCTATGACGCTTTGCACGACCTGAAGCCGGTCTGCACGGTCTCGATCTCGCCCTTCATCCTGGTCGCCCATCCATCGCTCGGCGTGCATACGCTCGACCAGCTGATCGCGTTGGCGCGCCAGAAGCCGGGCCAGATCGGCTTCGCGTCGGGCGGCATCGGCGTGCCCTCGCACATGGCCGGCGAGCTCTTGAAGTGGCGCGCGAAGATCGACCTGATCCACGTGCCCTATAAGGGCCAAGGGCCGGCGACCGCCGACGTGCTCGCCGGCCAGGTGCCGCTGATGTTCATCAACACGATGAACGGGCTGCCGTTCGTGCACGACGGCAAGCTCGTCGCGATCGCGTCCAGCACGCTGCAGCGGCTGCCCACGGCGCCCGAGATTCCGACCATGGCCGAGGCGGGCCTGCCCGGGTTCGACGTCAGCATCTGGTTCGCGATCCTGGTGCCGGCGGCCACGCCCGACGCCATCGTCCACAAGATCGCCGCCGCGTTCCAGAAGGTCCTCGCGCAGCCGGACATGCGCGCGCTCCAGGCCGCCCAGGGCGCCGACCCACTGTTCGAGGGACCCGACGCGGTCGCCAAGCGCCGCGACACCGAGATCGTCAAGTGGCGCGAGGTCGTCAAGGCGGCGAATATCCACCCGGAATGATGCGGGTCGGTGTTTGCCCGGCACCGCGCCGAGTGCGACAGGGTCGAGGCGCAATACCTGACGATCTAGGCCGTCAGGACAAGAGCGCCTGCGCGCCGTCCCACAGCTCGCGGACCATCGCCTCGGCCGGCTGCGTGCGGCCGAGCGCGGCGCCCTGTCCGGCCCACAGCTGCATGCGCTCGCCGTCGCCCGCCTTGGTCGCGGCGTCGCGCATCGCCTGGGTCAGGCCGCGCTGCACCGGATAGGGCGCCGGGAGGGGCGCGCCCGGCGCGGTGGCGGCGCGTACATAGGCGGTCGTGATGCTGCGGCCGGCGCGGCCGCTGAAGACCCGGCTCAGCATCGTGCCTTCGGGCGGCGTGCGCGCGAGCGCGTCGGCCCATGCGGGATGCAGCCTGGCTTCCGGGCAGCGCAGGAAGGCGCTGCCGATCTGGGCCGCCGACGCGCCGAGCACGAGCGCCGCCGCGACGCCGCGCGCATCCGCGATGCCGCCGGTCGCGACCACCGGGATGCGCACCGCGTCGGCCACCGCCGGCACCAGCGCGAACAGTCCGACCAGCTCGCGTTCCGCGGTCGCCGCGTCGAAACAGCCGCGATGGCCGCCGGCCTCCATGCCTTGGGCGACCACGACGTCGGCGCCGGCCGCCTCGGCGGCGCGCGCCTCGGCCACGGTCGAGACGTTGGCGAACCAGGCGATGCCGCGCGCCTTCAGTCGCGCGACGAATTCGGGCGGGTAGAGGCCCATGACCGACGAGATGACGCGCGGCCCGGCTTCGAGCAGCGCCTCGCACTGCGCGGCGAAATCGGGCGGCGTCGCATCGCCGGCGCTTGCCGGCACCTCCGGACCCCACTGCTCGAGGAAGTCGCGCACCGCGCTCTCGTGCGCCGAATCGCGCCGCGGCGGCGGATCGGGGATCCAGAGATTGAGATTGAAACCGCCGTTGCTCGCGACGCGCACCGTGCTCGCCCACTGCGCGATGTCGGCCGGCTTCATCAGGAGCGCGCCGCAGGCGCCGAGGCCGCCGGCGTTGGCGACCGCGATCGACAATGTCGGCGCCGACGCGCCGGCCATCGGCGCCTGCAGGATCGGCACGCGCAGGCCGAAGCGGTCGCAGAAGGTCTGGGCGCGCGCGAGCGCCGGATGCGAAATCGCCATGGCGCGCAGCTAAGTCCTGGGGCGCGCGCCCGGCAAGCCGGAAATCGCGATGGCGCGCTTCGCGATGGGCGAAGGGGCGTGCGTTGACAGGGCGCCTCGCGGCTTCCAGCCTTGGTGCGCCGCGTCGCGGCCTGCGACGGCATCGGCTGAGGAGACGCCCATGGATGACCGCTATGCGCGCTATACGCGGCTGACGATCGACCGGCCGCATCCCAAGGTGCTGCGCCTGACGATGAACCGGCCCGAGCGATACAACGCCACCGACGCGGCGATGCACGGCGAGCTGGCCGAGATCTGGCGCGACATCGACACCGATCCGACGGTCAACGCCGCGCTGCTGACCGGCGCCGGCAAGGCGTTCTCGGCCGGCGGCGACCTCGAGCTGATCGAGCGCATGCGTGCCGACCACGACGTGCGCATGCGGGTCATGCGCGAGGCGCGCGACATGGTCTACAACGTGATCAACTGCTCGAAGCCGATCGTCTCGGCGATCAACGGGCCGGCGGTCGGCGCCGGGTTGGTCGTCGCGATCCTGGCCGACATCTCGATCGCGGCCAAGTCGGCGCGCCTGATCGACGGCCACACCAAGCTCGGTGTCGCCGCCGGCGACCACGCCGTGATCATCTGGCCGCTGCTCTGCGGCATGGCCAAGGCGAAGTACCACCTGCTGCTGTGCGAGACGGTGACCGGCGAGGAGGCCGAGCGCATCGGCCTCGTCTCGCTGGCGGTGCCCGACGAGGAGCTCCAGGCGCGCGCGCTCGACGTTGCGACCCGGCTCGCCGAGGGTGCGCAGAGCGCGATCCGCTGGACCAAGTATGCGCTCAACAACTGGCTGCGCAGCGCCGGTCCGCTGTTCGACACCTCGCTCGCCCTCGAGTTCATCGGCTTCGGCGGCGCCGAGCTGCCCGAAGGTGTCGCCGCGCTGCGCGAGAAGCGGCCGCCGCGCTTCCCGACCGACGGCGCGGTCTGAACCATCCGCCGCGGCGCCGCGTTCCCCGGTGACGGAGGCAGGCGTGGCAGCTGACCAGATCTCGGTGCGATGCTGCATCGCCGGCGGCGGTCCCGCGGGCATGATGCTCGGCCTGCTGCTGGCGCGCGCCGGGGTCGAGGTTCTCGTGCTCGAGAAGCACGGCGATTTCCTGCGCGATTTCCGCGGCGACACCATCCATCCCTCGACCCTCGAGGTGATGCACGAGCTCGGGTTGCTCGACGATCTCCTCAAGCTCCCGCACCAGCGGGTACGCGAGATCCGCGCGGCGTTCGGCGACGCGGAGATCAGGTTCGCGGACTTCACGCACTTGCCGAGCCATTGCCGGTTCGTCGCCCTGATGCCGCAGTGGGACTTCCTCAATTTCCTCGCCGAGCGCGCGCGACGCTATCCGGGGTTCGCGCTGCGCATGCGCGCCGAGGTGACCGACGTCATCGCCGACGGCGATCGCATCGTCGGGCTGCGCGCGCAGACTCCGGACGGCCCCCTCGAGGTGCGGGCGGATCTCGTGGTCGCGGCCGACGGTCGCCATTCGGCGGTGCGCCAGCGCGCCGGTCTGGTGGCGGAGGAATTCGGCGCGCCGATGGACGTGCTGTGGTTCGCGCTGACGCGCCGCGCCGGTGACCCCGACGATCCGGTCGGACGCTTCGACAACGGCGCGATCTTCATCATGCTCAATCGGACCGAGCATTGGCAGTGCGGCTACGTGATCGCGAAGGGCACGATCGACGCGCTGCGTGCGCGCGGGCTGCCGGCATTTCGCGCCGCGGTCGCACGGCTGGCGCCGTTCGCCGCCGA
>DATJNS010000275.1:0-13624 GCA_035507915.1 Candidatus Sulfotelmatobacter sp.
GCGGCGGTCGCCCCCGCGGCGGCGCGCGTCGTGGTCGCCGGCGTATCGGGCATGGCGGTCCTCCCGGTGTCAGGTCCTGCTCGCCTTTATAGGAACAGCGAGCGCGCGCGCCAAGGCGCGCCGCCGGGAGATGCCGACGGCGCGCGGGATGTGGTGGTGGACGACGGTTACTTTTCCGGGAGATTGCCAGTGACAGCGCCAGGCTACATGACCGGCTTCGGCAACCATTTCGCCACCGAGGCCATCCCCGGCGCCCTGCCGGTCGGCCAGAACTCGCCCCAGCGCCCGCCGCTCGGGCTCTATACCGAGCAGATCAGCGGCACGCCGTTCACCGCGCCGCGCGCGGCGAACCGGCGCACCTGGCTCTACCGCATCCGGCCCTCGGCCATGCATCCGCCGTTCAAACGCCTCGCCGACGGGCTGGTGCGCAGCGCGCCGTTCGACGAGGTCGAGCCGCCGCCCAATCGGCTGCGCTGGAACCCGCTCGCCCTGCCGAGCACGCCGACCGACTTCGTCGACGGGCTGGCGACCATGGGCGGCAGCGGCGACGTCAAGCTGCAGACCGGCATCGCGATCCACGTCTATCGCGCCAACCGCTCGATGACCGAGCGCGTGTTCGTCGACGCCGACGGCGAGCTCGTGATCGTGCCGCAGCAGGGTCGCCTCCTGCTGCGCACCGAGCTCGGCGTCATCGAGGCGGCGCCCGGCGAGCTGGTGGTCGTGCCGCGCGGCCTGCGCTTCCGCGTCGAGCTGCCGGACGGCACGGCGCGCGGCTGGATCGGCGAGAACTACGGCGCGTTCCTGCGCCTGCCCGAGCTGGGGCCGATCGGCGCCAACGCGCTCGCCAATCCGCGCGACTTCCTGGCACCGGTGGCGGCCTTCGAGGATCGCGACGCGCCGATCCAGGTGGTCCAGAAGTTCGCCGGCCATCTGTGGGCTGCCGACTACGACCACTCGCCGCTCGACGTCGTCGCCTGGCACGGCAACCACGTGCCCTACAAGTACGACCTCGCGCGTTTCAACGTGCTGGGCACGGTCAGCTTCGACCATCCGGATCCGTCGATCTTCACCGTGCTGACCGCGCCGACCGACACACTAGGCACCGCCAACCTCGACGTCGTCGTGTTCCCGCCGCGCTGGATGGTCGCCGAGCACACCTTCCGGCCGCCCTGGTTCCACCGCAACATGATGAGCGAGTTCTTGGGCCTCATTCGCGGCGTCTACGATGCCAAGGCCGAGGGTTTTCCGCCGGGCGGCATGAGCCTGCACAATTCGATGGCGGCGCACGGACCCGACGTCGCGACCTTCGAAAAGGCGTCGCACGCCGCGCTTGCGCCGCATTACCTGGCCGACGTGCTCGCCTTCATGTTCGAGACGCGCTACGTCGTGCGCCCGACGCGTTTCGCGCTCGAGACCGAGGCGCTGCAAGCCGACTACGACGCCTGTTGGCAGGGTTTCCGAAGGTCGTTCGGCGCATCGTCGGGGGGCAAGCCGTCATGAGCACGACGAACCAGACGCACGATCCGAAGCGGCTGAGCTGGGTCGAGGCCGCCAACGCGCGCGATACGGCATTCCCGGTCCAGAATCTGCCGTACGGTATCTTTCACCGCGCCGGCGAGGCGCCGCGCGCCGGCGTCGCGATCGGCGACCAGGTCCTCGACCTCGCGGCGGCGCGCCGCGCCGGGTTGATCGATGGCCGCGCCGCCGACACCTGCGGCGACCCGACGCTCAACCGCCTGATGGCACTCGGCCCGGCCGACTGGTCGCGCCTGCGCGGGCAGATCTCCGACTGCCTCACGAGCGACGGCGAGCGCGCCGACGACTGCCGGCGGCGCGCCGGCGAGCTGCTGGTGCCCATGGTCGACGCGATCATGGCGTTGCCCGCGGAGATCGGCGACTACACCGATTTCTTCACGTCGATCTACCACGCCACCAATGCCGGGCGCATGTTCCGCCCCGACAATCCGCTGCAGCCCAACTTCAAGTACGTGCCGGTCGCCTACCACAGTCGCGCCTCGTCGGTCGTGGTGGGCGGCACGCCGGTGCGCCGACCGCACGGGCAGTCGCGCGGCCCCGACGATCCGGCTCCCGGGTTCGGTCCGTCGCGCCGGCTGGACTACGAGTGCGAGCTCGGGTTCTTCATCGGCACCGGCAACAAGCTGGGCGAACCGGTTCCGGTGGCGCGCGCGGCCGCGCACGTCTTCGGTTTCTGCCTGCTCAACGACTGGTCGGCGCGCGACATCCAGGGCTGGGAGTCGCAGCCCCTCGGGCCGTTCCTCGGCAAGAGCTTCTCGACCTCGATCTCGCCCTGGGTCGTGACCGCCGAGGCGCTGGCGCCGTTCCGCTGCCCGGCCTTCGCGCGCGCCGCCGGCGATCCCGCGCCGCTGCCCCATCTCGCGTCACCCGACGAGGCGGCGCGCGGCGGCCTCGACATCGTCATGGAGGTGTGGCTGCACACCGAGCGCATGCGCCGGGAGAACGCCGCGCCGACGCGGCTGTCGCGCAGCAACGCGCGCGACTGCTACTGGACGGTCGGCCAGATGGTCGCGCATCACACCTCCAACGGCTGCAATCTGCGCCCGGGCGATCTGTGCGCGACCGGCACGGTGTCGGGCGAGACCAAGGACTCGCTCGGCTGCATGCTCGAGCTCACCTGGGGCGGCAGCCAGCCCGTCACTCTGCCGAACGGCGAGACGCGGCGCTTTCTCGAAGACGGCGACGACCTCATGCTGCGCGCCCACTGCGCGCGCGACGGCGCGGTGTCGATCGGCTTCGGCGAGTGCCGCGGCCGGGTGCTGCCGGCCGCGCCTTGATCGCGCCCGCCCGGCTGGTCTTCCTGCCCGGCGCCGGCGGCGACCCGACGTTCTGGCATGCGGCCGGTGCGCTGTTGCCGGCTGCGTGGCCCAAGACCTTTCTCGGCTGGCCCGGGCTCGGCGACCAGAAGCACGATCCGGGCGTGCGCGGCCTCGACGATCTGGTGCGCCTGGCCGGCGCCGCTCTCGACGCGCCGAGCGCGGTGATCGCCCAGTCGATGGGCGGCATCGTCGCGGTCCGGCTGGCGCTCGCCCGTGCCGAGCGCGTCACCCATCTCGTGCTGGTCGCGACCTCGGGCGGCGTCGACGTGGCGCGCCTGGGCGCCGCCGATTGGCGTGCCGACTACCGCCGCCTCTACCCGAACGCGGCCCCGTGGATCCTCGACGTGCGCCCCGATCACACGGCGGAGATCGCGCGCATCGCGACGCCGACCCTCCTGATCTGGGGCGACCGCGATCCGATCAGCCCGGTCGCGGTCGGCGCGCATCTGGCGAGCCTGCTGCCGCGCGCGCGCCTGGCCGTGGTGCCCGGCGGCACTCATGCGCTCGCCATGGAGCACGCCGCGACGGTCGCAGCCCTGATTCGGGATCACCTCGAAGCGGTCTGAGCCCGCGGCTCAGAACAGGCGGCTCGACGCCAGGCGCGCGCCTTCGCTCAAGCTCGCGAGCTTGGCCCACACGACGTCCTCGGCGACGCGGCCGCGGCCCGCGATGGTCTCGAAGCCGCAATCGGTGCCGGCGATCACGCGGCCGGGGTCGCCGACCACCGCGGCGACGCGCTCCAGCCGCTCGGCGACGACCTCCGGATGCTCGACGAAGTTGGTCGTGGTGTCGATCACGCCGGCGACGATGGTGCGGTCGTCGCCGAGGAGATCGCGCAGGTGGCGATACTCGTGAGCGTGGCGCGGATTGGCGAACGGCAGCACGAAGCCGCCGACCGCAGCCTGGCCGAGGATCGGGATGATGTCGGCGAGCGGAACGTCGCAATCGTGCGGCCCCTCGTAGTTGCCCCAGCACACGTGCAACCGTACGCGCTCGCGCGGGATGCCATCGAGCGCGCGGTTGAGCGCCGTGACGACCCGCTCGACGAACCCCAGAAACGCCGCGAGCGGACGATCCTGGTAGGTGTTGTGCCGTTCGCGCGCCAGGTCCGGACAATCGAGCTGCAGCAGGAAGCCCTGC
Organism: Candidatus Sulfotelmatobacter sp.; assembly: GCA_035507915.1. Classification (GTDB taxonomy): domain Bacteria; phylum Pseudomonadota; class Alphaproteobacteria; order Elsterales; family Elsteraceae; genus JACQAI01. The sequence continues at coordinate 3,996 of DATJNS010000275.1, forward strand.
GCGACGATGGTCTGGTATTCGGTGCGCAACGCGGCCGCAAGCGCGCCGAGATAGCTCGCCTCGTCGGGGTAGAACTCGTTGCGTGCGATCGCCGACACCATGCCGGGCGACGGCGCGGTGAGAAAGGCGTCGGCGACGCGGGTCGCCTGCGCATCGAGCACGGCGCGGAAATCGCGGCACTCGGCCTCGACCGCCGTCGCATCCGGATAGCCGATTGGACCGATCGCCTTGGGCAAGCCGCCGATGTCGTCGACCGCGGGGCGGGCCGTCATGGTGCGGCGTAGCTGCTCGAGGAACATCGGGTAGCGCTCGAGGTCGGCGCGCTGGCGGCGCTGCCACGACCCGCCGAGCCCGGTCATGCGGTCGCGCACATAGAGCACGAAGGAGTCGCGCTGCACCTCGCCGTTGTTCGGGATGTCGATGCCGGCGGCGAGCTGGCGCGGCACGACGTCGTCGAGCGCGGCGCGGCCTGCCGCGGTCAGCGCTCCCTCGTCGACCGTCTCGCCGCGCGAACGCTGTGCATACAGCAGCGTCAGAGCTTCCGGCCGCGGCAGGCTGCCGGTGTGGGTCGTCAGGATTCGATTTTGGCGTTGCGTCATCGGGCGTCTCCCCGGGTAGCATCGTGGGGCACCCCGGCAAGTCAAGCGCGCGAGCGCTCGCCACCCCGGCAAGGGAGCATCGACCGTCATGACAGAAACGACCATGCGAAACACCGCCGTCATCGGGCTCGGCCAGATGGGTCGCGGCATCGCGGCCAACCTCGATCGCGCCGGCCTGCTCGCCGCCGCATGGGACATCGATCCGGCCGCCTTCGCGCGGGCCGGCCTCTCGTCCGCGGTCGCGAACTCACCGCCGGGCACGCTCGACGCGCGCGGCGCCATGGTGTTGTTCGTCGTGCCCAGTTCGCGCGAGATCGAAGCCTGCCTGGTTGGCGCCGACGGATTGCTGGCGACGGACGCCCGCGATCAGATCCTGGTCGATCTCACCACCTCGAACCCGGCCGACACCGCGCGCTTGGCCGAATGCGCGCGCGCGGCCGGCCGCACCTATATCGACGGGGGCATGACGGGCGGGGCGGCCGGGGCGGACAGCGGACGCCTCACCTTGATGCTGGGCGGCGACACGGCGGCGGTCGAGCGCTGCCGGCCGATCCTCGAGCGCATCGCGGCGAAGATCTTCCATGTCGGCGGGTCGGGCGCGGGTCATACCCTGAAGCTGATCCACAACATGATCCTGCACACCGGCTTCCTGGCGACCTGCGAGGGCTGCCGCCTGGCGGAGCGCGCCGGACTCGATCTCGCGACGGTGATCGAGGTGCTGAATGCCGGCAACGCGCGCAGCTTCGTGACCGAAGTGCGGTTCCCCAAGCACATCGTCTCGCAGACCTTCGACGGTCGCTCGCGGGTCGCGAACCTGGCGAAGGACCTCGGCATGGCGGTCGACTTGGCCCAGGCGCTCGGCGCTCCGGCCATCTACGGCCCGCTCACCGCGGCGCTGCTCGATTGCGCCGTGCGCTCGGGCCGCGCCGACGACGATTTCACGCGGCTCTACACCATCATGGACGATTTGCTGACGAGTCACGCCGCCGGCCGGTCGACGCTTCCATGAGTGCCCCCGTGCTGCTGCGTTGCGCCGGCTACCAGGGCGAGGCCTCGGTGCATACGCGCGGCCTGCGCGCGTTCGCCGCCGCGCTCGAGACGACGGGCAGCGATGTGACGGTCGAGATCACGGCCAACGTGACAGCGCGCGGCGAGCCGGCCGCGGCGCTGCCCGGTCTGGTCGAACGCGGCGCGCTCGACCTGTGCTATTTCAACTCGAGCTATCTCGCCGAGCGCGTGCCGGCGCTGCGCGCGCTCGACCTGCCCTTCCTGGTCACGGAACGCACGCGGGCCTACGCCATGCTCGACGGCGCGCTCGGCCGGCACCTCGTCGCGGCCATCGAGGCGACGACCGGCTTCCAGGTCCTGGCGTTCTGGGACAACGGCTTCCGCCACATCACGAACCGCGTGCGGCCGATCCGCGGTCCGCACGACTGCGCCGGCCTGCGCCTGCGCACCGTCGACAGCGCCCTGCACCAGGAGATCTTCCGCGCGCTCGGCTTCGAGCCGATCGCGATCGACGTCAAGGATCTGCCGGACGCGGTCGTCTCGGGACGCGTCGACGCGCAGGAGAACCCGCTGACCAATACGGTGAACTTCGGGCTGCAGCGGACCCACCGGCACATCAGCCTGACGGCGCATTTCTTCGGCGTCGCGCTGGTGCTGGTCAATCGCGCGCGCTTCCAGACGTGGCCGGCTTCCGCGCTGACCGCGATCCGCGACGCGCTCGCCGCGGCGACCGCCGCGCAGCGCCGCTTCGCGGCCGACGAGGACGCGGTGTGCCTGAAGCTGCTGGCGGCCGAGGGCTGCACGATCGTCGGCCCGGACGCGATCGACCTCGCCGCGTTCGACGCCGCGGTCGCCGCGATCCGCCGGCGCGAGACCGCCGCGCTCGATCCGGACGTCGTGGCCGCGCTCGACGCGCCTTAAAGCCGCGCCTGACGCACGAAGCGGGCGAGCCGGGTCGCCGCCGGGGCGATGACCGGACGCGGAAAGCCCGTGAAGCCGAGCAAGAACCCGGCGCGCGCCGGCGCCTCGGCGTACATCGGGCTGAGCGCACGCACGATCAAGCCGCGCTCGCGCAGACGACGCTCGAGCACGACGTCCGACAGGCCGCGGCGCAGACGCGCCACCAGATGCATGCCCTGGTCGGGTGCGGCGACCGTCAGGGCATCGCCGCCGTGGCGTTCGAGCGCCGCCACCAGGGTGTCGCGCTGGTCGCGGTAGAGCAGACGCATGCGCCGGATATGCGCGGCGAAATAGCCCTCGGTCATCAGGGCGGTGACCAGGATCTGCGAGGGCGTCGCCGGCTGACGATCGGCGAGATAGCGCGCGGCGACGAAATCGTTGAGCAGCGCATGCGGCACCACCATGTAGCCGAGCCGCAGGCCGGGAAACAGCACCTTGTTGAGCGTGCCGACATAGATCACGCGCTCGGCGTCGTCGAGCCCTTGCAGCGCGGCGAGCGGCCGACCGCCGTAGCGGAACTCGCTCTGATAATCGTCCTCGATGATCCAGGCGCCGGTGTCGCGCGCCCAGGCGAGGAGCTCGAGCCGGCGCGTCATCGAAAGCACGACGCCGAGCGGGAACTGGTGCGACGGCGTGACGAACACGGCGCGCGCTCGCGGCGCGGCGCGGATGCCGGCGGCCACGTCGATGCCCTGCGCGTCGACCGGGATCGGGTGCAGCGCCAGTCCGGCGGCGCGCAGCGCGCCGTGGGTCAGCGGATAGCCGGGATCCTCGACCCACACCGGGTCTCCCGGCGCCAGCAGCACACGGATCGCCAGGTCGATCGCGTGCTGCGTGCCGGCGGTCACCAGGATCTGCTCGGGGTCGCAGCGCACCGCACGCGCGGCCGGCAGGTAGTCGGCGATCGCTTGGCGCAGCTCGGCCAAGCCGCGCGCATCGCTGTAACCGAGATGGTTCGGTCCGAAGGTGCGGAACGCGCGCTGGGTGAGACGGCGCCAGATCTCGATCGTGCGGCCGTCGGCCAGCAGGCGTCCGGTGTTGAACGGCCGGTCGTCGCCATCGACCATCGCGGCGGCGTAATGCGGAAACGAACGCGCCGGCACGAACGCTGGACGAGACGGCGCCGCGGCGCGCTTGGCGTGCGGCGCACGGTCGGGCGGCGCCGGCAGATCGCTCGAGACGAAGGTGCCGGCGCCGACCCGCCCGGTGGCATAACCTTCGGCGAGCAGCTGCTCGTAGGCCTGCACGACCGAGGCGCGCGCGACGCCGAGCTCGGTCGCGAGCGCGCGCGTCGACGGCAGCTTGGTGCCGGGTCGCAGCCTCGAGGCCAGGATGGCAGCACGGATCTGGCCGTAGACCTGGCGGAACAGCGGCGTCGCATCGCGGCGATCGACGTGCCAGCCGGTCAGTTCGGCCCAGCCCGACGCGCGCAGCCGGCGGCGCTTGGCGCGCGCCGAAGTGGTCTGCCTGATCTTCTCGAAATGGACCATCTGATCGAACCATTCAAACGCTAGCGTGAGCGCGTCGCGTACGCAACCGCACGCGCACGGATCAGGGAGATCCGCGATGAGCTTGGGCACGGTGCGACGGACGGACCTCGCACTCGACCGCGCCGACGCCGAGGCGGCGCTCGCCGGCATCCGGGTCGCGTATTTCGCCACCGCCGACGGCGACGGCGAGCCCTACGTGATGCCCTGCCTGTTCGTGTGGGCCGACGGTCTGCTGCAGTTCCACACCACGCGCGCGGTCGGCCATTTCGCGCGCAATCTCGCGCATCGCCCGCGCCTCTGCTTCGCCGCCGCCGAGATGGGCGAGGTCTATCCCTATGGCGGGTTCGCGTGCGACGCGACGACGAGCTACGTCAGCGTGATCGGCGTCGGGCCGGTGCGCGTCGAGGCGGCCTCCGACGACAAGGCGCGTTTCTTCGATCGGTTCCTGGCCAAGTACGCCGATCCGGGCTGGAACCACCCCGCCGGCTTCTATCCCCGCCTCGACGACGTGACGGTCTACGCGATCGAGCCCGAGACCTTGACCGGCAAGCGCATCCCCTTGCCGCCCTTGGGTGAGCGCTGGCCGGCGCAGAACCGCACCAGATCGCCGGGGGCGCGACTGCAGGATCGATGAGACGAAGCGGCGCCGCAGGACCGTTGCCGGTCCGACGGCGCCCTTCATCATGACAAACGATGAGAGACGTACGTGTCGTTGCGGGTCAGCGGATCGTGGTCGTGGTCGTTGTGGACGAGTTGACCGGCGGCGGCGGCGGCGCCGGCGGCACCGAATTGGTCGACCATTCCTGGTGCGTCGTGGTCTGGCTCGACCCGTCGGGCCGCACGACCTTCTCCGACGACGTCGCAACCGAGCCGTCGGGGCCATTCTGGTAGGTCTTCTTCGTCTCGACCGAGGCGCCGCCGAACGACGACCGCTCGGTGGTGCTGGCATAGCCCGGCGCCGGCGTGATGACCGTGACCGGCGGCGGCGGCGCCGGCGAGACGGTCACCTGCGTGCGCTCGACGGCCGTCTGGGCGGCCGCGACGCCCGTCATCAGCGCGATCGCCGCGGCACTCGCGAGCAACAGCTTCGGCATCTCCAACACTCCCATGCTGCGGTCCCTGTCAGGAACCACTCGACAGCCGCCAACGGAAGCGAAGTGCACTTGTTCCGTAAATTCCGGGTAAGGTTGGGGTGAATCCCGCCTGACCGGTGTCATTCCGTCCCATCCGAGAAAGTTCCGCGAGCCGCTTATGACCATTCCATTCTTTTTGCGCCTCGTCGGTACCGTCTGCATCGGCGTGCTGATGCTCGATGCCGGCGCCGCGCACGCCGCCTATCCGGAGCGGCCGGTCCACATCGTCGTGCCGTTTCCGCCCGGCGGCGGCACCGACGTGATCGCGCGCGTCCTGGCGCAGAAGTTGAGCGCCGGATTCGCCCAACAGGTCGTGGTCGAGAACCGGCCCGGCGCCGGCGCGATGATCGGTGCCGATCACGTCGCCAAGGCGCTGCCCGACGGCTACACCCTGCTGCTCGGCACATCGGCCGAGCTGACGATCTCGCCCGGGCTCTACGACAACGTGCCCTACGATCCGGTTGCCGACTTCGCCCCGATCGATCTCCTGGGCACGACGCCCATCGTGCTGGTCGCCCATCCGACGTTCCCGGCGAACCGGCTCGATACGCTGATCGAGCAGGCGCGCCAGTCGCCCGGTAGGATCGCGATCGGCTCGGGGGGCCAAGGCGCCGCGCCGGATCTCGCGGCCGAGCTACTCCGTCGCCTGACCGGCATCGACGTCATCATCGTCCCCTATAAGGGCGCGGGCGACGCGCTGACCGACGTCGTCGCGGGCCAAGTCGGCGCGACCTTCACGACCGTGGCGGGCGCGCTGCCGCTCACCCGGAGCGGCAGCATCAAAGCGCTCGCGATCATCGCCGCGCAACGCTCGACCCTGATGCCCGACGTGCCGTCGGCCGCCGAGCAGGGTGTCCCGGACTACGAGGTGGTGACGTGGTTCGGGCTGTTCGCGCCCGCGAAGACGCCGCACGCCGTGATCGACACCTTGGCAACGGCGGTCGCCGCGGCGATGCGCGACCCCGAGATCGCCGCACGGCTGGTCAAGCTCGGCATCGAGCCGAGCGCGGCCGCCCCGGACGGCGAAGGGCTGCGCCGACGGATCGCGACCGAGGCGGCGCGTTGGCGCCGCCTGATCCACGATGCCGGCATCAAGCCGGAGTGAGGGCGAGCGTCATACCTTGTTGCCCTCCATGACGTCGGCGAGCACGTGCGCCGCGGTCATCGAGCCGGGCCAACCGGTGTAGAACGCGCAATGAGTGATGATCTCGGCGATCTCCTCCTTGGTGACGCCGTTGGCCAGCGCGCGCTGGATGTGCGTGTTGAGCTGCTCGGGGCGATAGCAGGCGACCAGGGCCGCGACGGTCACCAGGCTGCGGTCGCGCTTCGACAGCGCGGTGCGCTCCCATAGATCGCCATAGATCACCGTGCTCGTGTACTCGACCAGCTTGGGCGTGTGGGGCTTCAAGCGGTCGCGGCGGGCGGACGGCGGGGCGGCTTCCTTGGCCATGGGATGTCTCCTCTCAGGGGCTGGATGCTGAAACGAACGGGTCGAGCATAACGGGTCGCACGCGCGCGGCCAGCGCTTCCGTGTCGCGATCGCGGCGCGGCGTAGCGCGGCGCTAGACGGTCTTGGTGAGGGTCAGCGAGTAGCGCGGGTCGGCGGCCAGGCACTCGGCTTCCGGCAGGCCCAGCTCCTTGCGGACCATGTTGGTGCCCAGCACCATCGCGACCATCTTGTAGACCGCGTGGCGCCGGCTCATGCCCTCGCGACCCATGCCGCAATCCGACGAGATGATCAGGCGCTCGGGCGGGATGTGCTTGAGCGCCTCGCGGATCAGCGCCGCGATCTGCTCCGGACGCTCGACCTGGAGCGTGTGGTGGTCGATCACGCCGATCACCACCTTCTTGTCCTTGATCATCCGGCCGATCGCCGCGAGGTCACCAGGGCCCGACGAGCAGGTCTCGAAGGTGAGCGCGTCGGCGTCGACCGTGGCGAGCGCCTCCAGGGTCGGCTGATAGCTCTGCACCTCCTGGAAGATGCGCTGCTGCGAAGGATTGCCCCAGCAGGTGTGGCACCACACCTCGGTCTTGGCGCGCAGCCCCTTGACCGTGCGGTTGAATACGTCGACCAGCTCGGCGGTGCCGAGCTTGCCGAACGCCTTGCCGCGCGCCGGCACCATGTGGATCTGCGGCTCCTCCATCTGGACCACCGGACAGCCGGCGTCGGCCAGCTCGTTGAGCTCCGCGTTGAGCGCATCGGCGAATGCGAGCGTGCGCTCGACCGGGTCCTTGTAGTAGGCATCCGACACCGTCGCGGCGAGCAGCTCGGGCAGGATGGTGCCGAACTTCACCGGCTTCGTGGTCAGGCGCTGCGCGACCTTCCACATCGCGGCGTACTGCAGGTCGCCGCGCCCGACCGGGCCGACGATCTTGGGCAGCACGCGCGCCTCGAGATTGTCGTGCAGGATGTGACCGCGCGGATAGGCGACCGCGCCGATGGTGTAAACCGCCGGCTTCGGCTCCTTGTCGAAGCCGCTCATGTGCATCGGCCCGTAGGTCTGCCAGCTCAGGCCCGAGACCTGCTCGTCGTAATGCGCGTCGCCGTCGGTGCAGATGTCGAGGCCGGCGGTCTCCTGCGCGCGCAGATGCACCGACACGGCGTCCTCGTACTGCTCGCGCCAGCGCGCATGCACCATCGCCTCGAGGAAGCTCTGATTGCCAAGCACGGCGGTGTGCCAGGCCGGCCGCGGCAGCGAGCCGATGATCGAGGTCGGCAGCACGACGTTGGCGGACGCTTTGTACATCGATTTCCTCCCGCGCGATCCGATTCGCGAAACCCGCCGGCATCATGGGGCGCCGCACGGCGGTCGGCAATCTCCCGCCTGCCCACGGGCCCACGCCCATGGACCGCCCACTTACCTCGCGCGTAATCGACCGCGGTCGCGCCGCGCCGAATCATACGTGCGCATCGACCGTCACATCGAATTCGAGGAGAGCGAGATGAGCGAGCACACCGACCTGATCGACCGCTACATCGCGAGCTGGAACGAACGCGACGACGCGCGACGACGCGATCTGATCGCCAAGACCTGGACCATGACGGCGAGCTACATCGATCCCGTGCTGCAGGGCGAAGGGCGCGACGGCATCGACGCCGCAATCCAGGTCGCGCAGGCAAAGTTCCCCGGCCATCGTTTCCGGCGCACCGGACCCATCGAGGTCCACCACGATCGCGCGCGCTTCACCTGGGAGCTGGCGCCTGCGGACGGCGCGGCGGTGGTGAGCGGCACCGACTTCGCGGTCCTGTCGCCCGACCGGCGCCTGCATTCGGTGACCGGCTTCTTCGACAGCGTGCCGCCAACTGCGTGATCGGTCCCACCCTCCCCTCCCCCATTGCTTGGCAGCGAGGGAGGGATTCCGTCGGCACGCGGCGTGCTACACTCCCGGAAGGGAGTTCTCAGCCGTTGCACACGGCGGTAGCCCCCCCGATGCGCACACCCTCGCCCGCGGAGGACCATTGAGATGCCGGCTCACAACCTCAATGCGGCTCTGGATGGCTTGTCGGATCTCCAGTTCAAGGAGCTCGCTCGCTTCAACAAGGGCTCCGTCGGGGTCTTCCGAACGGGTGCCGGCATCTCGCCATGGGAGCGCCATCCCGATGACGACGAATATCTGCACGTCCTCGACGGAGAGGTCGACATCACCGTGTTGACCGATCAGGGCGCCGTGCGGACGGCCTTATCGGCTGGATCGATCTTCATCGTTCCTCGCGGACTCTGGCACCGCCACACCATCAGAGACAGGTTGGTCGAGCTCTTTGTGACACCCGGCGAGACCGAGCATTCCACTGCCGAAGACCCGAGGCTCGCGCCATGATCAGCTGCGAGCGCGCACGAGAAATAGCGCTCTCGCTTCCGGAGACGCAGGAGAAGGACCATCGCGGCCGGCCGTCGTTCCGTGTGCGCGACAAGATCTTCGCAACCCTATGGCTCGACGAGCGGAGAGTCGTGACCAAAGCGACAATCCTCGACCAGGCGGCCTTCCTCGAGTCCGATCCGAAAGCGTTCACCATCGTGCCCGGATGGGGAAAGCAAGGTTGGACTTTTGTTCACCTCGAACACGTCAGCGAAAGGACGTTGCGCGACGCGCTGACGGCAGCGTGGCGCAATGTGGCGCCTAAGACCATTGCCGCAACCCCTCGGATGCGACACCCGCGGCACGCCGGGCGTTAGACCCAGCAAGGCTACTTACCTTCGAGCGGGCCGCCGATCTTGCGCAACGCCTGCTTGAGCGCGATCAGGCGGCGATCGCGATCCTTGAACAACTCCTCGGGGCTGCGGCCGCCCCAGTCGAAAAAGCCGCGGCCGCTCATCACGCCGGTGTGGCCGCTCGCGAGCAGCCGATCGACCGTCTCCGAGCCCGCGCGCGGCGGGGGCGGCGGCTCGTCCTTGCGGTTGGCCATCCCGCGCTGCACCAGCGGCAGACCGGTGAAGTCG
>DATJNS010000276.1:0-37115 GCA_035507915.1 Candidatus Sulfotelmatobacter sp.
CGGCAACATCAACGGCCTGTCGCAGGCGGCCGGCAGCACCGGCGCGGCGGCGACCCAGGTGCTGGGCTCGGCCGGCCAGCTGTCGCGCCAGGCCGAGCAGCTGCGCGCCGAGGTCGACCAGTTCCTGGCCGACGTCAAGGCCGCGTGATGTTGCGCGGGGCCATGGCCGCCGCCATGGCCCCAGCCTCCCCTGACGATTGCCCCTCAGTGACCCGCAAACCTGCCCTGACGCTGGTTCATTCCGACGGACAACCCGCCATGACCGACCGCCTGCTGATCATTGACGACGATGACGACCTGCTGGTTGCCTGCCGCGAGATCGCTCAGCGTACCGGCTACGACGTCGTCGCGACGAGCGAGCCGGGCGAGTTCTGGTCCGCGGTCGAGACCTGGTCCCCGACCCTCATCCTGGTCGATCTGCGGATGCCGAAGTGCGACGGCATCGAAATTCTGCGCGGTCTAGCGGAGCGTTGCGCCCGTGCTCCCGTCGTCCTCTGGAGCGGCACCGATGGCGCTCTGCTCGAGAACGCGGTCCGCATCGGCACCGAGCGCGGCCTCGCGATGTCGGAGCCGCTTCCGAAGCCCCTCGATACGGAGCGTTTCCGCACGATCCTCCGACAGTTTCGGGCCGCCGCGACCTCGATCACCGTCGACGAGCTGCGCCAGGCGATCGCGCGCCGCGAGATGACGCTCGCCTATCAACCGAAGATCGACCTTCGCACCAACCATCCCGTCGGCGTCGAGGCGTTGGTGCGCTGGCAGACGCCCGCACGGGGCAGTGTCTTGCCGGGAGAATTCATCCCCTTGGCCGAGCAATCCGGGCTGATCGACGACCTGACACAGCTGGTCCTCGACATGGCGCTCGGTCAGATGGCGGCATGGCGGCGCATCGGCGTCACGCCGAGCGTCGCCGTCAACGTCTCCCCAATCAATCTCAAGTCACTGACCTTTCCCGACGAGATCTGCGCGAAATGCGACGCCGCCGGCGTCGATCGCGCATCGCTGATGTTGGAGGTGACCGAGACGGCGGCGCATGACGACCCGACGATGCTGCTCGACATCCTGACGCGGTTGCGGCTGCGCAATTTCAAGCTGTCGATCGACGACTTCGGAACCGGCCATTCGAGCCTGATGAAATTGCATCGCCTGCCGTTCTCGGAGATGAAGCTCGACCGGTCGTTCATTGCCGAGGCACGAACGTCCGCTCGGGCGCTGGCGATCATCAAATCGACGGTTTCGCTCGCGCGGTCGCTCGACATGACCGTCGTCGCAGAAGGCGTCGAGGACGCCGAGACGGCGGCTTTGCTGAGAGACACGAACTGCGATCTCGGCCAGGGGCGCTACTTCTTCAGTCCGAGCCCCGCCGAGATGATTCCGGCCATGTTCGGTGAGATGGCCGAGTCGGGCGGCCACGGCGTCATCACGAATCTGACAAGACGGTCGGGCAGGAAACAATGACGGTCACGACATTCGACGAGGCGCATGCCGGGGTGCGCAGGCACCGCGTTCCGGACGGCCCGGGAAACCGACACGCGACGGCGCCAGGGCAATTCCGGCGCCGGGTCATCCGATATGCGATCCTCGCCGCCGCCGCCGCCACGGCCGCTCTGTTGTGGGCTGGAATTTTCCTTCATCTGGAGCGGGTGCGGGTCGGCGTCATCGCAAAGAGCGAAGCTGCGGCGAGCAATCTCGCCAGGGCCTCCGAAGAGCACATGCTGAGAACCCTGACCGCGATCGATCAGGCTCTCCTGAGCATGCGCGTCCTTTATGCCGAGCACCCCGGGCCGTTCGACTTCCTGGCGGCGATGCCCGAGGCGCAGGAGATCCTCAAATTTTCCGTGGGCGCTTATTTGGCCAAAGCCGATGGTCGTGTCATCTGGTCGAGCACCGGCACGGGTTACGGAAACTATATCGGAGACCGCGAGCATTTCATGTTTCACGCGCATTCGCGCGAAGACGTGCCTTACATCAGCAAACCGGTCATCGGCCGCGTCTCGGGCAAACCGAGCATCCTGGTGACGCGACGCATCTCGCTGCCGGACGGCGCTTTCGGTGGCGTCGTCGGAGTGGCGCTCGATCCCGCCTATCTCGACAGCTTCTATCAATCGATCGACCTCGGTCCTCACGGCACGATCACGGTGTTCGGGCTCGATGGCGTCGTGCGCGCCCGGTCGGGCCATGGACCCACGGAGATCGGACAGGAACTCGCCAACGCACCGGTGATGAGCGCCGAACGCAACGCGCCGGAGGGCCTGATTCACATAAACAGCGTCTTCGACGGGTTGCCGAAATTCATCGCCTATCGGCGCATCGCGGACTTTCCGCTCATCGTGACCGTGGCGATCGATGAAGGCGACGCGCTCGCCGCATTCCGACAGGAAAGTCGAGCCGTCGTTTTGGCCGGGCTCGGGATCACGCTGCTGATCGCCGGCTTTACGACCCTCCTGATACGCCAGCTGGCTCGCACGGATGCCATGACCAGCGCGCTGGCCGCCAGCGAGGAGCGGTATCAGCTACTGGTCGACGGCAACCGCGAAGGCATCTACGACCGCGATTTCGCACGCGGCACGATTTGGCTTTCCGACCGGGTCCATCAGTCTCTCGGTCTTGCGGATGGCGTGTTGAACGGCAACCGCTCGCGCTTCCTGAAGCTGGTGCACCCCGACGATCTTTTGACCTACGACGACGAGATATGCAGGTTGCTGGCCGCGGGCGAATCCCACGTCACGACCCTGTTCCGCATGCGTCACGTCGACGGCAGCTGGCGCTGGATGGAAACCCGGGGCCGCATCGTCTATGCCGCCGACGGCACGCCGTTGCGCGCCGTCGGCTCCTTCGGCGACATCACGGATCACAAGACGGCCGAAGCGGCGTTGATCGAGAGCCACCGGCACCTCGTGGACGCCGAGCGGCTGGGCCAAGTCGGCTCGCTGGTCTACGACGCATCCAGCGACCGGGTGTACTGGTCGGACTCGCTGTTCGAGCTGCGGCATGCCCCGAAGCGGGAATTCTTCACCCGCGACGAGGCGATGCGGTTCGTCCATCCGGACGACGTCGAGCTGTACGAGACGGCGCGGGCTTCCGCGATCGCGGAACGCCGGGATTTCGAGGTCGACACACGGGCGATCCGTTCCGACGGCACGATGGCGTGGGAGCATACCATCGGGCACCCGCGCTTCGACGACGACGGGAACTTCACCGGGTTGCTGTTGGTGATCCGCGACAACACCAACATTCGCGAAGCGGAGCAGGCGCTGCGCCAGAGCGAGGAACGTTATGCGCTGGCGGTCGACGGCATGCGCGAAGGCCTGTTCGATCGCGACTTCAAGTCCGGCACGATCTGGTTCTCGTCCCGCGTACACGAACTGCTCGGAGTTCCGGATCGCAGTCTCAACTGTGCCCGAGAAGCATTCGCTTCATTGATCCACCCGGACGATCGCGGGCCGTACGAGGCCGCCGTTCTTCGTTGCCAAGCGGAGCATCGCCCTCACAATGGCGCGACGGTGCGCATACGCCGCGCCGACGGTGCGTGGCGTTGGATCGTGATTCGCGGCTCGGCCCTGTACGACGATGCCGGCATGCTGTCGCGGGCGGTCGGCTCGATCGGCGACATCACCGAGCAGAAGCTCGCCGAACAGGCCCTGCAGGAAAGCGAGGCGCGCTTCCGCTCGCTGATCGAGCATTCGAGCGACATCTATTACATCCTCAACCCGACCGGCCACATCCTGTACCGAAGCCCGACGGCAACCACGACTTTCGGCTACACCGACGCCGACACGCGCGGCCGATCCATTCTGGAGCGCGTGCATGACGACGACGTCGGGGCGGTCGCGGCCGCGCTGCGGCCCGACGGCGCCGCCACGCCGACGCACGGGACGGCTCGGGTGCGCCACCGCGACGGCTCGTGGCGCCACGTCAGCTGGACTTGCAGCCACGCGACCGACGTGCCCGGCATCGGCGGCATCGTGCTGAACGTGCGCGACGTGACCGCCTCCGTGACGATGGAGGCACAGTTGCGCCAGGCCCAGAAGATGGAGGCCGTGGGTCGCCTCGCGGGCGGCATCGCCCACGACTTCAACAACATCCTGGGCGCCATACTGGGATTTTCCAGCCTGTTGCTCGAGGACCTGCCCGTCGCGTCGGCGGAGCGGAAGTTCGCCGAGCGCATCGCCAAGGCGAGCGATCGCGGCAAGCAGCTCGTCCAGCAGATCCTCGCCTTTTCGCGCCAAAGCAACGTCGAGCGCGAGCCGACGGATCTCCGACGCGTCGTCACCGACGTTCGCGAACTTTTGACCTCCTCGATGCCGCCGAGCACCCGGCTCGACATATCGACGCGAAACGATCCGCTGGTCGCAGAAGCCAATGCCGGAGAAATCACCCAGATTCTGTTGAACCTCTGCATCAATGCGAACGACGCGTTGGCCGGCAGGCCGGGCCGCATCTCCATCGAACTGTCGGATGTGCGCCCCGGCGACCCCGACCATGCCGCGTTCCACGGCGACCGCGCGGATCGCGGCGCCGACGGTGCGGCGCGCGTCACCTGGGGCAGGCTGGATCCCGACCTGCCTTACGCCCGCATCTGCGTCGCCGACAGCGGTCCCGGTATCGATCCCGAGCTGTTGACGCGCGTTTTCGAGCCCTTCTTCACGACCAAAGCGCCCGGTCGCGGCACCGGCCTCGGTCTTTCGGTCGTCCATGGCACCGTGCTGTCGTACGACGGCGCCGGCCTCGCGGTCAGTCGGCCGGGCGGCGGGACGACGTTCACGATCTATCTGCCGCTGATCGACGCCGAGCCGCGCCGGGCCTCGTCGCCGCAACGGCTACCGAACGGCAGCGGCGATGTGCTGCTGGTCGACGACGATCGCAGCCTCGCCGATGCCTTGACGATCGCCCTCCAGCGCCGGGGCTACGAGGTCGTGACCGCCAACGATCCGAGCGAGGCGATCTCGATCTTCGCCCAACGGCCGCATCGGTGGGCCGTCGTCGTCAGTGACCAGACCATGCCGGGCATGACGGGCTTGACCCTCCATTCGCGCCTGAAGACGATCCGCCCGGATTTGCGCTTCATCCTGTGCACGGGCTTCAGCGACGGCAGCGTCGAGCGCGCGGCGCATGGCGCCAATATCGACGCCGTGTTCATCAAGCCTGTCCCCCTGGAGCAATTGATCGCCTGCGTCCAGGAAACCGTCGCCGCTGCATCCGCACGGCCTCCAGGCGGATCAGAGTTCCCAAGGCAGGCCGAGCAACAGACCGCCTAGCTAGAACTCCAGGCGATCGCGCACCGCGTCGATCCCGGCCTTGGCGCACCCCTCGTCCTCCTCGCCGCCGGGCGCGCCGGAGACGCCGACGGCGCCGACCAGGGCGCCGCCGGCCTCGACCGTCAGCCCACCCGCGATCGGCACGACACCGGGGAGATTGCGCACGCCGGCCTGCGACTGCCCCGGCTCGGTCGCAGCGGCCAAGTCGCGCGTGCTCATGCGGAAGCTCGCCGCGGTCCAGGCCTTGCCGGTCGCCGTCGGCACAGTGTGGGCGCCGGCATAGCGGTCGCGCAGTACGACCTGCGGCTGGCCGAAGCGATCGACCACGACGACCGCGACCTGGTAGCCGCGCGCCCGGCATGTCTCGAGCGCCGCTTTGGCGAGATCGAGCGCGGTCTCCGGCGCCATCGACTTGAACGTCACGAGGGCGTCGTCGGCGCGCGTCGCCGGTGCCGCCGCGAGCAGCGCGAGAACGACGAGGATCGCGGCGAAGCTCCGCGGGACCGGCATCGCCGTCATGGCCGCAGGTAGCTCCAGCCCCGTTCCTGGAGCTCCATCACGCGCACCGCGCCGGACGGCACCACGGTCGCCTGCGGCACGATCGGAACCTTCTTGCCCTCGCGTTTCTCCATGCCGGCCTTGGTGACGCCGCAAGCCGAGAACTTGATCGGCGGCAGCGTGTCGTCGGCCAGGCGCTTGACCCGATCCTTCACCGGCGAGGTGTCGTCGCGCAGCATGTGCAGCCCCGGGCCGTAGGCGACGACCTCGACCTCGACCTCCTGGCCGACGTGGTTGTAATGCTCGACGATGTTCTCGGCATTGTTGAGCGCCTGGTTCATGACCGCCGGATCATTCTGGTCGACCTGGATCACGACCCGGTGAGGCTTCGGCGCATCGGCCGCGTCGGCCGGCCGCAGCCCCGGTGCCAACCCGATCGCGATCACGACAGCCCCGGCCCATACCCATCCCCGCATGCTCGAACCTCCCTCCGCCCGCTCAACCCTCATGGCCGCACGAGCGTATAGCCTTTCTCGGTCAGGGCGAGGATTCGAGCAACGCCGACATCGACGCGGGTCGCCTTGGGATTCAGCCCCGGCGTCTTGCCGGTGCGCCGCGCGATCGTCTCGATCGTGTTCATGCACACGTCGAAGCGCACGCCTTGGGCGATCAGGCTGTCGACATAGGCGCGCTTCGGGCTGGCCGCCTCGAGCAGGTGCACGCCCGGGCCGAACGCCACGATCTCGATGTCGACGCGGTCCGGCCCGTAGAATTTCAGCAGGTTGTTCGCCACGCTGATGACCAGATCGGCCTTGGCGGCGCTGTCGTCGGAGAGCTGCAGCACCAGATGATGCTCGGCGAACGGCTTGTCGGCACCCGGCGCGGGCACCTCGGCGGCGACCGGGGCAGCGGCGGGCAGCGCTACGCCCAGCGCGACCAATGCGACCGCGAGCCCACGCGCGGCGCGCCTCATCCCTGATCCGCGATGCCGGGGTTGTCCGATACGCCCGTGAGGCGCACCCGGTTCAGCTTCTTGACCGTCGCGATCTTGGCGCTGCGTAGATCGTTCGCGAAAATCTCCCATACCGGCTTGCCGTCCGGCTGGCCGACCGAGGCCCAGCCGGCGACGCGGTAGGTCTTGTCGGCCTCGATCGACTTGCCATCGTCGAGCGTCATGTCGGCGATGCGCTTGCCGACCGGCGCGACCGGCGCGCAGACGTAATCCATGCCGCCGACCCGCACCATGTCGCCGCCCTGCTGGTAGTACGGGTCCGGATTGAACAGATTGTCGCAGACGTCCTCCAGAACGTCCTTGAGCTGCGCTCCGGTCATGTCCTGCACATAGACCTGCGGATAGGTGATCGCCGTCTCGGCCAGCACGTCCTCCATCGTGATCGGCTGGCCGGGCAGGATGGTGGTGCCCCACCGGAAGCCCGGCGACAGCGCGATCTGGGCGTCGAGCGCGCGGCGCAGCGCGTCGCAGATCAGCTGATCGATCGTGCCGTTGAAATTGCCGCGGCGGTAGAGCAGATCGCCCGCGGTCGCCAGCGTCTCGTCGAGCTTGGCGGCATGCGGCGCGCGCAGGCGCTCGATCAACGCCTGCATGCCGTGGTCGGGCTCGATCAGGCCGGCGTAGATCGGCACCAGGCTGTAGCGCACGTCCTTGACGTGGCCGGCGGCGAGGTCGAGATCGAGCACGCCGAGGAATTTCCCGTTCGATCCGGCATTGGTCACCAGCGTCTTGCCGCCGGGATTGGCCACCACGCTGGGTTGCGGCACGGCGTCGTGGGTGTGGCCGCCGAGAATGACGTCGATCCCGCTCACCCGGCTGGCCAGCTTCAGGTCGACGTCCATGCCGTTGTGCGACAGCAGCAGCACGGCGTCGACCTTGTCGACCGTGCGCAGCCGTTCGGCCAGCTTCTGGATCTCGTCGTCGCGGATGCCGAAGGTCCAATCCTCGACGAAGCGCTTCGGATGCGCCACCGGCACGTAGGGAAAGGCCTGCCCGATGATGCCGATCCGACGGCCGCCGATCTCCTTCACGGTGGCGGGCTTGAAGACGCGGCCGCTCGCCGGATCGAAGGCCGGCTTGTCGTTGAACGCCGCCTCCTCCGTCAGGAACACGTTCTGGGCCAGGAACTCGCCCTTGAAGCGCTCGAGGTTCCGGCGCAGCGCCGCCTCGCCGTAGGTGAACTCCCAGTGCGCCGTCATGACGTCGACGCCGAGCAGGTTGGACGCCTCGACCATGTCGGCGCCCTGCATGTCGTTGGCGAGCCCGCTGCCCTGCCACAGGTCGCCGCCGTCGAGCAGCAGCGCCTTGCCCGCGCCGGCCTCGGCGCGCAGCCGGTCGACCAGCGTCTTGAGATGCGCAAAGCCGCCGAGGCGGCCGTAGCGGCGGTCCGCCTCGATCTCGTCGAGATAGGTGAAGGCATGCGCCCGCGGGCCGCCGGGGTCGATGCCGAAATGCTCGAGGAAGGCCCGCCCCACGAGATGCGGCGGCTGCCCCATGCCGGCGCCCACGCCGATATTCACGCTGGGCTCGCGGAAGAACACGGGGCGCAGCTGCGCATGCGCGTCGGTCATGTGGAGCACACGCGCATTGCCGAAGCGTCCGATGGCGTAGAGGTCCTCGGCCGCCGCGGCCCTCGGCACGCGCGGCACCACGCCGGTCAATGCGGCGGCGGTGAGCAATCTCAGAACGTCCCGGCGGTGCAGCGTCATGGCAGCAGTCTCCTGCGCGCGCAGACCTCGGCGATCAGTGGATCACGGCCGCGCGCCAAGCCTGGTCCTGCTCCTTGGCCTGGACGATCGACGCCTTGGCGAGCGCCTCGGCCTGTTGCGCCAGGCGCACCGCCTCGTCGTACTTGCCGGCCGACGCGGCCTGCTCCGCCTCCTTGAGGGCGGCGGACGTGGTGGTCCATTGATCCTTGAGGGCGCCAGCTTCGCGATTCGCCGCGACCGCGGCCGCGTAGGCCGCTTTGAACGCGGCCGCGTCGGCGGCCGCGGAAGCCGGCGTCACCGCGCAGAGCGCCAGCGCCGCGAGCGCGAGGATCGCGATGCGCGCCCTCATGGTCGCGCTCCCGGCCCGGCGATCGGCAGGCCGTTGCTCATGTAGGACAGGAAATACTCGACGTCGCGATAGAGCGCGTCCTGCGGTTCGAGCGGCGTGGCGCGCACCTGACTGTTGCAGCTCGTGAAACGCCGGCTGATCGTGCCCATGCTGCCCCATTCCGAGCGATAGATCGGCATCGCGGCGAGGATGCCGAGCGCCGGCGCCAACACCTCGGCGCGAATGCGCTCGCCCGCGCTCTGGACGTGACAGCTCGCGCACGAGAAGTTCAGCTGGCCGCGCCTCGTGTAGAAATATTTTTCGCCGTCCTCGTATGCGGCGAGCGCGCGCGGATCGTCGGGGATCTTGATGTCGAAAGGCTTGCCGCGCGACGTGTAGGCCATCGTCGCGGTCAGCGCCGCCATCTCGGGCCCGACATAAGACAACGGCTTCTCGCCGTTGGCCGCGCGGCAGCGATTGAGGGCGAGCTCGAGCGTGACGACTTCGCCGGCCTTGGTGTCGAAATAGGGATAAGTCTGGCGGATGCCCACGCCGCCGTTCGGGAAACAGTCGGCGTAGGTCTTGCCGTTCTTGAACGGCGTCGCGAACAGCTGCTTGCCGTCCTCGAGCGCGAACTCGTAGGGCGGGAACTGCTCGATGTCCTCCCACTGCTTGCGCATGTCCTGGTCCATCGCATACGGACCGTTGGCGAAGTCCTCGAGCGGAACCTTCGGGAAGTGCTGCTGGAAATAGGCGCGGAACGCCTTGAATTCGGCTTGCGGATCGACCCGCTCGACCGCCCGGACCGGCGTTGCGGCCGTCAGCGCGAGCGCGGTCAGCGCGACGAGAATTCTTCCCCCCATCCTGTTCGTTCCCCCCTCGCAGCGCCGCCGCATCACATGATCTTGGCGACCAGCGAATCCGATTTGCCGGCATTGTCGACCCAGCTGACCGTCAGGTCGTCGCCCTTCTGGCCGCCCTTGAAGCTGAACTTGAGGTACGGATCCTTCGAGACCGCGGGCCCCCACTGCGCCGTGAACACGGTCTTGCCGGCATGCTCGAACAGCACGACCTTGATGTAGTGCGGCGGGATCAGCTCGCCCTTGGCGTCCTTCACGAAACCCGAATCCATCGGGTGCTGGATGAGCGACTGCACCTCGGTGGTGTCGCCGCCGGCTACGGCCCGCACGCGGATCGTCGATGCCATGGAATGTCCCTCTCTCGATCGTTGATCCGGTCAGCCGCCGCAGCCGCCGACCGTGACCTTCACTTCCTTGGTGGCGCTGAACAGCTTGCCGTCGGCCTCGACCAGCGCGACGACCTTGCTGGTCTTCGCCATCTTGAGGCGGTTCGAGACCGCCGGCAGCGTGCCGTCGGCAATCGTGTAGGCGGCGGCGAGCGTGAAGGGGTTCTCGAGCACCAGGATGGCGATCGACGTCGTCTTCGGCAGCGCGCTCGTGACCGAGATCGGCACCACCGCGCCGTTCTCGGCGATCTCGGGCGCCTCGAGCTTGACCTTGTCGGACGCCTCCGCGGTCTTGCCGTAGAGCGCCTTGACGGCGTCGGCCTCGCTCTTCTGCTTGAAGGCGTCCTCCATCCAGTGGACGGCGTCGGCCGCGGCCCGCGCACCGAACCGCGCGGCGCTGCCGACCAGCCCGAGCAGCGCACAGCTCGTCGCGAGCGCGCCTTTCAGGAGCCACCGGCGCGTCGTTCCGGCCATCATCTCACCTGCTTCGCCCATGCGTCCTCCTCGGCAGACCCTGCCGTCACAGCGTGTAGAGAAAATCGACGATCGCCTGGATCTCCGGGTCGGACAGCACCAGGTTGCGTCCGAACGGCGGCATCACGGTCTGGGGATTGCGCTTGGTCTCGTCGGCGATGATCGCGACCAGATCCTTGCGCTCGGGAAACCGGCTCTTCATGTCGGCAAGCGGCGGCGCGATCGTGCCGGGCAGGTCGCCGCCGGCGATCTGATGGCAAGACAGGCAATTGCCCTTGCCGCGGTCGAAGGCGAGCGCGCGGCCGTCGAGCCCCGGCGACGCTGCCGACGCGGCACCGGCGGCGGCGGTCGACAGCGTGATCGCCAATACCAGCTTGCGGCCGTTCATCCCATCCTCCCTGTCGAACCTGGCGCGGCGCCGGGCGCTATTTCGGCTTCATCTCGTCGAGCGGGCCGGTCGTCTTCGGCGTCAGCTCGCCGCCCTCGGCCGAGGATTCGATCTTGACGTTTTTGGGATCCAGGCAGTGCGCCATGCACGGCTTGTCCTTGATGTCCGGCCGCGGATCCTGCCAGACGAAATGATCGTGATTGGGCATCTTGACCTTTGGCAAGCTGTCCCGGGTCGCGACGAAATCGCCGTCGACGATGTTGTTCAGGTTCAGGACGTAGGCGGTCACCGCGTAGACCTGGTCGGCGCTCAGGCTGTGCGGCGCTGGAAACGGCATCGCGCGATCGATGTAGTCCCACACCGTCACCGCGAACGGCCAGTAGCTGCCGACGGTCTGCTCGGGCCGGTCCTGGGTCAGGGTTCCGTCGCCGCCGGCGAGCTTCGGGTAGCGGCCCTCGCCCTCGCCGAACGTGCCGTGACAGGCGGCGCACTGCTGGACGTAGATCTCCGCGCCCTGGGCGACGCTGCCCTTGCCGGACGGCAGACCGGCCCCATCGGGGCGGGCATCGATGTCCCAGCCGGCGATCGCCGCCGGGGTCGCCGGCGTGCCGTAGCCGTAGCGCGCCGGCTCGGCCGCCCAGGCCGTCGCGGCGACGGCGGCGAGCAGGCCGGCCAGCGTCGCGGCGACCGGCCGACGGCGGCGCTCAGGCGAGCTGGACATCGAACACGCTCCCGTCGGCTTTGACCTGCCAAGTCTGGATCGAGTTGTTGTGATAGACCGAGTTGGTGCCGCGCACGCGCCGCAGCTCTGCGATGGTCGGCTGCACGTAGCCGGTCGAGTCGATCGCGCGCGACTCGAGCAGCGCCGGCTTGCCGTCCCAGCGCCAGTCGAACGAGAAGCGCGTCAGCGCCTTGGGCAACACCGGCTCGTGCAGCCGCGCATGCTGCCAGTTGACGCCGCCGTCGAGCGACACGTCGACTTGGCGGATCGTGCCGTTGCCGGTCCAGGCGAGCCCGCGGATCTCGTAGCGGCCGGCGCCGCGCAGCGGCTTCTCGGGGCACGGGAACGTGATGACCGACTTGGCATCGAGCACCCAGGTGAAGCCGCGCGCCGTGCCGTCGGGCATCAAGTCGGTGTATTTCGCCGTCTCCCAGCGCGACATCCAAGGCTGGTCGCCGACCTTCAGGCGGCGCAGCCACTTGACGTTGACGTTGCCCTCCCAGCCGGGCACCAGCAGGCGCAGCGGATAGCCCTGCTCGGGACGCAGCGCCTCGCCGTTCTGCGCATAGACGACCAGACAGTCGTCGAGGCACTTCTCGAGCGGCAGGCTGCGGACCATGTGCGCACCGTCGCTGCCTTCGGCGAGCACCCACTTGGCCTCGCGCTTCAGGCCGACCTCCTCGAGCAGGGTCGACAGCTTGACGCCGGTCCATTCGGCGCAGCCGAGCATGCCGTGGGTGAATTGCAGCGAGTTGAGCTGGGCGGCGCGCCATTCCATGCCGCCATTGGCGGGGCATTCGATGAAATGCACGCGCGAGGTCGCGGGAAAGCGCTCGATGTCGGCCATGGTGAGGACCAGCGGCCGCTCGACCAGGCCATGGATGAGCAGCCGGTGCTCGGCCGGATCGACCGCCGGGATGCCGGCATGATGGCGCTCGAAGAACAGCCCGTTCGGCGTGACGATGCCGCTGAGATCCTGCAGCGGCGTGAAGCTGACCGAGGACACGCGGTCGGCGGTCAGCCACGGAACGTTGCGCCGGATCACGTCCTTCTCGAACTCGGACGGCTGGCCGTAGGGATGTTCGACCACGCCGGGGCCGAGCGACAGCGACCAGTCGGGCTCGCCGGGCGGTGCCGCGTCGCCTTCCCCGGCGCGCGCCGGCGCGCCCCGGACGAGCGCGGCACCGCCGGCGGCGGCGGCCAGCTTCAGGAACGCACGGCGTCCGGCGCGGCTCGAGGCGGCCGGGGGCACCGGCTTCGATCGGAGAATCGGGATCATGATGTCCTCCCCGCGTCGAACGGCATCCGCCGCCAGCGTTCAGGTTGCGAATTGCGCCGGCGCCACACCTTGACCTGGATCAAGTCAGTTGGGTCGCCGGTCGAGGGCCTGTCGACCAGTGCGTCAGGTCCCGCGCCCGGCGAATCCAATGGAGAAAATACATCAGAGACATCTAATTTAGTCAATGCTAATATTAGATGAACAACCAGATCGGACCGCCAGCATGCCGACCGGAGCCATGCGCTCGAAATCGCGGAAGCGGGGTGCCGTCTCGCCGGCACCGGCGTTGCTCGACGCCATGGCGGACAAGGCGGCCGAAGCCACCCGGCTGCTGAAACTGCTCGCCAACCAGAACCGGCTGCTGGTTCTATGCTTCCTGATGGTGCGCGGGGAGATGACGGTCGGCGCGCTGGCGTCGGCCGTCGGGCTCAGCCAATCAGCCCTGTCACAGCATCTGGCGCGGCTGCGCGAGGACCGGCTGGTGACGTTTCGCCGCGAGTCCCAGACCTTGTACTACCGCCTTGTCGACGCCCGGGCAGCGCGCGTGCTCGGCGTGCTGAAGGACATCTTTTGCGGGGATCTCGCGTGACCGTGGCGCTGCGCCGACTCGTTGCGGCCGCATTGTTGCTCGGCATCGGCGCGGCGCGCGCGGCCGAGCCGCCGCGCTACCCCGCGCTGGGCCAGCCACTCGTCGTGCAGCAGGTTCCCGGCAAGCCGGTCTATTACGTCGTCGGTCATCCCGGGATCCCGAGCCACGACAACGAAGGCTTCACGTCGAACGCCGGATTCGTGGTCACGCGCGACGGCGTCGTGGTGTTCGATGCGCTGGGCACGCCGAGCCTGGGCTGGGCGCTGCTGCAAGCGGTCCGCGCCGCCACGACCGCGCCGATCCGCTACGTGGTGGTCAGCCACTACCATGCCGATCACATCTACGGGCTGCAGGCCTTCAAGGACCACAGCCCGGCGCTGATCGTCGCGCAGGAGCGCGCCGCCGAGTACAAGGAGAACGACGAAACCGCCGACGAGAGGGCCGAGCAGCGGCTGGCGCAGCGGCGCGCCGCGTTGTCCCCCTGGGTCGATGCCACGACCCGCGTGGTGCCGCCGGACATCACCTTCGACGACCGCGCGATATTGACGCTCGGCGAGCACCGCTTCGTCCTGATCTACGCCGGGCCGGCCCATTCGGCGAGCGACCTGATGATGATCGTCGAACCCGAGCAGGTGCTGTTCGCCGGCGACATCGTGCAGAACGGCCGCATCCCGTTCATGAACAGCGACGACGTCGACACCGCGCGCTGGCTGCGCGCGCTCGACGAGGTCCAAGCCCTGAAGCCGAGCTTCATCATTCCAGGACACGGCAAGCCGTCGAGCGCCGTAACCGACGCCATTGCCTTCACGCACGACTACATCACGTACGTGCGCACCGCGATGAGCCGGGCGGTCGAGAGCTGGACCGATTTCGACGCCGCCTACGCGGCGACCGATTGGTCGGCCTATCGAGACATCCCGGCCTTCGCAAACAACAACAAGGGCAACGCCTATCGCATCTTTCTCGAGCTCGAGCAGGCCCAATTCAAGACCGGAAAACCCTAGATCCCCCCTCACCGTGGAGAATGCGATGCCCCCGCTGCGCCGTCTCGCTCTGTGCGCTCTCGCCGCGACGTTCGCCCTCGCGCCGGCCGCCGGCCGCGCCCAGGACGAGGGCGAGACGATCTTCAAGCGCAACTGTTTCGTTTGCCACACGGTCGAGCCCGGCAAGAACAAGATCGGGCCGAGCCTGGCCGGCGTGGTCGGCCGACCGGCCGGCACCGCGCCGGGATTCAGCTACTCGGAGGCCAACAAGAACTCCCACGTCACCTGGACCGAGAGCACTCTCGACACCTATTTGACCGACCCGCGCAAGTTCATCCCGGGCACCAAGATGGTGTTCGCCGGGCTCAAGAAGCCTGAGGAGCGCCAGGCCCTGATCGCCTATCTCAAGGCGCATCCGTGAACGCGCACGTCCCGGCGCCGTGCCGGGATGCGAACCGAAATCGTTCCTCCGGCCAAAATATTTCACTACTATGACGGTCAACACGCGCCGACATCCAAGTCGGCCGACGAAGAGCGGGGAGGATGCGCCGATGCGTCGCACGTCATCCATTGGCGGGCCGTTGACCCGTCGCGGCTTGCTGCGACAGGCCGGCGCCGCGACACTTGCGACTGTCGCATCGCCCGCCTGGGCCCAGACGATGACGAGCTTGCGACTGCCCGGCGGGGCGGACACGCGGCCGGTCACGAGCGCCTTTCCGCAGAAGGGCGCCATGATCCTTCAGCGCACCCGCCCGCCGCTTCTGGAGACGCCGTTCGAGGTCTACGACCAGGGCGTGTTCACGCCGAACGACCGTTTCTTCGTGCGATGGCATTGGGCGGTCATCCCGACGAGCGTCGACGCCGAGAGCTTCCGCCTGAAGATCCATGGCCACGTGAACCGCGCGTCGTCGCTCACGCTGAACGACGTGCTGGCGCTGCCGCGGTTCGAGATCGTGGCGGTGAACCAATGCTCGGGCAATTCGCGCGGCTTTTTCCAGCCGCGGGTCGCCGGCGGCGAGTGGGCCAACGGGGCGATGGGCAACGCGCGCTGGACCGGGGTCCGCCTCAAGGACGTGCTCGATCGGGCGGGCGTGAAAGCCGGCGCGGTGCAGGTGCGGTTCAACGGGTTGGACATGCCGCTGGTGCCGGACGCGCCCGACTTCATGAAATCTCTCGCGGTCGACCATGCGCGCAATGGCGAGGTGATGATCGCCTACGCCATGAACGGCGAGCCGCTGCCGCTGCTGAACGGGTTCCCGCTGCGCCTGGTCGTTCCGGGCTGGTATGCGACCTACTGGGTCAAGATGCTCGACGACATCGAGGTTCTGGACGGCCCGGACACCAACTTCTGGATGAAAACCGCGTACACGATCCCGGACACGCCGCGCGCCGACATGAAGCCGGGCCAAGCAGGGGTCACCATGGTGCCGATCAACCGGATGAACCCGCGCTCCTTCATCACCAACGTCAAGGACGGCGCGACGATTCCGGCAGGCAAGCCGACGCCGGTCCGCGGCATCGCGTTCGGCGGCGATGCCGGCGTCAAGCGCGTCGACGTCTCGACCGACGGCGGCAAGACATGGCGGGCGGCTCGCCTGGGCAAGGACGAAGGCAAGTACGGTTTCCGACGCTGGGACGCGCCCTTCACGCCGGCGGTGAAGGGCGACTACACCCTCATGGTCCGCTGCACGGCCAGCAACGGCGAGATGCAGCCCGCCGAACCCAACTGGAATCCGGCCGGCTTCATGCGCAACGTCATCGAATTGACGTCGGTTTCGGCGACTTGAGGAGGCGGCCACCGATGATGCGCATGATCCTGGGGTTCGCGCTCGTGAGCGCGGTGGCCGTGACGGCGGCAGCAGCGCCGGCGCGAGCGCCGACCGTCCTGAAATCGGTCGACGTGACGCTGCCGGACAGCAGCCGGACGCTTCCCGACGGCCCGAACCTGTCGGTCGTCGACGGCAACTGCGTCTCCTGCCACAGCGCCGGCATGATCCTCAATCAGCCGGCGCTGTCGAAGGCCACGTGGGAGGCCGAGGTCGCCAAGATGCGCAACGTCTTCAAGGCGCCGATCGACGAGAAGGACGTCGCCCCCATCGTCGACTACCTGACCGCGGTCAAGGGACCGAAATAGCCGGCGGCAGGACTTAGGCGCTGCCGCCGCAGCTATTCGACGGTCACCTTGGTCAAATCCTGGAACCAGCTCTGGACCGGGTTGAAGCCTTTGACCTTGGGCGACAGCGCCCGCGGGTTGAGGTCGTGGACGATGAACACCCACGCCGCGTCGTCGACCATCTTGGCGTGGGCCTCGGCGAGCAGCTTGGTCTGCGCCGCTGGGTCGAACGTCGCCTGGGCGTCGCTCAGCAGCTTGTCGGTCTCGGGCGTGCTCCAGTGGCCCCAGTTGAAGTTGGTCGGCGAGTAGCTCGCCGACGCGTAGTAGCGGAACATGGTCGAGGGCTCGATCGAGCTCAGCGAGATGTTGACACCGTCGACGCCGTGCGACTGCGGCGCCGTCGGCGCGCTGCGGATGGCGATCAGCATCGTGCCCCACTCGACGACGTCGAAGTCGAGGTCGAATCCGAGCGGCTTGACCTGCTGCTGGATCGCCTCGTTCATCGGCAACGGCAGCATCTGACCCGATCCCGAGGTCGAGATCATGATCTTGGCCTTGACCGGCTTGTCGGGCCCGTAGCCGGCCGCCTTGAGCAGCGCCTTGGCCTTCTCGGGATCGTATTTGTAGTGCTCGGTCGGCGTGCCGAAATAGGGGCTCTCCGGTGGATAGAGCCCGACCGCGGGGCGCGCCGTGCCGGCGATCAGCTTGACGATGCTGTCGCGGTCGATCGCGTAGTTGAGCGCCTGGCGCACACGCTTGTCGTGGAACGGTGAACCCTCGAGCGTGTTCAGCACGTAGGGCCAAGTGTGCGGGTAGGGCTTGAGGCTGATCTGGAAGCCCGCCGCCTTGAGCTGGTCGATCGCGTCGGGCGGCGGCACCTCGATCCAATCGACCTGGCCCGAGCGCAACGCCGCAAGTCGCGTGGTCGCCTCGGCCATCGGGCGCAACACGAGCTTCTGCAGCTTCGGGACGCGCGTCTTGTCCCAGTAGCCCTCGTTGCGCTCCATCTCGACGAACTGCGCCGGCACCACTTTGGTGATCTTGAACGGCCCGGTCCCCGCGGGCTGCTTGGCGAACTCGCCCCAGCTCTTGCCGACCTTTTCCCATTGGGCGGGGCTGACGATCAAAATGCGCGTCAGCAGATAGGGAAAGTAGCTGAACGGGAACTTGGTCGAGATTGCGATCGTGTGATCGTCGATTTTTTCCCACTTATCGAGCATCGAGACGGCGGCGCGCACGATCGCCGAGCCTTGGGCATCGAATTGCGGCGACTTCTCGTCATAGAGCCGGCCGAGGTTCCACACGACGGCATCCACGTTGAAGTCGGTGCCGTCGTGGAACTTGACGCCCTGGCGCACGGTGAAGAGCCAGCGCAGCGGGTCCTTCTCGTCGACGTGCCAATCGGTGAACAGGCCTCCCGTGATGCCGATCGGATGGTCGGTCTGGCTGAAGTCCCAGTTCACCAGCGCGTCGTAGCAGGGATAGCCGAGGAAGCGGTATCCCTCGAAGCCGTTGTTTGGCACGCCGGTGGTGGTCGGGATGTCGGCCGCCGTCATGCCGATGCGCAAGGTTTGAGCACCCGCGGGCGCCGACGCGATCATGGCGGCAACGCCGAGACCGGCGAGCAGACGAGCAAGTCGAGACTGGGTCATGGAACCCTCCCCTCAGGAAGCCATGTCCCTCCCTCAAGCATTTTCTGGGCCGCATTATTCGGCCGCCGACGCGACCGTCGTCGAACGCCCTTACGCCGCCGCCTTCAGCGCAAGCTCGGGCCGACGTTGCCGCCACGGCATCGCCTGCTCGTAGGCATGCGCGGCGCGGAACAACGTCGGCTCGCGGAACGGCTTGGCCGCGAGCTGCATCGACACCGGCAGCCCGCCGGCGCCGAAGCCGGTGCATACCGAGATCGCCGGATAGCCGGTGAGATTGAAGGTCGAGGTGAAACCGGGCTTCTCGAAAGTCGCCCATTTCGACACGGCGTCGATGCGCGGCGCTTCGCCCGGCTGCGAGGCGGTGACCAGGATGTCAATGTCCGCCATCGCGGCCGCCATCTCGTCGCACAGCTCGCGGCGGCGGCGCAGCGCCTGCATGTAATCGGTCCCGGTGACGAACGCGCCGAGGCCCATGCGATCGCGCAACAGCTCGCCGTAATCGCCGAAGCGCGTGCGCATCCACGGCTCGTGCAGCGCCCACGCCTCGGTCACCAGGATCAGGAAGTTGCAGCCGTGCCAGTGCGCGAGCGGCGTCAAGGTGACGTCGCGCACGCTGGCGCCCGACTTTCGGAAGAAGTCGAGCGCGCCCTCGATGCCGGTCAAGGTGGCGTCGCTGACCCGGTGGTCGACCTCATGGAAATGACGCACCACGCCGATGCGCAGACCCTTCGCGCCCTGGCCGAGCTCGGCGCGAAAATCCGGCACCTTGCGGTCGGCGCTCGCCGGATCGGTCGGATCGTAGCCGGCCATCGCCTGCAAGAGGATCGCGCAGTCCTCGACCGTCCAGGCCATCGGCCCGGCGTGGTCGAGGGAGAAGGCGAGCGGCAGGATGCCGGCGCGGCTGCATAGCCCGTAGGTCGGCTTGATGCCCGCGATGCCGCACAGCGCCGCCGGGCCGCGGATCGAGCCGCCGGTGTCCGAGCCGGTGCCGCCGAGCACCAGCCCCGCGGCAACCGCCGCACCGGTGCCGCTCGACGAGCCGGCGGTGAAGTGATCGGGGTTCCACGGGTTGCGGGCGGGCGGCCAGGGCAGGTCGAACGACGGCCCGCCGAACGCGAACTCGTGGGTCGCGAGCTTGCCCATCAGCACGACACCCGCCTCGGCGAGCAGGCGCACGGTGGTGGCATCCTCGCGCGGCACGTGGTCCTGCAGCAGCTTCGAATGCGCGGTGGTGGGGATGCCCTTCGTGCAGTAGATATCCTTGTGGCCGAAGGGAATCCCATGCAGCGGACCTTTGGGTCCGCTCTTCATGATGGCAGCCTCGGCCGCCTTGGCGTCGGCCAACGCACGCTCCTCGGTCACCCGTATGAAGGCGTTGAGGGTGCCGTCGAGCGCCTTGATGCGCGCCAGGCACTGCTGCGTCAGCTCGACCGGCGACAGCTGTTTGGCCGCGATGCGCCGCGCCGCCTCGGCGATGGTGAGGAACTCCATCACGGCACCTTGGTCAGGCTGGGCGGAAACACGAAGATGTGCGCCGGCTCGGCCTCGCGGCCGCGCGGCGTGCGTACGCGCTCGATCATCTCCTCGATATAGCCGTAGCCCTCGTACAGCGCGGCGCGCTGCTGATCCGTCAGGCTGAGCCCCGCGCGCTTGACCAGTGTCGCGAACTCGGCCTGGGTGATGCTCGCTTTCATCCCTCGACCTCTCCCGTTACGCCGGGACCGTCGTCGGTCCCGCGACATGCCATTCCAGCGCGTCCGCCGCCCTGACGCAACGCACCATCGCGCCCGAATTGACCTGCACGACCGGCGGCTCGGCCACGTGGCAGGCGTCGATCGCCTCCTTGCAGCGTGGCGCGAAGGCGCAGCCCGGCGGCAGCGCGGACAGGCTCGGCGGGCTGCCCGGGATCATGTCGAGATCGCGGCCGCGCATGCCGCCATGCACCGTCGAAGCGAGCAGGCCGCGCGTGTAGGGATGCCGACGCTCGCGCAGCACCTCGCGTACCGTGCCGGTCTCGACCAGGCGCCCGGCGTACATCACGGCGACGCGGTCGGAGATCTCGGCGGCAACCCCGACGTCGTGGGTGACGAACAGCACCGCCATGCCGAGCTCCTGCTGGAGCTGGCGCAGCAAGAGGAGAATCTGGATCTGCACCGTGACGTCGAGCGCCGTGGTCGGTTCGTCGGCCAGCAGCACGGCGGGCTTGCACGCCAGCGCGAGCGCGATCATGGCGCGCTGGCGCATGCCGCCCGACATCTCGTGCGGATAGTTCTTGAGCCGACGCGCGGCCGATGGGATCTTGACCCGCTCGAGCAGTTCGTGCGCACGCTTCATCGC
Source organism: Candidatus Sulfotelmatobacter sp. (assembly GCA_035507915.1). Taxonomy (GTDB): domain Bacteria; phylum Pseudomonadota; class Alphaproteobacteria; order Elsterales; family Elsteraceae; genus JACQAI01. Next base: position 20,588 of record DATJNS010000276.1, read on the forward strand.
CGTCGCGCGGTCGACCCCGTCGTGCTGCACGATCGTCTCGGCGATCTGCTGGCCGATCGTGTAGACCGGATCGAGCGCCGTGATCGGCTCCTGGAAAACCATCGAAACCGTGCCGCCGCGCAGCTTGGCGAGCTCGGTCGGCGCCAACGCGAACAGGTCGCGGCCGGTCACCCGGATGCGCCCTTCGACCCGCGCGTGGTCGGGCAACAGGCCCATCAGCGCCTTGAGCGTGACGCTCTTGCCCGAGCCCGACTCGCCGAGGATGGTCATCACCTCGCCGGGCACGAGCGCGAACGACACGCCGTTGACGGCCGCGACGCTGCTGTCGCGCCGCACGAAGCGCACGGTCAGATCGTCGACCGCGATGACGGGCTCAGCCAAGCCGGGCTTCCTGCGCCGCGGGCACGTGACACGCGACGAAGTGCCCGCCTGCCGACTGACCGGCGGCGTCGGCGGACGCCAGAACCGGTGCGCGCTCGGCGCACACCGCCTCGGCGAACGCGCAGCGCGTGCGGAACCGGCAGCCCGACGGCGGATTGATCGGGTTGGGCGGGTCGCCGGTCAGCGGCTGCTCGGTGGCGCGCCGGTCGGGATCGAGCGTCGGCTTGGAGGCGAGCAGCGCGCGCGTGTAGGGATGGCGCGGACTCCGGTAGATCCGCTCGACCGGTCCGATCTCGACCACCTTGCCGAGATACATGACGAGCACGCGATCGGCGATGTATTCGACCATGTTGAGATCGTGGCTGATGAAGATGTAGGTCAGGCTGAAGCGCGCCTTGAGCTCGCGCAGCAGATTGAGGACCTGGGCCTCGACCGATTTGTCGAGCGCCGACACCGCCTCGTCGAGGATCACGAGCCTGGGCTCGAGCGCGAGCGCGCGCGCGACGTTGACGCGCTGGCGCTGCCCGCCCGACAGCTCGTGCGGGTAGCGGCGCGCGAACTGCGCGGGATTGAGCCCGACCTGCGCCAACAAGGTCTCGGCGCGCTCGCGCGCCTCGGCCGGTTTGACGCCGTGCATGCGCGGCGCATAGGCGATCGAATCGACGATCGGCAGGCGCGGGTTCAGGGATGCGTAGCTGTCCTGAAACACCATCTGCATCTGGCGGCGCAGCGCCGTCACGCTCAGGCCGGCGCCGACCTCTTCGCCGTCGAACACCAGCGCGCCGCGATCGGGTTCGATCAAGCCCATCAGCAGCCGCGCCGTCGTCGACTTGCCGCAACCGCTCTCGCCGACGATGCCGAGCACCTCGCCTTTGGCGACCGCGAAGGACACGTCGTCGACCGCCTGCACGGTGGCGATCGCACGGTTCAGCAGACCGCCGCGCACCGGGAAATGCTTGGTCAGGTGCTCGACGATCAGGAGCGGTTGCGCGGCGCCGCCGCGGTCGCGCGGATCGACCGTCTGATACGGTCGGCGCCCGCTCATCATCCGCCGGCTCGCGCTGGGTCGCCCCGTCATTGCGCGAGCCTCACGTCCATCGCGCTGCGGAAGCCGTCGCTCATCAGGTTGAAGCACATCGACGTGATGAAGATCATCACGCCGGGCAGCGCCGCCACCAGCGGCTGCACGTAGATCGCCTGGCGCAGCGAGTTGAGCATCAGGCCCCATTCCGGATTGGGCGGCGTGACGCCGAGACCGAGGAAGCTCAGGCCGGCCGACAGGATGATGGACAGGCTGATCAGGCTGGTGGCGTAGACCAGGATGGTCCCGAGCACGTTCGCGAGGACATGGTGACGGATGATTTGCGAGGTCGTGGTGCCGCTCGCGCGCGCCGCGTCGACGTAGTCGAGCGTGCGGGTCTGGGTCGTGACGCTCTCGGCGATCCGACACATCGGCGGGATGAAGACGATCGAGAGCGCCAGCACCGAGTTGAGCAGGCCGTTGCCCATCAGGCCGCAGATCGCGATCGCGAGCAGGATCGACGGAAAGGCGTAGAACACGTCCATCAGCCGCATGATCACGTTGCCAAGCACGCCGCCGGCGTAGCCGGCGACGATGCCGAGACAGCTGCCGATCACCAGCGAGATCGCCACCGGCGCGACGCCGGCGATCAGGGTCAAGCGCGAGCCGTAGACCAGACGGGTCCACAGGTCGCGGCCGGTCTCGTCGGTGCCGAGCCAGTGGCCCGGCGTGCCGATCGGCTTGAGGCGGCGCAGCACGCTGCCGGCGAGCGGATCCTGCGGCGCGATCCACGGCGCGAAGATCGCCATCAGCACGATGCCGACGATGACGACGGTGACCGCGATGGTGATCGGATCGCGCGCCAGCCGCCGGCCGACCGCGCGCCAGTAGCCGATGCCGGGCTGCGCGGGCGCGACGGCGGCGCCGACGCGCACCGTGCCGCCGTCGAGGGTCGAGGTCGACGCCATGTCGATCGTCTCAGCGCCGGACGCGCGGATCGATCGCCGCCTGGGCGATGTCGACCGCGAGGTTGAGGAGCACGAAGAAGAAGGCGAGCACCAGGATGGTCGCCTGGAGCACCGGAATGTCGCGCCGGAAGATCGCGAGATTGAGCAGGTTGCCCGAGCCCGGCCAATTGAACACGGTCTCGACCAGGATCGAACCGCCGAGCAGGTAGCCGAACTGCAGGCCCATCAGGGCCAGCACCGGCGGCGCGGCGTTCTTGCAGACGTGCAGCAGGGTCGGCCGCCGCGTCAGGCCCTTGGCGGTCAGCGCCCCGACGAACTCCTGGCCGAGGATCTCGAGCACGGTCGCGCGCACCAGCCGCGCCACCACGCCCATCGGGATGAGCGACAGCGTGATCACCGGCAGCACGAGATAGGACAACCGTCCGAGCAGGCTGGTGCCCTCCTCGGCCATGCCCTGCGCCGGCAGCCAATTGAGGAACACCGAGAACACCAGCACCATCACGATGGCGAACCAGTAGTGCGGCAGGCTGACGCCGGTGATCGCCAGACCGGAAAACAGCTTGTCCAACCAGCGGCCGTGATGGAACGCAGCGAGCAGCCCGAGCGCGATCCCGACGGAGAAGCCGAGCAGCGCCGCCGGCACCGCGAGCTGGAAGGTGTTGCGCAGCGCCTCGAACAGCTGCCCGGCGACCGGCTGTGTGTTGAACACCGAGATGCCGAAGTCGCCGGTCAGGGTCCGCATCAGCCACGCGGCGTACTGCACGTAGAGCGGCTTGTCGAAGCCGTAGATCGCCTTGAGATGGGCGACGACCTCGGCGGGCGCCTCCGGCGGCACCAAGAGGTCGACCGGATTGCCGGGCACGATATGGACCAGCCCGAACACGACGAGCGAGACGCCGAACAGGATCGGCAGCGCCTCCAGCAGCCGGCGGCCGGTGAACAGGAACAAAGCACGTCCTCCTGACCGGGGCACCAACCGGTCGCATCGAGGCCGATCAATTCGGTTGCCAAATCTCGCAAGAACGGGGCCAACTGATTGCAGATGGCGTAGGCCTTGCAGGGCTTTGGATAGGATTGGGTCGGACGTTTGATTCGGTGGCGACCGGCCGGACGATCAGGGAGGCGCATGATGCACAAGATCGAGATTCCCGCCTTCGCGCTCGAGCGCATCGAGGAACGGCGCGGCCGCTTCCACCAGTTCGACGCGCTCGATCCGAGGCGGACTGCCCACATCGTGGTCGACCTGCAGAACGGCTTCATGGCGCCCGGCCAGGTCGGCGAGGTGCCGACCGCGCGCGAGATCGTGCCCAACGTCAACGCGATCAGCCGCGCGCTGCGCGCCGCCGGCGGGTTGGTCGTCTACATCCAGAACACGATCGACGCGACGACCCTGGCCGACTGGTCCAACAACTTCGCGTATTTCTCGACGCCGGAGCGGCGCGCCCGCATGGAAGCGGCGTTCACGCCGGGCAGCATCGGACACGCGATCTGGGACGGGCTCGAGGTGCTGCCGCAAGACCTGAAGGTGCTGAAGCGACGCTTCGGCGCGTTCGTGCCGGGCTCGTCCGATTTGCACGAGATCCTGCAGGCGCGCGGGATCGACACCGTGATCATCACCGGCACAGTGACCAACGTGTGCTGCGAGTCGACCGCGCGCGACGCCATGATGATGAACTACAAGGTCGTGTTCGTAGCCGACGGCAACGCCGCATTCACCGACGCCGAGCACAACGCGACCCTGTCGAGCATGGCGATCCTGTTCGCCGACGTGATGACCACGGACGAGGTGGTCGGCAGGCTGGGCGGCGCGGTCGCGCCATCGCGCGCCGCCGAGTAGCAGTCGCCGGGCGACCGCGGCACGCGGACGCTCCCGGACCGGTTGATCGGTCGCGGCCGGTCCGCGCAGAATTGCCGGGTCGCGCGGGTTCGCCTCGCGCGGGCAAGGTATTTGCGGGGGCCAAAACCATGAGGCGGCGTTGCTGGATGGCTGTCCTGGGCCTGGCCTGGGCGCTCGCGCTCGCTGGCAGCGCGTTGGCCGCCAAATCCAACGACCGCCAGTCGGTGAGCAAAGCCGACCAGGCGCTGTTCCGCGGGCTGTCGCACGCCAGCACGGCAGCGGTCGGCCGGCTGCTCGACCCGAAATTCACCTGGACGGACGTCGAGGGCCGCACCCTCGGCCTCAAGGCGGTGCTCAAGGGGCCGCCCAAGCCGGGGGCGCAGGTCGGCGCCAACCTCACACTGCATCTCTATGGCGACGTCGCCGTGATCACGACCGAGCTCGAGCACATTCATGCGCTGCGCGTGTGGGTGAGGGGGAACACCGGCTGGCGCGCGCTGCTCTATCAGGAAGTGAAAGTCGAGGACGCATCGTCCAGCACCGGCAAGAAGATCGAGTCGGACTGCGACAATCCCTGCCACACCATCCCCTACACGCCGCGCACCGCGGCCGAGCGCGACGTCATCGCGTCATGGCAGGCACTCGAAAGCGCGGTCGCGAAGGGCGACGCCACCGCCTGGGCAACCCACGTCGCCGACGAGTTCACGGTGGTGAGCGGCGCGCGCGTCGAGGACAAGGCGACGCGCATGGCGGCGGTCGGGCGCGGCGGCAGCGCGCCGCCGCCGCTGGTCTCGGCCACCTTGTACGATTTCAACGACGCGGTCGTGATGACCTGCCTGCATCAGTCCTATCTCGGCAAGCCGGTCCACATCAGCCGCGTCTGGATCAAGCGCGAGGGCGCCTGGCTCCTGGCGGTCAGCTACCAGACCGTCGTCCAGGCCGCCAAGGTCGGTTAGGTCGGGACGCTACCGGCCCCAGCGCAGCGCGAGCGGACCGACGGCGCGGGCGAGCTCGAGCAGGCCGGCGCGGGTCGCCGGATGCAGCGGCTCGAGCGGGTGACGCACGGCGTCGCTCTTGATCACGCCGCCTTCGGCCATCACGGTCTTGGTCGCGCGCAGCCCGCATTGGCGGTTCTCGTAATTGATCAACGGCAGGATGCGCGCGTAGGCGTCGGCGGCATCCTGGCGGCGACCGGCGCGATGATGCGCCAACACCGGCTTGATGAGATCGGGCAGGAGCGCGCTCGGCATCGTGCCCGTCGCACCGGCGTCGAGATCCGCCATCAAGGTGATCGCCTCCTCGCCGTCGAACGGCCCCTCGACCGCCGCACCGGCCAGCTCGATCAGCGCGCGCAGCTTGGCGGCGGTGCCCGGCACCTCGACCTTGACGTAGCGCACGCTCGGCACCTCGCGCGCGAGCCGCGCGAGAAACGCCACCGACAAGGTGACGCCGCTGAGCGGCGCGTCCTGCACCATGATGGGGACCGGCGCGGCCTCGGCGACGCGCGCGAAATGCTGCAGCATGCCGGCCTCGTCGGCGCGCAATGCCGTGCCGTGATAGGGCGGCATCAGCATCACCATGGCGGCGCCCGCCTCCGCGGCACGCCGGGCGCGCGCGGCGGCCAGCCGCGTGCTGAAGTGGCTGCAGGTCGCGATCACGGGCACGCGGCCGGCGACGTGCGACAGGCAGAGATCGAGCAGGGTGTCGCGCTCGTCGTCGGCGAGCAGGAACTGCTCGGAATAGTTCGCGAGGATGCAGATGCCGTCGACGCCCTGGTCGACCATGCAGTCGAGCACGCGGCGCTGGCCCGCGAGGTCGAGCTCGCCGGTCGCGGTGAACGGCGTCGGCGCGATCGGGAAGACGCCGGCGAACGGCGTCCCCTGCCGGACGGCCATCAGGCGGCCTTGACCTGCTCCGTGGTCGGACCGTCGCCGGCGACCGTGGTGCGGCGCATGTCGCGCACCTGGGTCTCGTCGAAGCGACGCACCCGATGCATGGTCTGGCGGTTGTCCCACATCACGAGATCGTACTGCCGCCAGGTGTGCACGTAGACGTTGGACGGCACGGTCGCGTGGTCGATCAGGTCGCGCAGGAAAGCGCGCGCTTCGGGCATCGGCCAACCGACGATGGTGCCGGCGTGCGAGGCCAGGAACAGCGATTTGCGGCCGGTCACCGGATGGGTGCGCACCAGGCGCTGGCGCACCGGCCTGAACTTGGCGCGCTCCTCGTCGCTGAGCTCCGTGAAGCCGAGCAGGCCGCGCGAGTAGATCAACGAGTGCTCGCAGACCAGATCCTCGATCTCAGCCTTGGTCTCGGCGTCGAGCGCGTCGTAGGCGGCGCGCATGTCGGCGAACTCGGTGTTGCCGCCGCGCTCGACGATGGTGCGGCCGGACAACAGGGAATATTTCGCCGGGATCGCCTTGAACGAGCTGTCGGAATGCCACAGCCGGTTGCCTAGATTGAACATGCGGCGGCGGTCGTCGAGCGCGAGCGGCTTGTGGTCGCGGCCGAGATTCGACACGTCGATCATTTGCTCGTGCTGCAGCCGGTGTTCGTGCGGCCTGGTGATGTTGCCCGAGCCGGTCGTCTCGAGCGTGCCGAAATTCCGCGTGAACGCCATCTGCTGCTCGTCGGTGATCCGCTGGTCGTGGAACACCAGCACGGCATGCTTGTCCATGCCGGCCTCGATTGCGGCCACGTCCTCGCGCGACAGCGGCCGGGTGAGGTCGCAGCCCGAGACCTCGCCCACGAAAACGGGATGGATCTGACGGATCGAGAGGGTCATGGCAGCGCGTCCTCGGCTCCCGGAACCGACCGAACGATACCAAGCGGTGCGGCGGCTGTCATGATCGCCCGACGCATGGCCCGGGCGCGCAAACGCAGCCTGGACGGCGCGCCCCTAGAGGCTTGGTTCCCGGCGTCCCTCGGCGGGCGCGGCGCCCCGCTCCATGTTGGGCTCGCGGCGCACCTGCATCAGCTCGGCGGTCTCGGTCTCGGGCTCGACCCCTTGGCGGCGCATGCCGTACCACCACAGGAAGCCGAACAGCGGGATGCCGAGGAACGGCAGGATCCAGTTCCACGACGCGATCCCGAGGAAAGGCTGGCGGTCGGGCGCGCCCGGGCTGGCGGGGGGCGCCTCCGAGGGCAACGGCGGCGGCGTGGTCAGCGACGACGAGGACGAGTTGCCGCCGAACAGCGCCGGCGGGATGCCGGACGCCGAGGCGAGGTTGGTCGCGCCGCCCAGCACCCGGGTGCCGGGGGCGTTCTCGACCGGCGCGGCAGCGACCTTGTCGACCGGCTGGGCGATCGGGTGGGGCTCGACCTGCGGCCGCCGCTCTTCGGCCGGCCGCGGCCCGTTCAGCGAGTGGGAGAACTTGGTGTCGCGGATCTGGCGCAGCGCCGCCATGGTCCGGTCATCGAGCTTGCCGGTCGCCGGCAGCTGGTTGGCGTGCTGGAACTCGGTCAGCGCCTTGGCGGTCTGCGGCCGCGGATTGCCGTCCGACTTGCCCGGGTGATAGCCGAGCATCAGGAGGATGTTCTGCGCCTCCTGCAGGGTCTCGTCGGCGGCAAGCGCCGGCGCGCCCGACAGCGCGACCAGCACGGCGAGGATGGGAACCAGACGAAAGCGGCGGGACAGCACCATGCGGCTGAACTTGGCGTGGTCGGGCGCATGGTTCAAGCGTTTCGCATGTGAAATCGCGGCAATTCGCGGCCCTGCTTCACTCGGTCGCCGGATCGCGCAAATCCGCAACAAAATCCGGCGATCGGCGCGGCGGTCTAGCCGTTGTCGGCGAACCCCGGATAGAGCGTCATGCCACCGTCGACGAAGAGGGTGGTGCCGGTGACGTAGTCGGCGGCATCGGAGGCGAGCCAGACCGCGGCGTTGGCGACGTCCTCGGGCTCGCCGATTCGGCCGTAGGGGATCAGGGTCAGGAGCCGCTTGAGCGCCGCCTCGGTCTCCCACGCGGCCCGGTTGATCGGCGTGCGGATCGCGCCCGGCGCGATCGCGTTGACCCGAATGCGCTCCGGCGCGAGCTCCTGGGCGAGGCTCTTCATCATCAGGGCGATACCACCCTTGCTGGCCGCATAGTTGACGTGGCCACCCCACGGGATGACCTCGTGCACCGAGCTCATGCAGAGGATCTTGCCGAGCGCACGCGACACGGCCGGACGCGGACCGCGCCGATGGAACTCGCGCACCGCAGCGCGCGCGCACAGGAACTGCCCGGTCAGGTTGACGGCGAGGACGCGGTCCCAGTCCTCGAGCGTGAGGCGCGCCACTGGCGCGTCGCGCTGGATGCCTGCGTTGGCGACCACGATGTCGACCGTGCCGAACGTCTCGACGACGCGCCGGAAGATCGCGTCGACATGGGCTTCGCTGCCGATGTCGCCACCGGCGAGGATCGCATGCCCGCCCGCCCGCTCGATCTCGTGCACCAGCGCCTCAGCGGCGTCGCGACCGCCGTGATAGTTGACCGCGACCGCGGCGCCGGCCGCGGCGAGGCCACGCGCGACCGCCCGGCCGAGGCCGGAGCTGGCGCCGGTCACCAGCGCGTGCTGGCCCGCGAGGGTGAGCTCCATGCCCTGCCAACGACAGCCGGTTGGCCGCCGTTCCCGGCCGACCGCCGCTCAGCCCGATGACACGGCGTCGCGGCGCAGGGCCTCGATCTCGGCGTCGAGCTGGGCGCCCAGGATCACGACCAGCGCCGAGCCATAGAGCCACAGCAGCAGGACGACCACGGCGGCGAGCGAGCCGTAGGTCCGGTCGTAGGTGTTGAAGCGGCTGACATAGAAGGAGAACAGCGCCGAGCCGAGCAGCCACAGCGCGGTGGTGACGACCGAGCCCCAGCTGATCAAGCGCCATTTCGGTCGGGCGCGGCCCGGGCCGAAGCGAAAGAGCACGGCAAGGCCGACCAGGACGAACCCGGCAAGGATGGGCCAGCGGACGAGCGCAAGCAGGTCACCCAGCTCGCGCGGCAGGCCGAGCGCATCGACGAAGCGCAAAACGATCGGCACCGCGACGACGCCGACCAGTGCGAGGATCGTCATCCCCATCGAGCCCAGGGTCAGGAGCAGCGCCTCGAGGTTGAAGCGCAGCAGGCCGCGCCGGTCGCGCTCGCCGTAGGCGACGTTCAGCGCCTCCATGATCGCCTTCAGCGCGGACGATGCGCTCCACCAGGAGAACGCCAGGCTGAACACCAGGGTGAAGCTCAACGTCGTATTGGAATGCGCCGTGATCGATTTCAGCTGGTCGGTCAGCACGCCGAGCGCGACCTCCGGCAACACGCCCGCCAACGCGTCGAGGTGCCGCTGGATCGCGACCGGATCGGCAATCAGGCCGTAGAGCGACACCAGCGCGACCAGCGCGGGAAACAGCGCCAGAAACACCCAGAACGCGACGCCGGCCGCCAGCATCGAGGCGTGGTTGGCGACGAGCTTCTCGAAGACGCGCAGCGGCAGCTGCCACCACGACCGCTGCTTCGCGGGATCGGTCATCGCGCGCGTGACGCTCAGGGTGCGCCAGGGCGAGGCGCGCGGCTCGCGTCAGGCGCGCGGCACATCGACGAGCTCCGGCCGGGGCACGGGCCAGCCCTGCTCGGGCGCCTCGCCGGCGACCAGCCGATTGATCAGCGCGGCGAAGCGCGGCAGGCAGAGCCGCCTGAGGTCGTAACGGTCGATGATGGTCTGGCGCGCCGCCACGCGCAGCGCCGCCATGCGGTCGGGATGGTCGAGCACCTCGTCGACGCGATCGGCGATCTGGCCGGTCGAGAAGAAATCGACCAGCAGGCCGTTCTCGCGATCGCGAATCACCTCCTGCACCGGCGGCGTCGCCGAGCCGATCACCAGACAGCCGCACGACATCGCCTCGAGCATCGACCAGGACAGCACGAAGGGGTAGGTCAGATAGACGTGCACCGACGAGGCGTGCAGCACCCCGACGAACTGGTCGTAGGGGATGCGGCCGAGGAAATGCACGCGTTCGGGATCGATCGTGACCTCGGCGAGCATGCGCTTGCGGTAGCTGTCGCCGGCCGGCAGGCGCCGGCCGTAGCTCACCTCGTCGCCGCCGAGGATCAGGACGTGGGCCCTGGGCCGGCGGCGCAGGATCTCGGGCAGCGCCCGCATGAAGACGTGGAAGCCGCGATAGGGCTCGAGGTTGCGCGACACGTAGGTGACGATCTCGGCGTTGCGCGGCAACGTGCGGCCATTCGGCAAGGCGACGACATCGATGCGCTTGGGCGTCAGGGTGTCGGTGTCGACACCCTCATGGATCACGCTGATGCGCGGGCGGAAATAGTCCGGATACCGGCTCCGCTGCCATTCGGTCGGCGACAGGCCCCAGTCCGCGGCATCCATGCCGAGCAGGTTGATCGAGTTCTTGGCACGCACGCGGAAGAGATCGTCGAAGCTGGTCTCGAACTCGGGGTCGAAGCCGACGTCGGCGCCCCGCGAGCGGTAGAAGAACTCGAAGTAGCTGAGCAGCGGCGGCTTCGGGAACACGTCCTTCAAGAACAACGTCTCGCCCCAGCCGTTGTGACCGATCATCACATCGGGCACGAAGCCGGTCTGGCGCAGCTTCAGGACCTCGCGCACCACGGCTTGGCCGTGCAGCACGCCGTTCTCGTATTCGCCGATGTAGTGATGGATGTTGGGGGTCGGCGCGCGCTGCGGCGTGTAGACGACCTTCTGGATGCCGGCGATGTGATTGTCGTTCGGCTTGGTCAGGAACACGACCTGATGGCGGCCCTGCGCCGCCAGCACCCGGCAGATGTGCTTGAACTGGCCGGGGAAATTCTGGTGCACGAAGAGGAGCTTCATCGCGCCTTCCTGAATGCCCGGAGCCGCGGCGTCCGTAAAGAGAAACCCGCGCGCCGGCTGGACAGGGCCGGCGCCCCGCTCCTAGGGTCTCAGGCAATCGTCGCCGGAAGGTGGGGTGTCGGCGTGATCGCTGTCGATTGGGGATTGAGCGCGCTGCGCGCGTTCCGCCTCGCGCCGGACGGCACGATCATCGCCCAGCGCAGCGCGCCGACCGGCGTGCTCGGGATCGTCGACGGCGCCTTCGAGGCCGCGCTGATGGCCGCCCTCGGCGACTGGCTGGACGACCGTCCGATCGTCGCTGCCGGCATGGTGGCCAGTCGCCAAGGCTGGGTCGAGGCGCCCTATGTCGCGTGCCCCGCCGATGTCGCCGCGCTCGCGGCCGGGCTCAAGCGCCACACGAGCGCGCGCGCCGGCGAGGTCTGGTTCGTCCCCGGCGTGCAGTGGTCGGACGATCGCGCGGTCGACGTGATGCGCGGCGAGGAGGCGCAGATCATGGGCGCGCTCGCCGAGCACGGGCTCGACGACGCCGTGCTGTGCCTGCCCGGCACGCACAGCAAATGGGCGGCCGTGACGGGCGGCGCGATCACGCGCTTCCGCACCTATATGACCGGCGAGCTGTTCGGCGTGCTGCGCCAGCACAGCATCCTCGGCCGGCTGATGCGCGACGACGTCGGCGACGACGCCGCGTTCGACCAGGGCCTGGCGCGCGCCCAGGAACCGGGCGGCCTGCTCCATCATCTGTTCAGCGTGCGCACGGCCGGCTTGTTCGGCCGGATCGCGGAGCCCAGCCTGGCCGACTATCTGTCCGGCCTGGTGATCGGCGACGAGATCGCCGGCGCCGTCGCGAGCCTGCCGCTCGGCGGCGCGCTGCTGCTGGTCGGCGCGCCGGGCCTGTGTGCGCGCTACGCCCGCGCGCTCGGACGGCACGGCCTGGCATCGATCACCGTGCCCGAGACCGCGGCGGCGCACGGCATCCACCGGATCGCGCGCGCTGCCGGCCTGCTCGACGGCACGGCAGCCCCGTGACTGGCGCGGCCGGCCGCGGCCGTGGGACAATTCCCCAACCTTTGGGGGGAACGTCGTCATGTGCCGTTGGCTGGCCTACTGCGGTCGTCCGCGCTATCTCGATAGCCTGCTGTTCGAGCCGGAGAATTCGCTGATCCACCAGAGCCTGCACGCCAGTCGCACCGCCGTGACGACCAACGGCGACGGCTTCGGGGTCGGCTGGTACGGCGAGCGCGAGCTGCCCGGCGTCTACCACGAGGTGCTGCCGGCCTGGAACGACAGCAACCTGAAAAGCCTGGCCCACCAGATCCGCTCGCCGCTGTTCCTGGCGCACGTGCGGGCCTCGACCGGCACCGAGACCAGCCGTGCCAATTGCCATCCGTTCAGCTACGGCGAGTGGCTTTTCATGCACAACGGCCAGATCGGCGGCTACGAGCGGGTGCGCCGCCGCCTCGACAATCTGGTGCCCGACGAGCTCTACAGCCGTCGGCACGGCACCACCGACAGCGAGCTGATCTTCTATCTGCTATTCCGCTACGGCCTCGAGCGCGATCCGCCCGACGCGCTGCGCAAGACCATCCAGGCGGTCGTCTACGCGATGGCCGAGGCCGGCATCGAGGAGCCGTTCCGCATGACCGCGGCGCTCGCCAACGGCCGCTCGATCGTGGCCTTGCGCTTCTCGACCGACGAACGACCGCCCAGCCTCTACTGGTCGGAGATCGACGGCGACCTGACCGTGGTCTCGGAGCCGCTCGACGCCGACTCCGACCACTGGAACGAAGTGCCGGCCGCGCACCTCCTGACCGTGGAGCGCAGCGGCGAGGTGGTGCTGCAGCGGTTCGCGCTGTGAGGGTGCCGCGGACGGATCAGTGCCGCAGCAGATGGTTGTTGATGTAGCCGGTCTTGTCGCCCGACTTGACCTGCGTCCAGGCGCCGCTCTTGCCGACCACCTCGAGCTTCGTGCCTTCGTTGATCTTGTCCAGTACCTCGGAGTGGGTCGTCGGCTCCGCCCGCAGATGGGCGTAGCCGGCCTTGCTGTGCACCGTGACGGTGCCGCCGGCGGCTTGCGACCAGGCCGGCGCCGCGAACGCCAGGCCGCCGAGAACGACGAGGCTCGACGCCACTGCCGACAATCGTGCGCTCATGAGTATCCTCCGCTGTGAGGGGAAGCGATCACGGCACGCAGCATGCCACGAAGCCGCGGGCGGCGCATCGCCCGGCTCGGTTCTAGACGCACCGATGGCATGGCGGTTGCGTCAAATTGATGAGATCGCGGAGACTGGCGCCTAGGAATCAAGTCATGACCGATGTGCCGATCATCGATTTCGCGCCCTTCCGCCGCGGCGGCCACGCCGAGCGGCGCGCGGTCGCGCGCGCGATCGACGACGCCTGCCGCGGCATCGGCTTTCTGGTGATCACCGGTCACGGCGTGCCGGCCGAGCTGGTGGCCGAGATCGACGGCGTGTCGCGCCGCTTCTTCGATCTGCCGCTCGCGACCAAGATGGCGGTCGCGCGCCCGGCGCCGGATGTCACCCGCGGCTACATCGCGCTCGAGGGCGAGGCGGTGGCGCGCTCGCGCGGCACGGCATCGCCCGGCGATCTCAACGAGTCGTTCATGATCGGGCCGGTCGACGTGCCGCCGAACGACCGCTATTTCACCAGCCCGTCGGCCGGCACGCATTTCGCGCCCAACCTGTGGCCCACCGAGCCGGCTGGGCTGAGAGCCGCCTACACCGCCTACTTCCGCGCGATGTCGGTGCTCGCCGCCGACCTGATGCGCGGCTTCGCCCTCGCGCTCGATCTCCCGCCCGATTTTTTCGACGACAAGGTAGATCGCCACATCAGTCGGCTGCGCGTGCGCAACTATCCGGCGCCGGACAAGCCGCCCGTGCCCGGCCAGTTGCGCGCCGGTGCGCATTCCGATTATGGCAGCCTGACGATCCTGCGCGCCGAGGACCGCCCGGGCGGTCTCCAGGTCCTCGACAAGGCAGGCGCATGGGTCGACGTGCCGATCGTGCCCGATTGCTTCATCGTCAACATCGGCGACCTGATGGCGCAATGGACCAACGATCAGTGGGTCTCGACCCTGCATCGCGTGGTCAATCCGCCGCTCGAGCGCGCCACCGCAAGCCGGCGTCAATCGCTGGTGTTCTTCCACAACCCCAATTACGACGCGCCGGTCGAGTGCCTGCCGAGCTGTCGGAGCGCCGGGCAGCCGGCGAAATACCCGCCGACCACGTCGGGCGACTACCTGCGATCCCGCTTCACCGCGACCCAGATCGCGATGAAGCCGGCGTACGCGGGATAGGATCCCCGACCGTCACGCGCCTCTGGATTGCTTCGCTGCGCTCGCAATGACGGCGGTGAAAAACGACTTGGATCGGAGACACCCTGATGCTCATGGCCGGTGTAGCTCGGCGGGCCGGCGCGTGAAAGTCGGGCGGCCGCGCTTGAAGCCGTAGAGCGGCTGGGCGAGCTCCGCGACCGCGGTCGCCGCGTCGGGCGCGTCGAGCACCGTCAGGTCGGCATCGTTGCCGACCGCGACCGCATGGCCGTCGAGCCGCATCAGCCGCGCCGAGCGCCCCGTCACCATGTCGAGGCAGGTCGCGAGCCCCTCCGGCGTGCAGACGTGGCACACGTTGGCGTAGAGATTGGCCATGCGGATCAGCGAGCCGTCGCCGTAGGGCGTGAACGGGTTCATCACGTTGTTGGTCGACAGCGAGCAGTTCACGCCGAGCTCGACCAGGCGGTGCGCCGGCGTGACGCCGCGCAGGATGCTGTGCTCCTGACGCCGCCCCATCAGGAACAGATCGGTCGCCGGCAACACGGTGACGGCGACGCCGACCTGAGCGAGGCGCCGCGCAATCGCCTCGAAGCGCGCACGCGGCAGCACCGAGAGCTGGGTCGCGTGACCGACCGCGACGCGGCCGCCGTAGCGGAAGCGCTCGGCCTGCTCGCAGACATACTCGATCTGCATGCCGTCGGCCGTCTCGGCCAGGTCGAGATGCATGTCGATGTCGACGTCGAAGTCGCGCGCGATCTCGAACACGCGATCGATGTGGCGGCGCGGATCGCTGTCGGCGTAGGGCACCGCGCCGATCGTGCGCGCGCCACGCTTCAGCCCCTCGATCAGCAGCGCGTCGGTGCCCGGCAGGTTGATCAGCCCCTCCTGCGGGAACACGCAGAGCTCGACGTCGATCGCCCAGGCATAGTCGCGTGCGAGCCGGTGCACCGCCTCGAAGCCCAGCATGCCGATGCCGGGATCGACCTCGACGTGGGTGCGCATGTGGGTCGTGCCCTGCGTGATGCAGCGCTCGAGCGTGCGCCGGCCACGCGCGTAGACATCCTCCGCAGAGAAGCCTCTCTTGGCGCGCGCGACCTCGGCGATCGCTTCCTGGACCGTGCCCTCGCGGATCGAGCAGCGGTCGAGGATGCACGTCTTGTCGAGATGGATGTGGGTTTCGACGAGGCCCGACACGACCAGCCGGCCGCCGAGATCGACGACCCGCCCGTCGCCCGCGAGGTCCGGCGCCAGCGCGGCGATGCGGCCGCCGGCGATGCCGATGTCGAGCGCCGCCGCGCGGTCGGGCAGCCGCGCATTGCGAAGGATCAGGTCGAGGCCCGGGCCGCTCACGACCGTCACTTCTCTTCCATGACGACCAGGCTGTCGCGGGCCCCGGCGCGCAGGCGGTCGAGGTGGAGCGCGACGCAGCCATCGCCGGGCAGCTCGGCAGCCAGCGCGCCGAACGCCGCCGCCGCGCCGGGGTCGCCGGCATCGAGCAGCCGATAGGCCTCGCGGTAGCGCGCGATCGCCGCCGAGGCGCAGCGCGGCTCCTCGATCAGCTCGAAGACGTCGATCGGCTCGTGGCGGCCCTTGAGGATGACGTGCCCGAGCGGCCGCACGCGCGTCTCGCCGGAGCGTGCCAGCGTGTCGCCCGACACCATCACGCGCGTGCCGAAGAACTTGTTGAGCCCTTCGAGCCGCGACGCCGTGTTCACCACGTCGCCGAGCGCCGAGTACTTCATCTTGACCGAGTCGGACCCGACGTTGCCGACGAAGACCGTGCCGGTGTGGACGCCGATGCGCGTCCGGCCGAACGGGACGTCGTCGTCTTCCTGCGCCTGGCGGAAGGCCTCCGCGAAACTGTCGAGCTCGCGCGCGCAGGCGACGGCGCGGGCGGCGTGGTCGGGTTGGGCCTGCGGTGCGCCGAAAAAGGCGAGGATGGCGTCGCCGATGAACTCGTTGACCATGCCGCCGTTGCGCTTGATCACCTCGCAGGCGCCGTCGAGATAGCGATTGAGGATCGGCGCGAGCACGTTCGGATCCATGCGCTCGGCCATGGTCGTGAAGCCGGCGACGTCGGTGAACAGGAAGCTCATCTCGCGCCGCTCGCCGCCAAGCTCGGGCAGGCGCTCCTCCTTCACCATCTGGTCGACCAGCTCCGACGACAGATAGCGCGCGAACATCTGGCGCAGCCGGCGCTTGTCCTTGTCCGT
>DATJNS010000277.1:0-7306 GCA_035507915.1 Candidatus Sulfotelmatobacter sp.
GCGATCAGCGCGCGGCCGTCGGCGCGCAGCGCATCGAGATGCTCGAGCCCCTCGTAATCCCAGCGCGAGGTCGCGCGCACCAGGCGGATGTAGCCGACGATCAGCCACGCCGCGAGCGTCTGCACCGCGGCCGAGCCGAGCAGGCGCTTCTTCAAGGTCACGTCACACCGCCTCGGCGATGCCGATCCGGACCTGGTCGGAGAACTGGAGCGCGTAGAGCCGCGCGTACGCGCCGCCGCGCGCCAGGAGCTCGGCATGGCTGCCCTGCTCGACCACGCGTCCGGCCTCGATCACGTAGATGATGTCGGCGTCGATCACGGTCGACAGGCGATGTGCGATCACGAGCACGGTGCGGCCGCGCATCAGCTGGTTGAGCGCGGCCTGGATCTGGCGCTCCGATTCCGTGTCGAGCGCCGAGGTCGCCTCGTCGAGCAGCAGGATCGGCGCGTCCTTCAGCATGGCGCGCGCGATCGCCAGCCGCTGGCGCTGGCCGCCCGACAGCTTGACGCCGAGCTCGCCGACCGGCGTGGCGTAGCCTTCGGGCAGCGCCATGATGAAGTCGTGCGCCGCCGCGGCGCGCGCCGCCGCGACGATCTCGGCATCGGTGGCATCGAGCCGGCCGTAGGCGATGTTGGCGCGCACCGTGTCGTCGAACAGGCCGACCTCCTGGGCGACCAGCCCGACCGACCCGCGCAGGCTCGCCAGCGTGGCGCCGCGCACGTCTTGACCGTCGATCAGCACGCGGCCGGCGCCGACGTCGTAGAAGCGCGCGATCAGGTTGAGGATGGTCGACTTGCCGGCGCCCGACGGGCCGACCAGCGCGGCGGTCTTGCCCGCCGGCACCGTCAGGCTCACCGCGTCGAGCGCCGCGCCGCCCGGCCGGTAGGCGAACGACACGCGCTCGAAGCGCACCTCGCCGCGCGTGACCACGAGCGGTCGGGCGTCGGCGGCGTCGCGGATCCGCGGCTCGACGTCGAGGCTGGCGAACAGGCGCTGCGCCGCCGCCAGCCCCTCCTGCAGGCTGGTGTTGAGGTTGGCCAGGCGCTTGACCGGCTCGTAGGCGAGCAGTAGCGCGGTGATGAACGAGAAGAACGTGCCGGTGGTGCGCGCGCCGGAGATCACCTGCGCGCCGCCATAGACGATCACCGCGACGATCGCGATGCCGCCGAGCGTCTCCATGATCGGCGACGACGCGGCCCGCACCTTGCCGGCCTTGAAGGCGAGCCGGTAGAGCCGCTCGATCAGCTCGTGCGCGCGTGTCGTCTCGTAGCGCTCCATGCCGTAGGCCTTGACGTGGCGCGCGCCCTGGAAGACCTGGTCGAGCAGGGTGGTGAAGCGCCCGAGCTCGAGCTGCACGTCGGTCGACACGCGGCGCATGCGCCGGCCGAGCCGCGCGATCGGCAGGAAGGCGGTCGGGAAGGCGAAGAACGCGATCAGCGCGAGCAGCCAGTCCTGGTAGAACATCACGCCGACCAGGAACACGAGCGTCAGGGCGTCCTTGCCGATGCCCGTCAGGGTGCTCGACACCGCGCCGCGCAGCAGGTTGGCGTCGTTGGTGAAGTGCGAGATCAGCGCGCCGGTCGGCGTGTCGTTGAAGAACGCCAGGTCGGCGTGGATCAGGCGGTCGAACAGGGCCGCCTGCAGGTCGGCGACGATGCGCTGGCCGACGCCGTTCATCACCACCGCCTCGCCGTAGGCGGCGAGGCCCTTGATCGCGAACACGACCAGCACGACCAGCGCCACCTCGCGCAGCATGGCGCGATCGTGGTTGGTGAACACGAGGTCGAGCACCGGCTCGATCAGCTTGGCCAGGGTCGCCGTCGCGCCGGCGGCGAGCGCCATGAAGACGAGCGCCAGCGCCAGCCGTGGCGTGTAGCGCCGTACGTGGTCGCCCACCAGGCGGCCGAGCAGGCGCCGGGTGGAGGCGGCCGGGGCTGCCGAATCGGCCGGGCCGAACGAGGACGACGAAGGGGGCGCCACCGGAACTCTGCTCTGCTGTTGGCCGCAGTTACCGGCCGGACTCGCGCCAAGTCAAGCCGGCCGGGTCGCCGCAAGGGGTGTGGATGGCGGTTTCAGCGCGGCGTCGGCGCGCTCCTGGATTCAGTGCACCGGCGCGAGATTGGTCAGGAACTGGCCGGCCGAGATGTCCCAGGTGAAGTTGAGGGCATAGTCGCGGCAGGCCGCGCGCTCGAGCGTGAGCGCGCGCCGGGCGGCGATCGCCAGATCGTCGTCCAGGCAGCCGACCGGGGCGCCGTCGATGACGTCGCGCGGCCCGGTCACCGGGTAGGCGGCGACCGGCACGCCGGACGCCAGCGCCTCGAGCAGCACCAGGCCGAACGTGTCGGTGCGGCTCGGGAACACGAACACGTCGGCCGCGGCGTAGTGGCGCGCCAGCGCCTCGCCCTGCTGGGCGCCGGCGAAGTGCACGTCGGGATGGCGGCGTTTGAGCTGCGCGAGCTGCGGGCCGTCGCCCACCACCAGCTTCGAGCCTTCGAGGTCGAGGTCGAGGAACGCGCCGATGTTCTTCTCGACCGCGACGCGGCCGACATAGAGGAAGACCGGCCGCGGCAGCTCGAGCGCCGGCGCCTGCGGCCGGAACAAGGCGGTGTCGACGCCGCGGCTCCAGCGCGCCAGATGCGCGAAGCCGTGCTGCGTGAGCTCGGTCTCGAGGCTGGGCGTCGCCACCATGATGCGCGTCGAGGCGGCGTGGAAGCGACGCAGCCAGGCGTAGGTCCAACTGACCGGAAAGCGCGTGCGCGCGTGGAGATACTCGGCGAACTTTGTGTGGAACGAGGTCGTGAAGCGGAAGCCGCGCGCCAGGCAGTAGCGCCGCGCCGCGATGCCGAGCGGGCCCTCGGTCGCGATGTGGATCGCGTCGGGCCTGAAGTCGTCGATCAGCCGGGCGGTCGCGCGCGCCGGCAGGAGCGCCAGGCGGATCTCGGGATAGGTCGGGCACGGCAGGGTGCGGAAGCGATCCGGCCCGATCACCAGGATCTCGTGGCCGGCGGCGCCGAGCGTCCGCCGCACCGTGTCGAGCGTACGCACCACGCCGTTGACCTGGGGCAACCAGGCGTCCGAGACGATCGCTATGCGCATCAGGAGCCTAGGTCTGCTCGCGCAGCTGCCGCCCGCCAACCCAGCCGCGCGAGCAGGGTTTGGTGTGGCGGCTGTGAGCGCGGCTGAGACAGAGTCCTATCCAACAGGATCGGCGACCGGGGCACGCTTCGGGTCGCGGCGCAGCCCCCACTCGTCGAGCTGGCGCCGCTCGGCCCAGTGCAGGATCTCGAGCCGGCCGTCGAAATGCTCGACCAGCGCGGTGCAGCTCTCGACCCAATCGCCGTCGTTGCAGTAGAGCACGTCGCCCATGGGGCGGATCTCGGCCTTGTGGATGTGGCCGCACACGACGCCGTCGACGCCGCGGCGCGCCGCCGCATCGGCGACCGCCGCCTCGAACCGGCTGACATACTCGACCGCGTTCTTGACCTTGCCCTTGAGATAGGCGGACAGCGACCAGTACGGGTAGCCGAGATGCCGGCGCACGAAGTTGAACCAGTGGTTCACGCTCAGCATCAGGTTGTAGGCCCAGTCGCCCAGCACGGCGAGCCAGCGCGCGTGGCGCACCACGCCGTCATAGTCGTCGCCATGGAGCACCAGCAGGCGCTTGCCGTCGGCGGTGACGTGCAGCGCGTCGGACACCACGCTGACGCCGCCGAACTGCAGGTCGACGTAGTCGCGCAGCACCTCGTCGTGGTTGCCCGGGATGTAGACGACCTTGGTGCCCTTGCGCGCCTTGCGCAGCAGCTTCTGGATCACGTCGTTGTGGCTCTGCGCCCAGTACCAGGACTTGCGCAGGCGCCAGCCGTCGATAATGTCGCCCACCAGGTAGAGGTATTCCGACTCGGTGAACTTGAGGAAATCGAGCAGCGCTTCGGCGCTGCAGCCGCGCGTGCCGAGATGGACGTCCGAGATCCAGATCGTCCGGTAGTGGGTGACGGGGACGGCGGCATCCATCAAACCAGATGACCCCCGGGTTGTGGATAGCGTGTATAACTCACGATTTCTACCAGATTTCGAATAATCATGTCCACAGTGCCCCAGTATTTGTTGTGAGATTTCATGGGCGATTCATGAATTGGTAACAGAACTGAAACATTCGGAGAGTCTTTTACTGGCGCCCGGGTTGTGGATAACGTCGCCGCGCGGCGTTCGAGACCGGGGCTGGGCGGGGGCGCGGCGGTGATGCGCGACGAGCTGTCGACGGCCGGCACGACCGCCGCCGCCGGGACGACCCAGGAAACCGTCAGGGGCGCCGCCGGGGCGATGCGCCAGCGGCTGGCCGTGATCTTCAATCCGACCGCCGGACGCCGCCGGCGCCGGCGTTTCGCCGCCGCGCTGGCCCGCCTGTCGGCCCACGGCGCGCAGGTGCGCGTGCTGCCGACCGAGGCGCGCGGCGACGCCGAGCGTCTCGCCGCCGCGGTGGTCGCCGCGGGCGACGCCGACGCGATCGTCGCGGCCGGTGGCGACGGCACCATCAACGAGGTCATCAACGGCATGGCGACGGCGCAAAGCGTGGCCGGGGGCATGGCGGGCGGCGGCCTGCCGCTCGGGCTGTTGCCGCTCGGCACCGCCAACGTGCTGGCCTGGGAACTCGGCATCGGCGACGACCTGGCGCGCGCCGCCGACGTGATCGCCGGCCGCGCGCGGCGCCGCATCCATCTCGGGCGCTGCAACGGCCGCTGTTTCGTCATGATGGCGGGCGTCGGGCTCGACGCCCGCATCGTCGCCGCGATGCCGCCGCGCCTGAAGCGTGCGCTCGGCAAGCTCGCCTATGGACTCGAGGGGCTGATCCAGATCGCGCGCCTCGAGCCGGTGCGCTATCGCGTCACGGTCGACGGCGCGGCCGGCGATGCGGCCGCCGCGATCGTCGCCAATGGACGCTTCTATGCCGGGCGCTACGTGGTCGCCGACGCCGCCGATCTCGGTGCGCCGGTGCTGCACGCCTGCCGCTTCGCGCGCGGCGGCCGGTTGGCGGCGCTCGGCTACTCGATGGCGTTGCTCGCCGATCGACTGCACCGGGCGCGCGATCTCACGGTCACGCCGGGCACGCGCATCACGATCGACGGTCCGGCCGGCGATCCGGTGCAGGGCGACGGCGACATCATCGGGCATCTGCCGGCGACCATCGAGGTCGCCGCCGAGACGCTCGACATGATGGTGCCCGCGATCGGCTCGCCGACGTGACGCGGGTGGCGGCCGATGCGCCGCCGACGTAGGATCGCGCCGATCCAAACAAAACGAGGCGGAGGGGGAAACCGATGCGACGGACCAAGAGCCTATTGATCGCCGGCGCGTTGTTGGCCGGCGCGACGCTGCAAGCCAACGGCGCGGCGGCGCAGGATGCGGTCAAGATCGGCGTGCTAAACGATCAATCGGGCCTGTACGCCGATCTGACCGGCATGGGCTCGGTGCACGCCGCGCGCATGGCCGTCGAGGATTTCGGCGGCAAGGTGCTCGGGCGGCCGATCGATGTGATCTTCGCGGATCACCAGAACAAGCCCGATGTCGGCGCAACCATCGCGCGCCAATGGATCGAGAACGACCACGTCAACGCCATCCTCGACATCCCCAACTCGGCGGTCGGGCTGGCGGTGCAGGAGGTCGCGCGCGATCGCGACGCGGTGGCGATCAACACCGGCGCGGCGACCTCGGACCTGTCCGGCAAGGCCTGCTCGCCGCATGGCATCCATTGGACCTTCGACACCTACGCGCTCGCCGCCGGCACCGGTCGCGCGCTGGTCAAGCAGGGACTCGATACTTGGTTCTTCATCACCGCCGACTACGCCTTCGGCCACGCGCTCGAGCGCGACACCGCGGCGTTCGTCGAGGCCGGCGGCGGCAAGGTGCTGGGCGCCGTGCGCCATCCCTTGGCGACCGCCGACTTCTCGTCCTACCTGTTGCAGGCGCAAGGCTCGCGCGCCAAGGTGATCGCGCTCGCCAATGCCGGCGGCGACACCATCAATTCGGTCAAGCAGGCCGCGGAGTTCGGCATCATGAAGAGCGGCCAGCGCGTTGCGGGACTGCTCGTGCAGTTCCCCGACGTGCACGCGCTCGGCCTGCCGACCGCGCAGGGCATCGTCATGACGGCATCGTTCGATTGGAGTCTGACCGAGGCGACGCGCGCTTGGACCAAGCGCTTCATGGCGCTCAACGGCGGCAAGCCGCCGAGCATGATCCACGCCGGCACCTACGGCGGCGTGCTCCATTACCTGAAGGCGGCCGCCGCCGCCGGCACGACCGACGCGACCAAGGTGGTCGCCAAGATGAAGGAGCTGCCGGTCAAGGACTTCTACACCAAGGCCAAGATCCGCGAGGACGGCCGCGTGATGCGCGAGTACTACCTGCTGCAGGTCAAGTCGCCCGAGGAGTCGAAGGGGCCGCTCGACTACACCAAGCTGCTCGCCACCATCCCGGCCGAGGAGGCCGGCCGCCCGCTCGCCGAGGGCCACTGCCCGATGGTGAAGCTCTAGCTAGCAGGGTTCGGCAGGGAACCTCGCGGCCTCGTGTCTTCGTGGCAAAGCGTTCTTACGTTCCGGCGATCGTCATGCCGTCGATGCGCAGGGTCGGCGCGTCGATGCCGGTCTTGAACGCGAGATCGTCCGCCAGGCTGATGGCGAGGAACATGTCCTTGAGGTTGCCCGCGATCGTGATCTCGCTGACCGGGTACGCGAGCTTGCCGTTCTCGATCCAGAAGCCGGCGGCGCCGCGGCTGTAATCGCCGGTCACGCCGTTGACGCCCATACCCATCATCTCGGTGACGTACAGCCCGGCCTTGATGTCGGCCATCAGCGCCGCCGGGCTGAGCTTGCCGGGCTCGAAATAGAGGTTGGTCGGCGAGGGCGCGGGCGGCGAGGACGTGCCGCGGCTGGCGTGCCCGGTCGATGCCATGCCGAGCTGGCGGCCCGAACGCAGGTCGAGCAGCCAGGTCGTCAGGACGCCGTCCTCGATGATCGCGCGGCGCGCCGGCGCCAAACCCTCGCCGTCGAACGGATGCGAGCGCAGGCCGCGCCGGCGCAGCGGGTCGTCGATCACGCGGACCGTGGATGCGAAGATGCGCTGGCCGAGCTTATCCTTGAGGAAGCTGGTGCCGCGCGCGATCGCCGGGCCCGAGATCCCGCCCGCGAGATGGCGCAGCATGCCGCCGGCGACCCGCGGGTCGAATACGATTGGCACCTTCGCGGTGGCGACCTTGCGCGGCTTCAGGCGCCGCACCGTGCGCTCGCCCGCGCGCTTGCCGACCGCGGCCGGA
>DATJNS010000278.1:0-3203 GCA_035507915.1 Candidatus Sulfotelmatobacter sp.
CTCGCGGTGGAGCAGGGGCTCGCCGCCGGCGATCGAGACGACCGGCGCGCCGCACTCGTCGACCGCCTCCAGGCACTCCGCGACCGAGAGGCGCTGGTTCAGGATCTCGTCCGGATAGTCGATCTTGCCGCAGCCGGCGCACGCCAGGTTGCAGCGGAACAACGGCTCGAGCATCAGGACCAGCGGATAGCGCTGCACGCCCATCAGGTGCTGCTTCACCACGTAGGCACCGACGCGCAGCGCTTGCTTCAGGGGAACGGACAAGATCGTCAGCCTTCTAACGTTGCGGAATCAGATGGGCGAGCCGTCACTCGGCGGCGATCGGGGCGGGACGCCGCAGCTCGGGGCGGCCGCCGACGAAGCGTGCCGGGATCGCCCGCCCGGTGAGCGAGCGCACGATCGCGCGCTCGTAACCGTCGAGCAGTCGCGTCATGCGCGTCTCGGCCGACCCGGTCAGCACCGTGACGTGCTCGGGCGCGGCCAGCTCGGCCTTGACCAGCCGATCGCGCGTCGCCGTGCTGTCGACCACCAGATGATCGAACACGAGACCGCCGTCGGCGGTCTCGATCAGCCGCACCGCCTCGGCCTTGTCCACCGTGCGCACGATCGGGCAGAGGTCCGCGCACAGCACGACATGGAGGCTGCTCGCCTCGTCGTGCGCGTGGATCACCTCGATGTTGTGGCGCCGCACCGCGGTGCGCAACGCGAGGGCCTCGCGCCCGGCGCAGCGCGCCTCGAAGGCGAGCGGCTCGAGCGTGAGCCCGGCCGCCGGGCCGGCCTCGGCGAGCGGCGCGGCCCGCGGGGTCGCCAGCACGACATGGCACTGCTGGGCCGCTTGCCAGCACGCCGCGCTCAACAGCGCGTCCGAGTCGACCGGTCCGATTGTGTGAAGGATACGCATGGATTAAGGTCCGCCGAGCTTCAGTCCGGGCCTTATCGGCCGCTTGCATTGCCACAGTATTACGGCACCGTTGGTCATCTTCGAGCCGGAAAGTCGGTTCAGGATCAGCGCATTGCAGACGGCGCGGGCGCCCGCCGGGACCCCGGCCAGGACACGGGACAGGCATGCGGCTGCTAGCGGTCGAGGACGAGAAAGACCTTTCCGAGCTGGTGAAAGCCAACCTGGGGCGCCACGGCTTCGCAGTCGATCTGGCGGCGACCCTGGCGGACGCCCAGGCTTGTCTCAAGACAACGTCGTACGACGTCATATTGCTCGATCTTCAGCTGCCCGACGGCGACGGCCTCGCGCTCCTGCGCGCGGTGCGCGGGGCCGGCCAGACCACGCCGGTGATCGCGGTGACGGCGCGCGACCGCCTCGCCGACCGGGTGTCGGGGCTCAACGAGGGTGCCGACGACTATCTCGTCAAGCCGTTCGCGCTCGACGAGCTGGTCGCGCGCATCAACGCCGTGGTGCGCCGCGCCGGCGGCACCAAGGGGGTGGTGCTGCGCCTCGGCAATCTCGCCTTCAATCCCGGGACCCAGGAGGTCTCGGTCGGCGAGGCCGCTCTCGAGGTGCCGCGCCGCGAGCTCGCGACGCTCGAGGCGCTGATGCGCGCCGCCGGACGGGTGGTGACGCGCGACCGCCTGATCGACGAGCTCTACGGCCACGGCGAGGAGCCGGCGTCGAACGCGGTCGATTCGCACATCTCGCGCCTGCGCAAGCGCCTGGGCGAAGCGGGCAGCGACGTCAGCATCCAGGTGATCCGCGGCGTCGGCTACGTCATGAAGGCGCGGCCGTCGTGAGCATGCGCCCGGCGTGAGCGGCACGGACCTCCACCCGTCGCTCGAGCGGCGCCTGTTCTGGCGCATCGCGATGCTCTACGTCGCGGCGTTCCTCCTCGCGTCGACCGGCTATCTGATCGCCGCCTGGCACAACCAGCAGGTCGATCTCGCCAACGAGCTCGGCGACGACGCCACCGCCATCGGCAAGTCGGTGGTGCGCGACGCCGACGGAAAGCTGCGCTTCGACTTTCCGACGCGGGTCGCCGCGCGCCTGCAGGCGATGCCCCGGCTGATGTACGGCGCGCTCGACCTGTCGAGCGGCAAGTTCGTCGAGGGCTCGACCCTGATTGCGATGCCGTTGCTCCAGGGACCGGAGGTGACCGCCGATTTCCAGGGCGACTTTGCGTTCCGCGATCCCGACGGCACCGTGCAGTACGGCGCGATCCGCCTGGTGCCGACCGCGGCCGGCATCGTGCGGGTCGGGCTGGTCCGCCGCGAGGAGACCTTCAAGGACGTGCTCGGCTGGGTGTGGGAGACCGCGGCCGAGGCGACCCTGCCGATCTTCATTCCGCTGACCATCGGCACCCTGCTGGTGGTCGTGCAGACGATTCGCGGCACCATCCGCCCGGTGCGCAGCCTGTCGCGCCAGGCGAGCCGGCTCGGCGCCGACGGCATCGGCATGCGGCTCGCCGAGGACCGCACGCCACGCGAGATCCTGCCGCTGGTGGTTGCCATGAACCACGCGATCGACCGGCTCGAGGAGGCGCTGCGCCAGCAGCAGCGCTTCACCGCCAACGCCGCCCACGCGCTGCGCACGCCGCTCGCGGTGCTGCGCGCGCGCATCGACGGGCTCGGCGACGCGGCCGAGGTGGCGGGGCTGGCGGGCGACGTCGACCGCATGACCCGCGTGGTCAACCAGCTGCTCGGCATCGCGCGACTGCAGGCGCACCAGGTGCCGATCGACGAGCCCATCAACCTGACGGCGCTGACCCGCGAGGTGCTGGCTGCGATCGTCCCGGTCGCGCACGCCGCCGGCAAGGACGTGGCGCTCGCCGCACCGGACGCGCCGGTGATGATCAAGGGCAACGCCAACGCGCTCGAGGAGGCGCTGACCAACCTGGTCGACAACGCGCTGACCCACACGCCCGCCGGCGAGGTCGTCGAGGTCGGCGTGTCGGCCGACGCGCTGGTCGAGGTGCGCGATCGCGGGCCCGGCGTGCGCGAGGACGCCAAGCGCCGGCTGTTCGAGCCGTTCTGGCGCGCCGAGGACTCGAAGACGCGCGGCGCCGGCCTCGGGCTCGCGATCGTCGCCGAGATCGCCGCCGCGCATGCCGGCGGCATCGCGGTCGAGAACCACCCCGACGGCGGCGCCGTCTTCCGCCTGACCCTGACGCGCTGCCTGATCGACCACGCCCCGGCGGCTGCGGTCGACAAGGCGGTCGCGCTGGCGGAGACCGATTAACTCTCCCTCGTCGTCATTG
>DATJNS010000279.1:0-10498 GCA_035507915.1 Candidatus Sulfotelmatobacter sp.
ATTACGTCGCCAACGACCTGCGCGGCGATCCCATGACCGGCCTCGGTTCGTGGAGCGCGGACGATATCGTCCAGTTCCTGAAGACCGGCCGCAACGCCGACACGGCAGCCTTCGGCGGCATGACGGACGTCGTCGAGCACAGCACGCGGTACATGGCCGATGCCGATCTGCAGGCGATCGCGCAGTACCTGAAGTCGCTGCCGGCGCGGCGCCAAGACGGGTTCGCCTATGCGCCCGCCGCCGGCGTCGCGCTCGCCGCGGGCGATGTCTCGGCCCGGGGTGCGCTCGACTACCTGAACAACTGTGCCGCCTGTCACTTGTCGTCCGGCCGCGGCTACGTCTCGACATTCCCGGCGCTCGCCGGGAATCCGGTCGTCAACGCCGCCGATCCGTCCTCGCTCATCAGTATCGTGCTCCACGGCGGCAGCGAGGTGGCGACGGACGCGACCCCGGCTCGTTTCGCCATGCCGCCGTTCGGCGAGCGCCTGAGCGACCAGGAGATCGCCGACGTCGTCACGTTCATCCGATCGCGCTGGGGCAATAACGCGCCGTCCGTCACGCCGGAGCAGGTGGCCAAGATCCGCACCGCGCCGCACGCCCCGATCTCGCCGTACCCCGCGGGCGATCCGAGAGCGGCCGAGCAGGCGGCTGCCGCCGACAGGTAACGCGCCAGCTTGATTCGACACCGGTGTCGCTGCGGGTGGACCAGGCGACGTCGGGGCCACCGCGGCGCCGCTCGACCCGAGGCTCGCACCCGGCGCGCGCGGTTCAGCGCTCGAAATCGACCGCGATCGTGTTGCCGCCGCACAGCACGACGCCGACGCGTTCGGATGTCTCCGGCCGATAGCGGCCCGCGAGCAGCGCCGCGAACGCCGCGGCGCCGCCGGGCTCGGCGACGACGCGGAGCACGTCCCACAGCGCGCGCTGCGCGGCCCGGATCGCGTCGTCGCCGACCAGCACGACGCGATCGACGCGGTCGCGCGCGATCGGGAACGTCAGCTCGCCGATCCGCCGCGGCGCGAGCGAGTCGGCCGCGATGCCGCCGGCCTCGGCATCGACCGGACGACCGGCCTCGAGCGCCCGATACAGCGTCGGCGCGGCTTCCGGCTCGACCGCCACGACGCGGACCTTGCCGTCGAACCAGCTCGCAATGCCGCCGATCAGCCCGCCGCCGCCGACCGCCACCAGCAGCGTGTCGAGGCCGGAAACCTGCTCGTCGAGCTCCAAGCCGACGGTGCCCTGGCCGAGCAAGGTCTCGGTCTGGTCGAAGGCGTGAACCGCCAGCGCGCCGGACTCGGCCACGTAGATCTCGCTCGCCGCCAGCGCATCGGCGTAACGCTCGCCGCCGACGACCAGATCGGCGCCGCAGGCGCGAATGCGCGCGATCTTCGCCGGCGAGGAGGTCGACGGCACGAAGATCCGGGCCGGCACGCCCAGCCGGCTGGCGGCATAGGCGACCGCGACCCCGTGGTTGCCGCCCGAGGCGGCGGCGACGCCGGCCGGCGGCACCGTGCGCATGAGCAGATTGGCGAACGCGCCGCGGGCCTTGAACGAGCCCGAATGCTGCATCAGCTCGAGCTTGAAGCAGATCGGCGACGCGCCGAGGCCGAAATCGGCGCCGTCGGCCGCCATGACAGGGGTGCGGCGGATGTGGGGCCTGATCAGCCGTTCGGTGGCGGCAATGCGCTCGCGGGTGATGTCGCTGCCCATCTCGCGGTGTCCCCCGGCCGGTCCGACGGTTGACAGTACTTCGTCACTTGGCTAATTAGCAATGCATCAAAATGAAAATCGGCACCGTCCTCAAGGCGCTGGCGAACGAGCGCCGTCTCCGGATCCTGGGCTGGCTGAAGGACCCGCGCGCCCATTTCCGCCCGCAGGTCGACGGCGACCTGGTCGAGGACGGCGTCTGCGGCGTGCTGATCGCCGAGAAGCTCGGCGTCACGGCGCCGACCCTGAGCGAACACATGCGCATTCTCACCGACGCCGGCCTCGTCCGCGCCAAGCGCATCAAGGGCTGGACCATGTACAAGCGCGACGAGAAGGCGATCGCGGCGGCGAAGAAAACCATCCGCGAGAGCGTGTGATGTCGCGCACGGAGATCCGCGCCGGATGCGGGCGATGCCGGTCGGTGGTTCGGGCAGCACCTGGGAACCGTCACTCGGCGCGGAAATAGGTCACCGGCCGCGTCTTCAGCATGTGGGTCTGGTAGCGCAAGATGAAGAAGGTGCCGGAGAGCTCATCGGGACCCGCCCGCTGCAGCTTGTAGATGTTGCCCAGGTCGTCCGTGATCGTGAGCCGGTCGCCCTCGACCTCGATCGCGGCGCGGCCGAGCGAGCGCGGATCGTTCCACTTGTCGGACTTGACGGTCTCGGTCACCTGGAAGCTGCCGTCGGCAGACCGCGTGATGACCAGCGTTCCGGCCTGGCCGCCGCCCTGGGTTTCCCAGCGGCCTTCCGCCCAATGCCGCGGCTGGGGGCGCTCCTCGGCGGACGCCAGCCCGATCAGGAGCGCCATGGCGAGCGCGATGCCGCAGCGGACAGCGCAACTTGCCAATGGTCGGCCGCGGCCGCTCATTCGGTCTTGATGCCGAGCTTCGCGACCAGCCGCGTCCATCGCGATATCTCGTCGGCGAGCCGCTTGGCCAGCGGATCGGGACCGTCGAGCCGCATCAGCGCCGCGCCGGCCGCGAGACGCGCCTGCAGATCCGGCCAGTCGCGCAGCGACGTCAGGGCCTGCACCAGGCGCGCGCGCAGGTCTTCCGGGAAGCGCGCCGGCGCAAAGATCGCGAACCAGTTGGACAGGTCGTAACCCGGCACGAATTCGGCGATCGCCGGCACCGTGGCCATCGCCGGCAGGCGGTCCGGCAATGTCGTGGCGAGCGGCCGCACGTCGCCCTGCTGCACATGCCCCAGAACATCGAGCGTCGGGGCGAAAATGAGGTCGATCTCGCCGGCATAGAGCGCGTTGAGCGACTGCGCGGTGCCGCGATAGGGCACGTGCAACAGCTCGATGCCCGCCATGCTGGCGAACAAGGCGCCGGCAAGATGGTTGGACGAGCCCGTGCCGCCGGAGCCGTAGGTTATTCGCCCCGGCGCGGACCGCGCGTCGGCCATCAGCTGCGGCAGGCTCGTGAAGCGCGATGCGGCGCGCACCAACAGGACCGAGGCGACATCGCAGACCAGGCTGATGGGCAGCAGGTCCTTGCGCGGATCGAAGCCGAGCTTCGGCTGCAGAACCGGAAGGATGGAGACCGAGGCGCTGGTGAACAGCAGGGTGCTGCCGTCGGCCGGGGCCTGCATCACCGCCTGCGCGCCGTTCCAGCCGCCGGCGCCGGTGCGGTTCTCCACGACGAAGCTGATTCCCCATTCGCTGCCGAGGCGCTGGGCGATCATGCGCGCCGGAATGTCGAGCGCGCTCCCGGCGGCGAACGGCACGACGAACCGGCAGACGCGCACCGGCCAGGCAGCTTGCGCCGCGCTCCGGACGGCCGCGACGCTCGCGATGAGGGGAATCAGGAGAAAGTTTCTACGTCGCACGGGTCTGAGGCTCCCGGGGCGCCGCAGCGCGGAGCAGGGGCAGGACGCGCTCGGCCAAGAGCGCGAGCGAGCGCAGCACCAGCCGCTGCTCCATGCCGAGCCACTGGATGCGGCAGACCAGCCGCGTGAAGCCGCCGGCCGCGATCGTGCGCGCGAGCGCGGCGGCGCAGTCCTCGGGCGCGCCGATCACGACCCGGCCGGCGATCAGCTCGGGCAGCTCGAGCTGGTCCTTGCCGCTGCCGACGATGTTGCGGAACAGGCCGGCGGCGCCGAACAGCTGATAGCTCGCCGCGATAGCGGGGCCGGCCTCGCGCAGCGCGGTCTCGCGATCGGGGGCGACCACGATATTGCGCAGGATCGGGAAGTCGGCCGGCATCGGTTTGCCGAGCGCGGCGAGCGCGCCGCGGAACACGCCGGCCTGCTGCGCGATCACGTCGTCGGTCAGATGCGAGGACGGCACCCAGCTGTCGCCGAGCGCCGGGTTCGCCAGCCGCGCGGCGCGCTCGATCGCCGGCGCGGTGCTGCCGCCGAACCACAGCGGCGGCCGCGGGCGCCGCAGCGGCTTCAGGGCCAGGCGCGCGCCCTCGAGCGTGACGAAGCGGCCGCTGAAATCGACCCGATCCTCGGTCCACAGGCGCTCGATCAGGGAGACGGCCTCGACGAAGCGGCCGAGGCGCTCGCGGAACGGCACGCCGGCGACGCGGAACTCGTCCTCCTGCCAGCCCGGCGCGACGCCGAGCACGAGCCGGCCGCCCGACAGCACGTCGAGGAACGCCGCCTGCTGCGCGACGTGCACGGGATGGAATTGCGGCAGCACCAGCATGCAGGTGCCGATCGTCATGCCGTCGGCCTCGGCGGCCAGGCGCGCCAGCGTCTCGAACGGCGGGAACCAGACGGCCCCGCCGTAGCTCAGATGGTGGCCGATCGCGACGCCGTCGAAGCCGGCCTGGCGCGCCACGCGGACCTGCTCGAGATGCTCGGCCATGCGGCGGTCCAGGGCATCGCCGGGCCGGTGCTCGGGGTTGATGAACAAGGTCAGCCGCATGGCATCGTCCCGCTGGTGACGCCCGCGACTCTAGGGCGCCCGGCCGCCGCGATACAGCGCCGCGCGCGGACCGGCGCCGGTGCAGAGTCGTCACGAGCGCGCGAACGCGAGCAATGGACCCATGTCGTGGCGATCGGCGGTCTGTAGCGCATCGACATAGGCGGTGCGGGTCGTGCCGGCATCACGGAGGCTTCGCCTGCCCCAGGAAAATCGCTCGCCGCCGAGCTGCATCACCAGCAAGTCGGCGATCAGCCGGGCATGCCGACCGTTGCCGTTGGGAAAGGCGTGTATCTGGACGAGCCGATGGTGAAGGCGAACGGCAAGCTCGTCGGGTGGGTAGACGCCGTTCTCGACCCAGGTCTTGGCATCGTCGAGCAGCATGCGCAGCGCGGCGGGAATTTCCCAGTGGTCGATGCCGATGTTTCGCTCGCTCCGGCGAAAGTCGCCCGCCCAGCGCCAGACGTCGCCGAACATGTGCGCGTGAAGATCACGAACGAATTTCTCGGTGAGGAGATCGCGCCGTCGCCGGCGCAACGCCCATTCCTGGCCGCGGACGATATTCTCCTGCTCCGCGGCATTGAGCTCGCGACGAAACGCGATGTGCTTCGGGATCAGGTCGCGCTTCTCGGCATCGGTCAGCGGCGTCGCCGCATCGTCGGGCTGGTCGAAGACGTCGCTCACGTCTCATCCCAGAGTTCGCGTGGGTCGATGTCTCGCGCGAGCGCTTCGACGCGCGCCTCGACGTCGTCGGCCGGCAGTTGCTGCTTTTCGAGGAGCATCGTGTGCTCGACGGCGGCGAGGCGCCTGCGGGCGAGCGTGCGTGCGCGCTCCTCGACGATCGCCTCGAGCGGCCTGTCCGGGACGAGCGCATAGACGAGCGTGCAATTCATCGCCGCGGCGACCTTGCGCAAGGTGGCCAATTGGACCGTTCCCTTGACCTCGGATTGCTCGATGGCGACGACAGACGGTTGCCGCATCTTGAGGCGTTTGGCGAGCTGGTCGGCCGTCATGCCGAGCGCGTCTCGGATGGCGCGCGCCCAGCCACGGATAGGCGGCGTCAGGCGCTGGGGCGATGGCATGTCCGCAAATCGAGCGTCCAAATTCTGGCGATACTCGGCGGCCCTTCGGGTCCGTTTCATAGATTATGACCTATTTTGAAGGAGACTGTTATAGGTCATGGTCTATTCAATATCAATATGCGAATAGGTTATAACCTATTATGGGGCGCCGAATCGGGCTCAAGTAATTGAAAGTGCTAGATTTATGGTCACTTGCGCGCTGGAGGTCACGGCCGTCATGCCGGAGCAGGCTCCCGATCCCAGGTCCGATCGCTGACCGGCTGTGCTAGGGTCGCCGCGATAAACAAAGGTGGGGGAAACGATGCGGGGCGTGAAGACGATGGCCGTGGCGTTGCTGGGCGGGGCGTTGCTCGCGGCCGGGGCGCTCGTCGGTGCGGCGCGTGCCGAGGACGGGGCCGTGAAGATCGGCGTGCTCGACGACATGTCCGGGCCCTATGCCGAGAACACCGGGCCGGGCGACGTCACCGCGGTCAGGTTCGCGATCGCGGATTTCGGCGGCAAGCTGCTCGGCAAGCCGATCGAGCTGGTGAGCGCCGATTTCCAGAGCAAGCCGGACGTCGGCGTCGGCATCGCCAAGCGCTGGTACGACGCCGACGGCGTCGACATGATCATCGGCGTGCCGAACTCGACGATCGCGCTCGCGCTCGTCAAAGTCGCCGGGGAGAAGAACCGCATCGTCATGCCGACGGCGGCGGCGACCTCGGAGCTCACCGGCAAGGGCTGCGGCGCCAACAGCATCCACTGGATCTACGACACCTACGGCCAGACCAAGACCATCGTCAACGCGATGAGCAAGACGGGGACCGACAGCTGGTTCTTCATCACGGTCGACTACGTCTTCGGCCTGTCGATCCAGGAGGACGCCACGCGCTTCATCCAGGCGGCGGGCGGCAAGGTGGTGGGCTCGGTCAAGCATCCGCTCAACAACCAGGACTTCTCGTCCTACCTGCTGCAGGCGCAGGGCTCGAAGGCCAAGGGCCTGGTCTTCGCCAACGGCGGCGGCGACATCATCAACGGCGTCAAGCAGGCCGCCGAGTTCGGCCTGGCGAAGCAGGGCATGCGGATCAGCGCGCCGCTGGCGACGTTCCCCGACGTGCACGGCATCGGCCTCGAGATCGCGCAGGGCCTCCTGATGGCGAGCCCGTTCTATTACGACATGACGCCGGAGGCGCGCGCCTTCACCAACCGCTTCGCGAAGGAGATGGGCAAGCCGCCCAGCTACATCCAGGCCGGCGCCTACGGCGCCGCGTTGCACTACCTCAAGGCCGTGAAGGCGGCCGGCACCAAGGAGGCCAAGGCCGTGCTGGCCGAGATGCACAAGCTGCCGATCAACGACTTCATGACCAAGAACGGCACGATCCGCGCCGACGGCCGCGTGATCCGCGACATGTACCTGATGCAGGCGAAGACGCCCAAGGAGTCGACGGGCGAATGGGACCTGGCGAAGCTGGTCGCCACGGTGCCGGGCGATCAGGCGTTCCGGCCGATGAACGAGGGCGGCTGTTCGTTGGTGGCCGGGAACTAGCCGCCGTCGCGCCGACGGCAGGGGAGGACGCGATGCGCTTGGAGAACAAGGTCGCGATCGTGACCGGGGCGGCCTCCGGCATGGGGGCGGCGACCGCGGTGCTGTTCGCCCGGGAGGGCGCCAAGATCGTGGTCGCCGACCGTCTCGCCGCCGAGGGCGAGCAGGTGGTCGCGCGCATCACGCAGGCGGGCGGCACGGCGCGCTTCCAGGCGCTCGACGTCACCAGCGAGGCGGAGTGGGAGCGCGCGGTGGCGGCGACCATCGCGGCCTACGGCAAGATCGACGTGCTGATCAACAATGCCGGCATCGCGGGCAGCGATCCCGACCTGCTGAGCCGGCAGGTCTGGGACAACGTGATGACGATCAACGCGACCGGCTGCTTCCTCGGCATGCGCCACGTCATCCCGGCGATGCAGAAGGAAAAGCGCGGCGCCGTGGTCAACATCTCGTCGATCTCCGGCATCGCCGGCCAGACCATGGTGCACATGGCCTACAACGCCTCGAAGGCCGCGGTGCGTCTGATGACCAAGTCGGCCGCGGTGCAGTTCGCCAAGGACGGCATCCGCGTCAACTCGGTGCATCCCGGCCTGATGCCGGCGATGCTTACCTCGAAGCTGACCGCCGATCCGACGATCCGCGCCAAGATGCTGGAGCGCGTGCCGATGGGCCGCAACGGCCGCGTCGAGGAGGTCGCCTACGCCAACCTGTTCCTCGCCTCCGACGAGGCGTCCTACGTCACCGGCACCGAGCTCGTCGTCGACGGCGGCTATCTCGCCCAGTGACGGTCCGCGTGAGGCGCCGCCGGCGGCGTATCGCGCGCGTTTCGATGCACCGAGCCGTCTGAGCTCCCGCGGTCGGTCCATGCCTGCGTTCAGGACTGTTTGAACGACACCAGTTCGCGACGATCGGCGATCAGGGTCTTCGACCCGGCCTTGAGGATTTCCTCGGACGCAATGGCGAGGCGCACCTGATCGGGTGCCATCCATCGCCGCGTCTGGGTTTCGGTGACATTGGTCTTGAACGTCGTCGTGCCGACGCCATCGATGCGGAACGCATCGAAGGTGCCGGCCGGCACGGTGATGCGCTCGCGGGCGACGATCTTCAGATCCATGTCGGTGATCCCCTCCTCGTCGCCCTTCCGGGGCTTCGCCGTGAACCGGGAGTGCCATTGCCGGCCGACCGCGTATTCGAGCGGCAGTTGCTGGCGCGGCGAGAAGCGCCGACCATCCGGGAACTGCAGCGCGTTGCCGAGCAGGTCGGTGATGAAGCCGTGTTGAAAGATGACCTGATCCTCGGTGATGCGTTCCACGGTCGAGGTGCCGACCCGTTTCTCGGCCCCCGTCGTCAAATCGAGGATGCGGTAGGTGTAGCTGTCGCCGACCTTGTAGGCCGTGTTGGCGCTCGCCGAGCCCTTGCTGAACGGGTTGCCCTCGGCGGACGCGATGGTGATCTTCTTCTCGCCGCGCTGCGCCAGGGCACGGTCGAGCCGGAGCTGCGCCAGCTCGGTGAATTTGCCGCTCGGGTAGCGGCGCAGATAGTCCTCGAGCGGATCCGGCTCCTTGGCGCCACGGATCTTTTCCCACAGCGCGAGCTCCTCCTGGAATTGGCGCTGACTCTCCTCCGCGCTGAGCTTTCGCAGCTTGTCCGGCGGGCGAAACCAGAAGTCTTCCTCGAGCGACGTGCTTTCCCACGGAATCTGCATGCCGTTCGATTGCAGACGGACGTTGAGGCGCACACGCTTGAACACGTCCTCGATCTTGGCGTCGGCGACCTGCATCTCGCGGAGCAGGTTCTCGGTGTAGAGGCCGTTGGCGCCCAGGCCGTCGGCCGCGACGTTGCCGGGCGAGGTCGCGTAGGCGAGCAACGTGCTGAGCGGCGCGTCCATCTGGGACAGGCCCTTCGCGCGGTCGCGAAAATCGTTGCCGAACGGGTTCTCGCGGCAGGCGTCGAGGATGATCACGTTCATCGGGTTGTCGGCCTTGCGCAGGCGCGTGACCAGCCCGTCCACGTCGACCCCCTGGTTCTTGACGTCGTCGGGTTTTTCGATCGCCGCGTCGACCGGCAGCAGGTAGTTGTGCCACGCGAGCTGCAGGCCGTGGCCCGCGAAATAGAACAGCCCCACGCCCTTGGCGGCTTCCAGCGTCTGGGCATAGTTGCGCATCGCGGCCTGCATGTCGCTCCGGCGCGCGTCCACCACGAGGGTGACGTTGAACTTGAACGCCTTCAGCGTGTCCGCGATGGCCTTCGCGTCGTTCGGCGGATTCTTCAGCGCCGGCACGCTCTTGTACGCGCCGTTGCCGATCACCAACGCCACCTTGGGCGCCTGCAGAAGCTTTACGGTGCCTTCCGACTGCGCCCACACGCGCGCATAGGGCGCAGGCAGGAACAGCGATGCCGCCGCAACACCGCCTTTGAGGACAATCCGCCGCTTGTGGTTGACGGGTTGCATGAGGTCCTCGCTCGAGCCGACGTTCCCCCTACGGCCACGGCAATCGCCGCCTTCGCCACGACGAACGGAGCGGGCTTGACCGATGCGACGATCTTGGCGCGCCCGGACGGCGTCATCAACGCGTTTGTCGCATGGCGGCGGCTGTCTTGCGGTGATCGCCGCGCCGCACGTCGTTTCTCGCGGTTTTAGCCGCGTCCGGGCGGGAAGTCCGTGGAGGCGGCGAGCTCGGTCTGCGCTTCGAAGCCCGCGATCCGTTGGCGCAAGGTCGCGAGCGTGCTCTCGAGCGCCTGTGAGCCGAGCACCATGCGCATCGGTGCGGGTTTCACATCGACGCTCTCGATGATGCGCGCGGCCATCCGGACCGGGTCGCCGGGCGCCAGGCCGTTCTTGGGGTCGAGCATTCGTAGGAATCCGTGCGCCGGGGTGTCGTCGTAAACGGGCATGAGCTCGGCCACCTGCGCGCCGCCGTAGCGGAACTCGGTGCGAGCGCCGCCGGGCTCGACGATCGTCATGCCGATGCCGAAGGATGCGACCTCCTGGGCGACCGACTCCACGAAACCTTCGATGCCCCACTTCGTGGCGTGGTACATCGAGTTGCCCGGAAACGCGACCTGCCCGCCGTAGGACGAGATCTGGATGATGCGTCCGCCGCGCTGGGCGCGCAGATGCGGCAGCACGGCGCGGATGAGCTGGATCGGCCCGACCAGGTTGGTCGCGACGATGTCGTCGACTTGCTTGTCGGTGAATTCCTCGGCCGCGCCGAACAGGCCGTAGCCGGCGTTGCTGATGACCACATCGATGCGCCCGAGCCGGGCGAACGAGCGTTCCACAACCGCGCGGATTGCGGCCGTGTCGGTCACGTCG
>DATJNS010000280.1:0-4786 GCA_035507915.1 Candidatus Sulfotelmatobacter sp.
GCGCCGGCGAGCTGGTTGGCGCTGACCTTCTCGTAGAACCATTCGACGTGCGGCTTGTAGATCTCCTTCGCGCGCTTGGCGTCCTCGTGCACGAAGAACGGCACCAACATCATGCGCTGCGCCGCCTTGGGATCGCGGCCGCGCTCCTGGCACAACCCCTCGTAGCGCCGGCAATGCGCCTCGAGCTGGTCCATCCAGGCCTCGCGATAGGTGCGATAGGTGAACGGCGCGGCGAACTGCAGATTCCAACCGTGCTCGGCGGCCTGCTCGAAGCTCTCGGGCGAGATGGTCGCCTGGTAGATCGGCGGGTGCGGTTTCTGCACCGGCTTGGGCAGCACCTCGACCGGGTCGCTGATCGTCCAGAACTTGCCCTTGTGGGTGATCTTGTCCTGGGTCCACGCCTTGACGACGACGTCGAGGCCCTCGTTGAACATCTCCCGGCTCTCTTCCATCGGCACGCCGAGGCCCTTGAACTCGTGCGGCTGGTAGGCGCGGCCGGCGCCGAAATCGAGCCGCCCGTGCGATAGGATGTCGACCAGGGCGAAGTCCGACGCGGTGCGCAGCGGATGGTTGAACGGAATCACGACGACCGCCATGCCGATGCGCACGCGCTTGGTGCGCTGCGCGATCGCGGCGGCATAGACCTGGGTCGAGGTCACGACGCCGTAGGTCGAGAACAGATGCTCGGCGATCCACACGGTGTCGTAGCCGAGTTCCTCGGCGAGCTCGAACTGCTTGAGATCGGCGTCGAACGCGGCGACCCGTTCGGTCTGATCCGGGATCTGGCTCAGGCTGAAGATGCCCCACTTCATGGACGGCCCTCCTTCGATCCCATGCTGGCACTCCGCACGTCCGCGGTCACGGACGATTCATGCACGGCTCATCCGCGCCCGAGGCGCCCCTCGACATACATGTCGCCCCAGTCGAGCTCCTCCTCGATCGCATGGAACGCGTCGTCGCCGATCTCGTCGTTGCGGCGCAGCGCCAGCAGCTCGTGCCGCTCGGCGGCCAGCGCGCGCCGACGCGGCTCGATCGACGACGCACTGGCATCGCCCCGTTTGGCCGATCCTTGCTCGCCGCGTCCCGCCAGGCGGGCGTCGTATTCCGCCTTCAAGGCGTCGGCGTAGGGACCATGATAGTGGGCGAGCGCCGCCAGCGCCGCCTGCGCGGTGCGCCGCCGCGCCAGCCGCACTTCACGCTCGACCGGGCCGTCGTCGCGCAGCCGCAGCGCCTGCAGCAGCGGGCGCAAGGTCAGGCCCTGCAGCACGAGCGTGCCGACCACGACCGTGAAGGCGCTGAGCAGGATGAGGCCGCGGAACGGGAAGTCGCCGGCGGCGCCCTCGGGCAGCGCCAGCGCGGTCGCCAGGGTCACGACGCCGCGCATGCCGCACCAGGCGACCACGACGCCGGCGCCGAAGGTCGGTGGCGCCAACAGGTCTTGCCGATCCCCACGGTGTCGCCGGTAGTGCCAACGCGCGATCGTGATGTAGCCGGTCACCCAGGCGGCGCGCATGGCGATGCTGGCGAGCAGGATCGCGCCGGCGAACAGGACCGGATCGCGCCATCCGCCGGTCGGCAGCGCCGCGACGATCGGGCGCAGCTGCAGCCCGGCGATGATGAAGGCCAGCACGTTGAGCACGAACACCGCGACTTCCCAGACCGCGTAGGACTGGATGCGATGGCGCGCCGGCATGCGGGCGGGCGCGACGCGCGCGACGACGATCGCGAAGCTCACCAACGTGACGACGGGCGACAGGCCGAGCCGGTCGGCGGCGATCCACAACGCGAACACGCCGAAGAACTGGACGATCACCGAGGTCGGAACGTCGCGCAGCGGCGCCAGCAGCCGCGGGAAGAGCCAGCCCATCCCCCCGCCGAGCGCGATGCCGCCCAGGATCGCGGCGATCAGGCTGGGCAGCGCGGCCCATCCCGACCAGCCGCCGAGCGCCGCGGCCACCGCGACGCGGTAGATCAAGAGCGCCGTCGCGTCGTTCAGCAGGCTCTCGCCCTCGAGCACGACCATCACGCGGTGCGGCGGGCGCAGCGTGCGGAGCACCGTGGTCGCCGCCACCGCGTCGGGCGGGGCGACGATGGCGCCCAGCGCGAGCGCGACCGCCCAGCTCATGTCGGGCCGCAGCCAGCGCGCGACCACGGCAACCGCAACGACGGTCAGACAGACGGCGCCGATCGCGCCGCCGGCGATCGGCCGCCAGTATTTGCGCAGATCGCGCGGCGAGGCGTCGTACGCCGCATCGAGCAGCACCGGCGCCACGAACAAGGTCAGCACCAGATTCGGCTCGAGCGACAAGGTCGGCGCCGACGGCACCAGCGCCAGTCCGGTTCCCGCGAGCGCGAGGAACGCCGGGTAGGGGACGCCCATGCGGCGCGCCACCGCCGCCAGCAGCGCGCCGGCCACCAACAGGATGATGACGACTTCGAACAGGTTCACGGGACGATCCCTGTCAGAGCGCCAGCTTCAGGCCTTCGTGGCTGGCGACGAAGCCGAGCGCCGTATAGAAGCCGAGCGCATCCGGGCGCGTCTTGTCGGTGGTGAGCTGGACGAGGCCGCAGCCGCGCGCCCGGCATGTGGCGAACGCCCACTCAAACATGGCGCGGCCGAGCCCGCCGCCGCGCTGTTCCGCGGCGATGCGCACGCTCTCGATCTGGCCGCGCCACATGCCGCGGCGCGACAGGCCGGGGATGAAGCTGAGCTGCAGGCAGCCAACGACCGCGCCGTCGGTCTCCGCCACCGCCAGGAGCTGGTTGGGGTCGCGCTCGATGGCGTCGAACGCCTCGACGTAGCGCCGGTCGAGCGGCACGCGCGCATCCTCGCGGGCCTGCCCGAGCGCGTCGTCCGCCAGCATCGCGACGATCGCGGGCAGATCGGCGGCCCGGGCGCGGCGGAACAGCGGCTCGCTCACGGGGAAACCTCTTGCCAATCCAGGCCCGACCGTATCATGAAACGGACCGCGCCAGATCGGCGACGCGGGGAGGCAACGATGACGCTCACCTTGACCAATCTGGGCGGCCACATGGCGGCGGCGGTCGAGGGCGTCGACCTCGCAGCGGCGGACGGCGCGACGGTTGCGGCGCTGCGCCAGAGCCTGCTCGACCACCTGGTGCTGTGCATCCGCGGCCAGGATCTCGCGCCACGCGACTATCTCGCGGCGATGGCGCGCTTCGGCACGCCGCTGGTGCGCCGCCAGCAATCGCAGCATCCCGAGGTCGAGGCGATCAACATCC
The DNA here is from genome assembly GCA_035507915.1 of Candidatus Sulfotelmatobacter sp. GTDB lineage: Bacteria > Pseudomonadota > Alphaproteobacteria > Elsterales > Elsteraceae > JACQAI01. The sequence goes on from DATJNS010000280.1 coordinate 3,244, forward strand.
TGTCGAGCGAGGACAGGGACATGCTGGGCGACGGCAAGCGCCTGGTCGTCGGCGCCCACTGGCACACCGACGACAGCTTCATGGCCAAACCGTGCTCGCTGACCATGCTCTACGGCGTCGAGGTTCCGGAGACCGGCGGCGACACCCAGTTCACCAACATGTATGCCGCCTATGACGGGCTCACGAACGCCATGAAGGCGCGCATCGGCGAGCTGCGCGTGGTGCACAAGTGGGACTCGAGCCGCAAGGGCACGCGGGTCGCCACCCTGGCATCGTCGCTTCCCGATGCGACCCATCCGCTGGTGCGCACGCATCCCGAGACCGGGCGCAAGGCGCTCTACCTCAACCCCAACCGCATGGAGCGGATCGTTGGCATGGACCGCAGCGCCAGCGATGCGCTGCTCGACGGCCTGATCACGCATGCCATCCAGCCGCAGTTCCAGTATCGCCACAAATGGCGCTCGCGCGACGTCGTGATCTGGGACAATCGCTGCACCATGCACAAGGCCAACGCCGATTATCCGGCCGGCGCGCGCCGGTTCATGCACCGCATCGTCGTCGAGGGCACGGTTCCGGTCTGATTCGGGCCCGGTCTGATTCAGGCCCGGTCTGACTCAGGCGGCCGCGGTCGCCGCGCCGGCGTCCGCGCGGATCATGTCCGAGGCCTTCTCGGCGATCATGATCACGGCGGAGTTGGTGTTGGTCGACGTCACGGCCGGCATGATCGAGGCGTCGATGACGCGTAGACCCCTGAGTCCGTGCACCCGCAGGCGCTCGTCGACCACCGCCAGCGGATCCTGGCCCATCTTGCACGTACCCGAGGTGTGGTAGACGGTCGAGCCGTTGCGGCGCGCATAGTCGAGCAGCTCGTCGTCCGACCGCACGTCGGGGCCGGGCAGCCTCTCGGGGCCGAGATAGCCCGCCATCGCCGGCGCGGCAAAGATCTGCCGCAGCAGCTTGAGGCCCTCGACGATGGCGCGGCAGTCGGTCGGATGGCTGAGGAAGCGCGGGCGGATCGCCGGCGGCTCGGCGGGATCGGCGGAACGCGCCAGCAGCGTGCCGCGGCTCAGCGGACGCATCTGCCAGCTGCCGCCGCTGACGCCGGGTGTGTCGTCGAGCTGGCCGAGCTGGCCGTCCTTGAAGCTGCCCGGCGCGAACGCGAGCTGCGTGTCGGTGGTCGCCGATTCCGCCAGCAGCTTGGCGTAGGCGTGCACGAGCGATGCGCTGAACGCCAGGATGCCGTCGCCCGCGATGGCGTAGCGCAGCACCTCGCGCACCAGCGCCAGGCCGCGCGAGCGCTCGTTGGCGGTCGGCGCGCCGATCACCGGATAGCTGACGCGCGCGAGATAGTGGTCGTTCAGGTTCTGGCCGACTCCCGGCAGGGCGTGACGCACGGCAATGCCGAGGCTCGCCAGGTGCTCGGGCGCGCCGACGCCGGAGAGCTGCAGGAGATGCGGTGAGCCGACCGCGCCGGCGGCGAGGATGATCTCGCGGCGCGCGGTGACCGAGGCGGCCTGACCGCCGCGCGTGTACTCGATTTCGG
>DATJNS010000281.1:0-12545 GCA_035507915.1 Candidatus Sulfotelmatobacter sp.
GCCGCGGCCGACGCGCGCTTCGGCCTGCCCGAGGTCAAGTGGTCGATCTACCCGTTCGGCGGCGCCACCGTGAAGCTGGTGCGTCAGCTCGGCCACGTGCACGCGATGGATCTGCTGCTGACCGGCCGCCTGGTCGACGCCGGCCACGCCGAGCGCATCGGCCTGGTCAATCTCGTGCTGGAACGCGAGCGCCTGATCGACTGGGCGATGGCGACCGCGGGTGCGATCGCCGCCAACAGCCCGACCGCGGTCCAGGCGGTCAAGCAGCAGATCAGCACCATGAGTGCCGACTTCGCGCGCAGCCGCGAAGCGCTCGAGCAGACGCTCGGCGACCGCGTACGCACCAGCGCGGATTTCCGCGAGGGCGTCGCCGCCTTCCTCGCCAAGCGCACGCCGAATTACGTCTAGCGCGTCGGCGCGTCGAGCAGGTGCAGCCCGACCATCAGCATGTTCACGGTCTCGCCGTCGTCCGACAACGGCAGGATCACGCCCTCCCAGCGGAGGATCACCGAGGGAAGCTCGTAGGACGCCTGCATGACCCGGCGCGGCCTGCGGGCCTCGACGACGCCGGCGTAGAGGTTGTGAACCATGGCGCGATACTCGGGATCCGGATAGTCGTCGACGGTCCGGCCGGTCAGGTCGAAGCCGATCCGCGCCGTGGCATTGGTCGCGTGGACGCGGAAGCGAAACCGCAAGGGATCGCGCTCGACCTGCAGCAACTGCAGATCGCCGACGATGTATTTGAGGTCGAGGATGTCGAAATCGCGCCGCGCCGGCATGAGGCGGCCGCGCAGCCGCGCGCGCCAATCGGCATAGAGGCGCCGTAGCGCGTCGTTCGCCAGTCCGAGGTCGTCGCCATCGATGGGCGCGCTCGCCCAGCCGTCCGTCATCGATCGCCCGTCCCGCACCACGGTACGGCCCATGATCCAGGATTCGGAGTCCGGCGGCCAGAGTATTCGCCGCGGCCCCCGCTTGGTATGATGGCTGGAACGCCGGGCCGTCGCGCACCGGGCGACGCAGGGAGAGCCAATGGCAGCTCAGACGAACGAGGCCACCCGGGTGAGCGTTCGCGCGCTCCACCCCGCTCTGGGCGCCGAAATCCGCGGCGTCGATCTCGGCCATCCGCTCGATGCGGTGAGCTTCCGCGCCGTTCACGACGCCTGGATGGCGCATCTCGTCCTGGTGTTCCCCGCGCAGGCCATCAGCGACGTCCAACAGGTCGCAGTCACGCGCCAGTTCGGCGAGCCCGAGATCTTCCACCAGACGATCCTGAAATCGACGCGGGTTCCGGAGATCTTCCGCGTCTCCAACGTCGGCGAGGACGGCAACCTCCTGCCGCCGGGCGACGAGACGGTCAATCAGCTGTCGCTGACCCGGCTGTGGCACACCGACAGCAGCTACCGCCCGGTACCGGCCATGGGCTCGCTGCTGCACGGCATCGAGGTCAGCCGGACCGGCGGCGCCACCTGCTTCACCAACATGTACGCGGTCTACGACGCGCTGCCCGAGCGGCTCAGGCAACAGGTCGAGGGCCGACGCGCCCGGCACAATTTCGGTCACCTCCATACGCTCCAGAAGCTCAAGCCGTTGACCGACGCCGAGCGCGCGGCGATGCCGCCGGTCTGGCAGCCGATGGTGCGGCGGCATCCGGTGACCGGCCGCAAGTCGCTCTACATCAGCCCGATCTATCATGACGAGGTCGAGGGGCTGGCCGCCGACGCCGCCGATGCGCTGATCGAGGAGCTCGCGGAATTCGCCGGCCGCCCCGAGTTCGTCTACGCGCATCGCTGGGAGACCGACGACGTCGTGCTGTGGGACAATCGCTGCACGATGCATCGCGTGACGCCCTACGATGCGCGCGAGCGACGCGTCATGCATCGCACCACGATCGTCGGCGACGGGCCGGTGATCGCCGCCTGAACGTTGCAATGAGGAGGATGGGATGAGCCGACTGTTCGGCGAGATGCGTCAGGTGGGCATCGTGGTGCGCGACATCGACAAAGCGATGCGCCATTGGGTCGACGTGTGCGGCGTCGGTCCGTGGTTCTACGCCGACAGGCTGCCGCTGACCGCCTACAGCTACAAGGGCAAGCCGTACGACATCCACATCTCGGTCGCGCTCGCGAACTCGGGCGACGTGCAGCTCGAGCTGATCCAGCAGCGCAACGACGCGCCCAGCATGTATCGCGACTTCCTCGCCGCCGGGCACGAGGGCTGGCAGCACTGGTCGAGCTGGCCGGTCGACTACGGCGCCAAGCTCGAGCGCGCGCTCAAGAGCGGCTGGACGATCGGCCAGCAGGGCGAGAGCGCGCGCGGGCCCTTCGTCTACTTCCTCAACGAGGGCCACCCCGGCACGGTGATCGAGATGGCCGAAGCCACGCCCACGCGCATGAAGATCTTCGACGCCGTGCGCGCGGCCGCGGTCGGCTGGGACGGACGCGACCCGATCCGCCAGAACTGGCCGAGCGCCTGATCTTTCGTCGGGCGGCCCTGCGTCAGTCGGTGAGCGCCTTGGCGTTGTAGTCGGCGTCGCTGACGTGCTCGCCCCACGCCGTGCCCTGGCCGCCTTCGCCCGACTCCGACATGGCGAGGTGCGCGAACAGGCGATCGGGCGCGGCGCCGTGCCAGTGCAGGGTGTTGGGGGGAATGACGCCGGTGTCGCCCGGGTTGAGGACCCGGGGCGGCTCGCCCTTGAGGCACAGGCGGCCGACGCCGCTCACACAGTAGAGCACCTGGCCGACCGGGTGGCTGTGCCAGGCCGTGCGCGCGCCCGGCGTGAACGACACCATGGTCGCGCGCATGCGCGACGGCGCCTTGCCGACTATCACCTCGTCCTGCCACACCACGCCGGTGAAGTTGGCGGCCGCGCCCTGCTTGGTGGCCCGGCTGCCCGCGCGCACGACTGTCATGGCTTCGCTCCCTTGCTGCAAATCTCGTCGGAGATCGAGGCAAGCATAGGCGCCGGCGCTTCGCCGACGCAACGGCCCGGGGCGGCCTAGCCGTTCAGCGCCTTGGCGACGCTCAGGAGCTCGGTGGCCGGCAGCGCCGGGTCGAACGCCAAGCGCCACAGCGCGCCGTCGATCTCGACGACCTTGGCGTTGCAGTCGCGCAGCACCGCGCCGTCGCCGGCGAGCACCACGCACGTGCCCAGCCCGACCGCGGCCGGGTCCTCGAGCTCGATCGACGCGCCGCTGCGCGAGATGCTGCGCAGGGTCGCGACCATCACCCGCTCGGTCGTGCTGACCGTCGCCGACAACGTCACGGTGACGCGCTGATGACGCCGGCGTTCCTCGCGCGGTCCGATCTCGGTCGCCATCGTCGCCCCCCTGACCCGCCAAGCCGACTGCGGCGCTTGTCTACCACGAGTTGCAGTCGCGCTGAATCGGCTACGCCGGTTATCCACCGGTTTTTTGCGCCGGGTTTTCCGAGAATTGTCTGGAAATCGCCGCGCTCGCAGCGGTCGCGTCAGGCCGGCGCCGTGCCGCGCAGGCACGTGCGGTGCAGCACGCGCGCGTGGCGCGCGGCATCGAAGTTGGCGTCGGCCCGATGCAGGAGGCATCGGTTGTCCCACATCAGGAGATCGCCGGCGCGCCACCGATGACGATAGACGAAGCGTTCCCGGGTCGCGTGCGCCTCGAGCGCCGCCAGGCGTGCGCGGCCCGTCTCGATCGCGCCGCCCTCGACATGCGAGGCGTGCTCGCCCATGAACAGGCATTTGCGGCCGGTGTCGGGATGGACGCGCACCAGCGGATGGCTGATCGGCGGCGCGTCGCGGATCTCCTCCGGAGTGGCGCGCTCGCCGATCTTCTGGCGCGACAGCTCCCAGCTGTGGACGACGCGCAGCCCGTCGAGCGCCGCCTGCTCGGCGGGGTCGAGCGCGTCATACGCGGCGTACATGTTGGCGAAGCAGGTGTCGCCGCCGTCGGGCGGCATCGTGACGGCGTGCAGAATGGTGGCGAGCGACGGCTCGGGGCGGAACGACTTGTCGGTGTGCCAACGCGTCGAGCCGAGCTTGCCGCTCGGCTTGCCCTCGGCGTCCAGGTTGGAGACGACGTGGACCCACGGGTTGGCGAGCCCACGGTTGCGCGCGATGTGGCGCTCGAGCGTGCCGAACTGCTGGCTGAAGGCGATCTGCTGCTCGGGCGTCAGGCGCTGGTCGCGGAACGCGAGCACGTGGTAGCGCACGAACGCGTCATAGACCGTCCGACGCAGCGCCGCGTCGAGCGGCTGGGCGAGATCGAGCCCGACGATCTCGGCGCCCAGCACCGCAGACAACGGCCGGATTGCGAAGCCGGCTGGGACACCCGATCGGGCCGCCGCCGTCACCGCCGCCATGCGCCCCCTGTCCAACGCGCTTGATCGATCGCGAACCAGACCAGCAGCCTACCGGGAAAAGCTTCTCGGGTGCCAGCGCGGCCCGCTAGCTCCGGCCCACGTAGGCAATGGCTTCGATCTCGACCAGCATCTCGGGCTCGGCGAGCGCGGCCTGAACCGTCGTGCGCGCCGGCGGCTCGTTGGGGAATGCCTTGGCGAACTCCTTGTTCATGTCCTGGAAGTAGCGCATGTCGGCGAGATAGACGTTGCATTTCAGCACGTCGCTCAGACTCGCGCCGCCCTTCTTCAGGATCGACTTGATGTTGCCGAGCACCTGACGGGTCTGGACGCGCACGTCGCCCCGCCCGACCAGCTTGCCCTTGTCGTTCCAGGCGACCTGCCCGGCGGTGAATATCCAACCCGCGGCGCTCGCGCCTGGCGAATAGGGATAAGTCGGACGCGGCTGGAACGACAGATTCTTCGGACGCAGAACCTTCTTCGGCATCAAGGCCTCCTGGGTGGCGGGACGAATCAGTAGCCGCGCGCGCGATCGACGACGTTGTGCAGCGGCTGCCCGGCGAGCAAGCGCTCGAGGTTCGCGGTCCAGGCGTCGAGCAGCATGTCGACGTAGCGCGGGTCGTCGCACGAGACGTGCGGCGTGAGGATCAGATTGGGGACCTGCCAGAGCGCCGCGTCGGATGGCAGCGGCTCGGGATCCTGGACGTCGATCACGGCGCCGGACAGCCGGCGGTCGCGCAGCATCCCAGCGAGCGCATTCTCGTCGACCAGCGGTGCGCGCGCGATGTTGACGAGACCCGCGGTCGGCCGCAGCAGGGCGAGCCGTCGACCGTCGAGCAGGCCGCGCGTCTGCGGGGTCAAGGGCGCCGCGACGACGACGAAGTCGGCCTCGGGCAGCACGTCGTCGAGCGCCGCCGTCGGCACCAGGCGGTCGGCCGGTCCGCTGCCCGTGCCCGTGCGGCTCACCGCGATCACCATCAAGCCGAGACGCTTGGCGGCACGCGCCGCGGCTTGGCCGATATCGCCATAGCCGATCACGACGCAGACGCGGCCGGCGATCGGCTGGCTGAAGATCGGCGACCATGTACGAGCGCGCTGCTGATCGATCAGGCTGGGCAGGCGCGTGTGCAGCGCCAGCAGGGCCATCAGGCAGAAGTCTTCGCACTTCGGTCCATGTGGGCCGCTGTTGTTGGTCAGCACGATGTGCTCGGGCAGCCAGCCGAGCGGCAGCAGATGATCGACGCCGGCCCCGGTGGTCTGGATCCAGCGCAGGCGCGGCGCGCGCGCCGCCAGGTTCTCGCGCGGCGGCCGCGAGGCGATCAGGAATTCCGCGGTCGCCAGGGCCGCATCGATCCGCTCGCCGTCCCAGCCGATCGTGACGCGGACCTGCTGGGCCAGGATCGGATGCCGCGCCATGGCGGCGCGCACGTGGGCGTCCGTGGCGTGCGACAAGGGCGAGCCCGCCCGGCTGTTCTCGATGTGGAGATGCGCGGTCACGCCCGATGCAGCAGCGATGCGAGCGACGTCAGGGGGCCACTTGGCGCTGGGGAGCAGGCGGCAGGAAAGCGTCGGTGTAGAGGTCCGCGACCTTCGGCGGATTGGCGACCCCGAAGGCCTCCGCGACGTACGCGACGCCGCGCGCGAGGCGCGCCGGATCGACCGTGCCGAAGCCCTTCGCCTTCACCGCCGGCGTCAGCATCGAGGCGTCCAGGACCAGCTTGAAGCGCTCGACCTCGAGCGCCTGGTCGACCAGCGGCTCGCGCTTCTTGAGCGAGGCGACGCCCGCGACCGGATCGGCGATCGCGTCGCGCATGCCGGCGATCGTCGCGCGCACGAACTTGCGCAGCACGTCGGGATGCTGGGCCGCGAAGTCGGCCGACGCGACCAGGGCGTTGCCATAGAGGTCGAGGCCGAAGCTGCTGTATTGCAGAAGCGCGATGTCGTCGCGTTTGGCGCCGGCGCCGATCAGGTCGAACACGGTCCCGGAGACGAAGCCCGTGATGGCGTCGACCTCGCCTCTGATCAGCAGGGGCGCGCGCAAGGTCGGGTTGATCGTCTGCCAGCGCACGCTGGCCGGGTCGAGGCCGGTGATACGCGCGAAGATCGGGAACATCTGGCGCGCGGAGTCGCCCGGCGCGCCGCCGACCAGCTTGCCGGCGAGATCCTTGGGCGCCGTGATACCCGCCTTCTTGAGCGAGACGATGGCGTTCATCGAGCGCTCGAAGATCACGAAGAACGCGATCACCCGATTGTTCGGATTGTCGGCGTTGAACTTGACCAGCAGGTTGATGTCGGCGAAGCCGACGTCATAGGCCTTGCCGGCGACCTTGTTGATCGCGTCGCCCGATCCGGCGCCCTGGTCCATCGTCACGGCTAGGCCCTCGCGCGCGAAATAGCCGCGGTCGAGCGCGTGCCCCCAGATCGCGTGATTGCCCTGGTATTTCCAATCGAGCACGAACTTGACCGGCTCGGCCGCGCGCGCCGACGCGGCTGCCAGGAGGACGCCGCCCAGGACCGCAGCCCCGATCGCGCGCGCAAACGAACCCGTCATGCCTTCTCCTTCCGCACCGGTGGGAGCGCGATCCGTCAGATCGGCAACACCAGCAACATGTCGATCGAATCGGAATCGGTGATCACGGTCCGGCTGCGCAGCCTGGGCGCGCCGGCCTCCAGCACGACCTCGTCGAGATAGCGCCCGGCGCTGAACACCATCATCGCGCCCTCGGGGATCGCCGTGCGGATGACGACGTAGCTGGTCTCGACCTCGAACGCGCCCGCGCGCTGCCCGAGGATGCGCGGCGCGCCCAGCACGTGACGATAGACGTGCGGCTGGAAGACGTTGGCCGACCGCATGGCGCGGACGCGATCGCCCAGCATGTCGCGGTTGTCGCAATAGAGGAAGCCGATCGGGCGGCCCTTCTCGAACTCCGAACGCGAGATGATCCGGTAGACGCACTTGGCCGTGAAGTAGTCGGGCCAGCGCTCGAGCTGGCCGCCGTCGATCGCCGCCGCACAGTCGGCGATCAGCGCCGCGATGCCGAGACGGATCGGCTCGGGAACCTCTCGCGGATCGAGCGACGGCCGAAAGCCGTCGTCAGACATTCATGAGCTCCCGGTAGACGCGCCAGAAGCCGCGCACCGACGTCTCGGTCGCGCGGGTCGGCGCGGAGCCGACGCCGGTCCCGCCCATCATCACCACGGCCTCCGCGTCGAGATCGCCCTTGATGCCGCGTTGGACGAAATTGCCGATGATGCCGTCCTCCATCGACACCAGGCCGGCCGGACCGACCAGATTGCTCTGCTTCAGGCGCACGTAGGCCTGTTCCTCGGTGTCCTCCTCGAAGCCGATCAAGGTCCACACCAGCTCGGACTTTTCGGGCCCGTGCGGCACGATCTGGCGCGTGCCGATCGAGTTCAGCACCTGCTGCAGCACGAAACTGGGAAACAGACACTGGATCGAGTTCGTGATCTCGTCCTCGAACTCCATCCACTGGTCGATCAGCGACGGATCGGCGAGGCCGAAATCGTCCTTCTGGGCGCGGATCATGCCCGAGGCGTATTCCGCGTTGCCCTGGTCGGTGTGGCGCTTGGCGAACACGATGTGATGCCAGCTCGCGTCGTCCTGGCGCACGCCGCCCTCGGCGGTCAGGCGGTTGAGCCGGAAGGTCGAGAAGAAGGCGTGCAGCAGGCTCGGATGGTAGTTGTCGCGCGCGTTCTCGGCGTAGAGCTTCCAGTTGTTGTGCATCATCTGGCGGTAGCGGCCGAGGATCTTCGGCCGGCCGTGCAGGGTGCGCCGGATGTGCGCGGTCATCACCGGCCCAAGATAGGCCTCGAGGGGCGGCGCGCGGTCGGAGAAGCTGGCGAAGATCAGCCCGCAGATCGTCTCGACGCGCAGGCGCACCAGTCGGTGGTTGGACTTGTCGAACTCCTTCGGCATGCCGCCCTTCTGCTGCACGCCTTTCTCGAACGCCACGCTGAGCAGCCGCCCGGTCTGGTCGTAGATCCAGTTGTGATAGGGGCAGGTGAAGGTCTCGCCGTGACCGGTCGGCTGATAGCAAACGGTCGCGCCCTTGTGGGCGCAACGATTGACCAGCGCGTTGATCGCGCCGTCCTTGGTGCGCACGACGATGATCGGCGTGTCGCCGATCATGCTGGTGAAATAGTCGTTGGGCCGCGGCGCCTCGACCTCGAGGCCGAGAAAATTCCAGGTCGGCCCGCGGAAGATCAGATCCTGCTCCCAGGCGTAGACCTCCGGATCGGCGTACACCTGCATCGGGACGCGCGATACGCCGGGCGACCGCCATTGGAGCACGTCGCGCACCGGCCGGCTCGCCACCGCCTGGGCCATTCTCGGTCCTCCGTCGATTCCGCGCCATCGCGCCGATGGACCCGCGATGTCGGCAAGGTGCATGATTGCGCCGCAGCGTGCAACGAGGTCGGGTGCGGGTGCGTATCGCGAGGGGACGTGGCGTGGGGCGCTCGGCTACCTACGCGGAGGATGGCGCGATCCGGCACCACCATAAAGCTGCGCAAGAGGGCGCCAAACCAACCGCCTGGGAGGCGGGAACGCGCCGGGGGCCGGGGCCGTACCCTATTGTGATACCGACGCAGAGGGGAGACCGACCCCGAATGGTGCCGGGCGCGCCGAGGCGGCATTCGAGGTGGCGGAGCGGGCTGGCGCGGATCGCGCTGGTCGCGCTGGTCCTCGGGCTGGCGACCGGCGGCGCCGCAGCAAGCGACGTCTATAGCTACAAGATCGAGCACCCGACCTTGGGCGACATCGGCAGCTACGTCGACACGGTGACGCGCAATGCCGACGGCTACCGCATCGACAATCGGATGCACGTGCTCGTGCGCGTGCTTGGCATCGTGCTGCACCGCGAGGATGCGGAACGGACCGAGATCTGGCGCGGCGGGCGGCTGGTCTCGTTTCACGGCGTCACGACCACCAACGGCGAGCGCATCGAGGTGCGTGGCGAGGCCGAGGGCGATCAGTTCGTGATCACCACGCCGCACGGCAGCGAAACGGTCGCGGCGAACATCCGGCCGTCCGATCCGTGGTCCGCGGCCGCCGGCAGCGGCCCTTCGCTGATGATGTCGACCAAGACGGGCAAGCTCTTCCAGGTGCGCGACGCCACCGTCGAGAACACGACCCTCCGGATCGGCAGCGTCGATGTTCCCGTGCAGCACTACGTCTTCATGACGGACAAGCGCCAGGAGGTCTGGAAGAACGCGCACGGCGTTCCGGTCGAGTTTCGCAGCGCCGAGGCGGTCGGCCCGATCGACTTCATCCTGGTCAAGGAGGCGCTCGCATCGGACTCGGCGACATTGCCGCCCGCCGACACCGGCAACGCGCTCGCCGCCACGCCGCGTTGACGCGCGCGACGCCGATCGCGTCCGATGGACTGGGAGTTGGCGTCCCCACGGGGAGGGGAACCCACATGACCCACAAGCCCTTGGTCCCTCTTGGAAAGCTCGCCCCAAGATGCTGGCCCGGCGCACGTGGCACACAGGCGTGTAACACAGGCCCGGTTCAGAGCCCAGCGGATCCCGCGGGGCCCGCCGCGAAATCGAGGCGCCTATGCGGCCTGCCGACGGTCGGCGACTGCGTGGCCCAGCTGTCGCTCGGCTTCCGCACGGCACCAACACGACAGCGACTCGAGCGCGCTGGCCACGACTGACTCGGTCCAGGTCAACTCGTCGCGGCGCGCGAGATCGAGCTCGCCGTCAATTATCCCGTCAAGGTGCCGCTCGAAGTTGATCCAGGCTTCCGGGCACGCCGCCGGGCTGCGATGACCCAGGAGGCGCGGGCCCAAACCCTTTGCCATCCGGGCGACCGCCGCGTCGAACACGACGCGGCAAACCTCGATCGAGAAGCTCCATGCAGCTGCAGGCGGCAGCTCGAACGCCCGTCCCGAGGGATGGCACCTGAGCGCGCGCACCGAAGCGAGTTGCGCGTGCAGGCTTTCGAGCTGCTGCTCGGCCCGGGCCGCGCACTCGGTCGATGGGAGCCATTCCGGCCTCGACTCGCCCGGGAACGCTGCTGGTTCGAAAATTGTGGACATGTCGGACACTCCGCTGTGCCGCCCGACGCTCGGGCGGCGTCGGATCCAGCTTGTGACCTGACTAAGCAAGCGAGCTGAGTCACGTTGCCGGTCGGCTGGGACGCCGACGCGCTCGGGCCTACGTGAGGTCACTTGTGGTCAGCCGCGGCCCCGAGCCGGTGGCTTTGTTCTGCGTGCTTTCCGCCGGGTTAAGCCTTCCACCTGGTCGTCAGCATGGAACTCAATCCCACGTGAAGCGAAGACGCGCATGACCGCCTCGAGGGTGCTCCGGCGCGGGTTGGTCTTTCCCGTCTCGAGGCCCTTGAGCGCTGTTGGATGAATGCCCGCTAGTTGGGCCAACTCGGCGCGCGAGAGGCCCAACAAGGCTCTCGCCGCCGCCATGAGGCGTGGGCTCGGCAGCATGCCGATCGAGGTTCCGGCTCACCGTCAGCCAAGTCCAATGTTGCCAACCATTCAGCCCCAAAACGACTGTAATCGGTCCATTTTGGACTTGACTGATACGCTGTCGACGTGGAGGCTGCAGCACGCCTGACGAATCGGCTCCCCGCATGGGCGCCGCATCTCGGGCAGTTGGAGCACGGCATGGCGGCGGCCAACCCAGCGATCATTGCGGTCGGAACATCCTTTGTTCCGATGCGCCTGTACCCGCTCGAGGTGGCCGTTGCATTCCCACTGGCAGAACGGGTTACCGCCTGGTTGATCGCCGGTGACGGAACTGCCGAGTGGGCACAGGCACTCGCCAATCTGCCGCCTCACCAACGACAGAGCCTTGCCCACCACGGACAGTCGGCGCGCGCCGTCGCCGCCGCACTCTCTAATACCCTTCACGGGGTAACCGTGTATGCGGGCGCCCCGGAGGACGCGACTCTCGCGCTCTCGACTTTGTACCGCGCCGTTGATCAACGGGTCCCCTTCACCGTCGAGCCGATCGAAGCCCTTTATGCGACGCGCCCTGCACCGGCGGAGCAATGCATCTCTAGCGACGAGGCGATCGCCGCCGCCCACGCCGCCTTCCAGCTGCCGAACCGAGCTAGGTTCGAGGTCCAGCTCTACGCCGCAGCGTCGAGACTAATTCTCGGCATGCCACTGGCTCGTAATCCAACCCGCCTGAGGCCCACATGATTCTGTTCGTAGGCGACCTCCTCGGCAGCTTTGCCATCGCATCGATCTACGCGGAGCGTCACCGGCCAAGTACGATGGTGCTGCTGGGACATATCGGGCCCTGGCACCCCAAAGGACTAGCCGGTGTGTTTCACGCCGGGATCGACATCGCGTGGGTTGCGACTGATTCGTTCCTCCATGCGTGGCGCGACTTGGCTGATTCGACAGATCACCGCATGCGGCTAGGCTGCCTGGACGGGCGCGTCGCCATGATCGGCGATCACCTGGTTGCAGGCGCCTATGGCCTGCTGCCCGACACGATCCGAAGATTGTCACGGCAGCCAGCCGATATCCTGCTTACGGTCGAGGAGGCGCCCTCTTATTGCCCGGGCGGTGGCGAACAATTAGACCGCCTCGCCGGTGCAATGGGTGCGCGAATGATTATTTGCGGACAGGCAGAGAGCTACGTTGCTGAGCACCGGCGCCTGGGCCTGAAGGTGGTGGGGGTTGGGCCCGGGCAGGCGGTAGACGAGTTCGGTGAGCTGATCGAGCCCGGACCTGAGCGGCAGCCTGCCGGGCTTCACGTCAGCGAGGAGTGGCGACGCGTACGATGACGAGCGCAAGTCTCGAATTCCCGCTCGCAAATCTGCCAACTCGCCTCCTCGACCTAATCAGGCAGAACCGTGAACGCGTCAGCGTCGGATTGGCGACCGAGGCTGAGGCCCAGGCTCTGATCGGCAACGTTGAGCCCTCGAAGCCTATCAAAGCTCACATCGACCGGTGGCATATGGTGGCCATCAGGATCCGTGACACTGGCCAGGCCTCTTTCCACCTCGTGGGGTGGACGAGCCTGTTCAACTCTCTCGTCACGTCCGATGTCGTCGTTCTTGACCGAGACCGTGCCCGAGTCGAAACGCTCAATTCCACCTACCAGCTGGGCGAGCCCCAAACCGGTGAGCCTGACCTGCATCTCGTCGGTCAGGTTGCCCACGCGCTGCGCGTCTGGGGCATCAACCGTCGCTACAGTCTTGGCGTGCCTCGGCTCGA
>DATJNS010000282.1:0-9811 GCA_035507915.1 Candidatus Sulfotelmatobacter sp.
GAGATCCCGCCCGCGAGATGGCGCAGCATGCCGCCGGCGACCCGCGGGTCGAATACGATTGGCACCTTCGCGGTGGCGACCTTGCGCGGCTTCAGGCGCCGCACCGTGCGCTCGCCCGCGCGCTTGCCGACCGCGGCCGGATCCTCGAGATCGGCGCCATGCACCGTGGTCGAATAGTCGTAGTCGCGCTCCATTGCGGTGCCGTCGCCCGCCAGCACGGCGGCGCTCACGCTGTGATGCGACACCTCGTGGACGCCGGCGAAGCCGTTGCTCGCGACCAGCGCGCTCATCGAGCGGCTCCAGCTCGCCTCGGCGCCTTCGGAGTTGGTGACGCCGGGCACCGCGAGCGCGGCTTCCTCGGCGCGCTTGGCGCGCTCGATCAGGGTCGCGCTCGCCGGCTCCGCGGGATCGACCGCATCGAGCGCCGGGAACTGATGCGTGACCTGATCCGGATCGGCGATGCCGCAATAGGGATCCTCGGGCACCGCGCGCGCCATCGCGACCGCGCGCTCGACCAGCGCGTCGAGCGTGGCGGGCTTGAAGTCGGTCGACGACACGATCGCCTGGCGCTTGCCGACCAACACGCGCAGGCCGAGATCCTGACCCTCGGCGCGCTCGAGCTTTTCCGGCTCGCCGAGCCGCTGGGCGAGCGACAGCGAGGTGCCCTTGGCGAACACCGCGTCGGCGGCGTCGGCGCCCGCGCGCTTGGCGCGGCCGATCAGGTCGTCGAGCAGATCGAGCGGTTCGAGGTCGCGCGGCATGGCGATCGGTCCCGGCGGTCGGAGGGGGTGCTCTTAAGGTAGGCGTCCGTCAGGCAGAGTCCACCACGGCGCGCATCACGACGGCTTGGCGCCGTAATGCGCGGCCAGATAGGCGGTCGAGAACTTGCCCGAGCGGCGATCCTCGGCGAGGCGCTCGGGGTCGCGCGCCGCGGGCGGGCCGTAGCCGCCGGCGCCCGGCGTCTCCATCACGATCGTCTGGTCGGGCCGCACGGTCACGTCGGCCGGCTTGTTGCCGAGGCGCTCCGGGTCGCCATTGGCGCTCTGGCGCATGAAGCGGCCCGACGCGCCCGGGCCGCCGCCGAACACGCCCCATGGCTGGGTGCGGAAGCGCTCGCCGGTGCCGCTGAACACCGCGTGATGGTCGAGCGGACGGACCACGCGCCGGAGCCCGAGGCCGCCGCGCCAGGTGCCGGTGCCGCCGGAATCCTCGACCAGGCCGTAGGCCTCGACCAGCAGCGGATACTCCATCTCGATCGCCTCGACCGGCAGGTTGGACGTGTTGGTGATGTGCACCTGGACGCCGTCCTTGCCGTCCTTGGTGGCGCGGCCGCCGAAGCCGCCGCCCAGGGTCTCGAGATAGACGTAGGCGCGGCCGCTGCGCGGATCGACGCCGGAGAACACCGCGGTCGTGTTGGCGCCGTTGGCCGCGCCGACCGCCGCCTGCGGCAGCGCCGGCGCGAGCGCGCCGATCACGACGTCGGCGATGCGCTGGCAGGTGTGCGCGCGGCTCGCCACCGCGGCGGGGAATTTGGCGTTGACCACCGAGCCCTCGGGCGCCGTCACCTCGATCGCGTTGAGCACGCCCTGGTTGTTGGGCACGTCGGGGTCGAGCAGCGCCTTGATGCAATAGCAGGCCGCCGCGCGCGTGCCGATCAGGGTCAGGTTGATGTTGCCGGCGACCTGCGCGTGCGAGCCCGCGAAATCGAAGTGGATGCGCTCGCCGTCGACCGTGATCGCGACTTCGATGCGGATGTCGGTTGTGCCGAGCCCGTCGTCGTCCATCACGTCGGCGAAGCTGTAGCGCCCGGACGGGATCGTGCGGATGGCGTCGCGCAGACGCCGCTCGGTGCGCGCGATGATCGCGTCGAACGATTGCGTCAGCGTGGCGGCGCCGTGGGCCGCGGCGAGCTCGATCAGCCGCCGCTCCGCCAGGCGGCACGCCGCCACCTGGGCGAAGTAGTCGCCGCGACGCTCCTCGGGCACCCGCACGTTGAGGAGGAGGAGGTCGAGCACGTCGGACGCCAGCCGGCCGCCGTCGAACAGCCGGATCACCGGGATGCGCACGCCCTCCTGGTAGATCTCGCTCATGCCGCCCGCCATGCTGCCGGGCGCCATGCCGCCGATGTCGGCGTGGTGCGCGATGTTGCACACGAACCCGATCACGCGCCCGTCGACGAAGACCGGCATCGCCATGTTGACGTCGGGCAGGTGCGTGCCGCCGGCGACGTGCGGATCGTTGGCGATGAAGATGTCGCCGACGCGCATGTCATCGAGCGCGTGCTTGGCGAGCAGCGCCTGCATCAGGCCGAGCATCGAGGCGAGATGGATCGGCAGCGAACCCTCGGCCTGCGCGACCAGCTCGCCTTTCGGCGTCATGATGGTCGCGCTGTGGTCGCGCCGCTCCTTGATGTTGGTCGAGTAGGCGCTCTTCATCAGCGCGATGAAGGCCTCGTCGGTGATCGAGCGCAGGCCGTTGTGGACGATCTCCAGCGTGATCGGGTCGAGCTGCGTCACGATGCGATCTCCTAGTTGAAGTCGGCGGCGATGCCGGGCGGCGGCGAGAAGCCGAGGTCGCCGCGCGCGATCACGGCCTCGCGCCCGCCGTTGCGCGCCAGCTGCTCGGCCTGACGCCGTTTGGCGCGCGCGTCGACGGCGGCGGGATCGCAGATCGTCTCGAGGCGGGCGCGGCAGTCGGCCAGCACGTCGCGGAGACGCGGATCGGCGGCCAGGTCGACGAGCTCTTCGGGATCGGCCTCGAGGTCGAACAGCTGCGGCGGATAGGCGGCGTAGTGGACGTATTTGTAGCGCGCGCCGCGCACCATGAAGACGCCGGTCGTCGAGCCCATGCCGTGATATTCCGAGAACGCCACGCGGTCGCGGTCGTCGGCGGTCGCCAGCGCCGCGAGCGAGCGGCCGGGATAGCCGCGCTCCTCGGCGTTGGGCGCGATCCCGACCACGTCGAGCACGGTCGGGTAGACGTCGACATGGGTGACCGGAACGTCGCTGGTGCGGCCCGCCGGAATGCCGGCGCCGGTCATGATGAGCGGCACGCCGGCGACCTCCTGGTACATGTTCGATTTGCCCCACAGGCCACGCGCCCCGACATTGTCGCCGTGGTCGCTGGTGTAGATCACGCGCGTCGCATCGCCGAGGCCGCACGCCTCCAGCGTGCCGAGCACCTTGCCGACATTCTCGTCGAGGAAGCTGCACAGGCCGTAATAGCCGGCGACCGCGCGGCGCACCTGGTCCGGCGTCTCGAAGTGCTCGTCGTAGGCGAAGCTCGCGGCGTACGCGTCGAGATAGGGATGGTGCGGCCGCTCGCCGCGCGCATAGAGCTTGGGCGACGGCAGCGCCGGATCGAGATAGTAGCGGTAGAAGTGCTCGGGCGGCGCGGTCAGCGGGAAGTGCGGACAAACGAACGAGACGAACAGCACCCACGGCTTGTCGCGGTGCTTGGGCGCCGTCTCGCGCAACCAGACCTGGGCGCGCGCCGCGATGTCGCGATCGTAGAACGTGTAGGGCGACTCGCCCGGTCCGGCGAGCTTGGCCATCTTCCACGAGCCGCCGCGCCGCGGCAGGTTCTCGCGCACCAGCCCCATCAGGTCGCCCTTGCCGTCGATGACGTGCATCGGGACGATTTCCTCGCTGAAGCCGTTGTCGTCCTCGGTCGAGCGGAAGTGCAGCTTGCCGATCGATACGACCCGATGCCCGGCGGCGCGCAGCCGATGGTGCCAGCTGGTCACCGAGCCGTCGTAGGGATCGGCGTTGTCCCAGAAGCCGACCTGGTGGATGTAGCGGCCGGTCGCGAAGCTCGCGCGCGCCGGGATGCAGACCGGCGAGTTGCAGTAGGCCGCGCTGAACCGCGTGCCGCGCGCCGCCAGCCGGTCGAGGTTGGGCGTGCGCACGAGCGGATGGCCGTGGCACCCCAGCAGCTTCGGATTGTGCTCATCCGACATGATGATGAGCAGGTTCTTGGGCTCCATCTCGGGTCAGCTTCCTCGGGTCTCGATCAACAGATTGAGCGCGCCGTCGACCGTGAGGCGATCGCCCGGATAGAGCAAGGTCGTCGCGTCGAGCTGCTCGATCACGGCGGGTCCGGCGAGCGCGTGGCCGGGCGCCAACGTGGCGCGGTCGAACACCGGCGTGTCGACCGCCTGGACCGCGTCGAACCACACCGGACGGCGTTCGATCGGCGCCGGCGCGCCGGAGGCGGGCGGGTGGCGCGGCGGCTCGGGCCGGCGCAGCCGGCCGCGCGCGGTCAGCCGGTAGTTGACGATCTCGATCGGATCGCTCGTGTTGGCGAAGCCGTAGCTGCGCTCGTGCGCGGCGAGGAACAGCGCCTTGAGCGCCGCGCGGTCGGGCAGCGGATCGGCCGTGCCGAGCTCGACCGCGAGCTCGAAGTTCTGGCCGACGTAACGCATGTCGAGGCTGACGGCGACCGAGCGCGCGGCGGCCGCGATCGCTTCGTCCGCGAACCAGCGCTCGGCTTCGGCGCCGAGCGCGTCGCGCATCGCCTGGATGTGCGGACGCGCGGCGTCGTCGAGCGGGGTGCGCCGGGTGCGCACGAAATCCTCCTTGAGATCGGACACAACCAGGCCTTGGGCGCACAGAATGCCGGGTGCCGGCGGCACGACGATCTCGCCGATGCCGAGGGTGCGCGCGACGTCGGTCGCATGCAACGCGCCGGCGCCGCCGAACGGCATCAGGCTGAAGCGGCGCGGATCGTGGCCGCGCTCGACCGAGACCGCGCGGATCGCGCGCACCATGTTGGACACCACGATGCTGAGCAGGCCGTGCGCGGTGCGCTCGAGCGAGAAGCCGAGCCGCGCGGCGAGCGGCGCGTGGGCCGCGGCCGCGGCGGCACGGTCGAGCTTCATCTGGCCGCCCAGCAGCCCGCGCGGTGACAGGCGGCCGAGCACGAGATTGGCGTCGGTGACGGTCGCCTGGGTTCCGCCGGAACCGTAGCAGGCCGGCCCGGGCGCGGCGCCGGCGCTCAGCGGGCCGACCTTCATCGACCCGTCGCGGTCGAACCAGGCGATCGAGCCGCCGCCGGCGCCGATCGTGTTGATGTCGAGCATCGGCATGCGCACCGGAAAGCCGCCGACCGAGCGGTCGAACGCGACGCCGGCGTCGTAGCCGCGGATCAGACAGATGTCGGCGCTGGTGCCGCCCATGTCGAGCGTGATGACGTTGGGTCGTTCGGCGAGCCGCGCGACGTGGATCGCACCGACCGCGCCGGCGGCCGGTCCCGACAACGCCGTGCGGATCGGGAAGCGGCGCGCGCGCTCGATCGACATCAATCCGCCGCTCGACTGGTTGATGCCGATGTGGATCGCCGGCGCACGCGCCCGGATCTGGCGCTCGAGATCGACGAGATAGCGCGCCATCACGGGCTGCAGGTAGGCGTTGAGCACGGTGGTCGACAGCCGCTCGTACTCGCGGAACTCGGGCTGAACCTCCGACGACAGCGAGGCGTCGCGCTCGGGCAGCGCGGCGGCGAGCGCGGCGCCGATGCGCCGCTCGTGCGCCGGGTTGACGAAGGCGAACAGCAGGCACACGGCGACGGCATCGGCGCCGGTCGCCTTGACGGCATCGACGACGCGGGCGAGATCGTGATCGCCGAGCGGCCGGCGCACCGCGCCGTCCGCCGTGACGCGCTCCGCGACCTCGAAGCGCCATTCGCGCGGCACCAGCGGCGGCGGGTGGTCGGCCTGCAGGTCGTACATGTGCGGCCGCACCTGGCGGCCGATCTCGAGCAGGTCGCGGAAGCCCTCGGTGGTGATCAGCGCGACCGTGCCGCCGCGCCGCTGCAGCAGCGCGTTGGTCGCAACCGTGGTGCCGTGCGCCAGCCGCGACACCGCGTCGACCGCGATGCCGCGCGCCTGGGCGAGCTCGGCGAGGCCGGCGACGATGGCGCGCGCCGGATTGTCGGGCGTCGACGGCGTCTTGTGGACGACGGTGGCGCCCGTCGCGTCGTCGAAGCCGTGGAAGTCCGTGAAGGTGCCGCCGACGTCGACGCCGACATACCAGGCCATGGAACCCTTTCGAAACGGCGACCCCCGAAGACCGAGCGGGCGCGCGGCGTCCGTCTCCTGACTAGCAGCATCGATCCCGCGCCGCCATATGCCGACGAGGTGGATCGGCCGTCCGGCGGTCGGTGTTCGCCGGCGCGGCAGCGGGAGGTGGTGTCATGGCAATCATGGGCTCGGCGCGACGGTGGGGGATCGCGGGCGCGGCGCTGGCAGCCCTGGCGGGCGTTGGTCCGGCATCGGCGCAGATCGAGCCGGCGCCCGGGACCACGATCTTGACGCTGCCGCCGCTCGGCACACCGGGGACCGGAACCGGCAGCGGCACAGGCGGCGCCGGCAACAGTCGGCTGGGCGGCTCGGTCGGCGGGGTTCCCGGCATGGGACGCGTCACGGGACCGAGCTCGAATGGGATCCTGATGCCCGGCACGGCGCCAGGCGTGGCGGGCGGCCCGCTTCCGTCCTCGCGCCGCCCGCTCGACGAAGGCCGCTGACGGCGCCCAGCCCCGCCGCACGGGTGACGCCGCAGCCGGTCCGTCCTCGGGTAGGCGTTGTTATTCATCTTTATTTCACGAGATAAACTGTTGAAGACCTTGAATTCACAATAATTCATGGGCAATTATGCGAGAGCAACACAAGCGCGATGGTAGAATCATGAGCCAGCACGATCACGATCACGCGCCGGCATCCGGCGCGATCGACTGGAAGACCCACGGCGTCAAAGTCATCCCGGCGAGCAGCCTCGATCCCAACACGGCGCAGACGCCCGGCATGAACCGCGCCGCGGCGATCAACTTCGCGCGCGTCGGCGCGCAGAAGATCTGGGCCGGCACGGTGACGATCCATCCCAACGCCAAGACCGGGGCGCATCACCACGGCGAGCTCGAGAGCGTGATCTACGTGGTCAAGGGTCGCGCGCGCATGCGCTGGGGCGAGCACCTCGAGTACGTCGCGGAGGCCGGGCCGGGCGATTTCATCTTCGTGCCGCCCTACGTGCCGCATCAGGAGATCAACGCGTCGACCGACGAGCCGCTCGAGTGCGTGCTGGTGCGCAGCGACAACGAAGCGGTCGTCGTCAATCTTGCGATCGAGCCGATCGAGAAACCCGAGCAGGTTCTCTGGGTCGACCCGATCCACCGGCAGACGCGCTAGCGCGTCGCCGATGCGCGTGATCCACTATCCCACGATCAGCGCGGGTTACGGGTCATGCGTGTCGGTATCCTCGTGTTGGCGGTGAGCGCAGGATTGGCGGTGGCCGCGCCGGCTTCGGCGCGCACGCTCGACGCCAGCGCCAAGGAGGTTGCCGCGGACTGCCGCGCGCTCGTGACCGCGACGCCGCCGCAGACCTTCGGGGTCGGGCTGTGCCTCGGCGCGTTCACGACCTTGTTCGCGCTGTCCGGCGTCGTCGATCAGAACCACGTGCCGATCCTGCCGTTCTGCCGCCCGCCCAATGTCCAGTATCTCGACATGGTTCAGGTGTTCTTGCGCCACGTCGCGGCGCACCCGGAGACCGCGCAGAACTTCTACGCCGTCGAAGCGGTCAACGCCCTGGTCGACGCCTATCCGTGCAAGCCGAAGTGAACGCGCGCCCGATCACGCGATGTCGAGCAGGCGCTTCTCCATGTTGTCGGCGGTGGTGATCACCTTGGCGGAGGCTTCGTAGACCGCCTTCGCCGTGATCATGTTGATGAACTCGGTCGCCAGGTCGACGTTGGGCGCCTCGATCGCGCCCTGCACGATCTGGCTGCCGTCGGCGCCGGCAATCGGTTGACCCGACGCTCCCGTCGGCGTGAACGAGTTGCCGCTCGCGGGCGCCAAGCCGCCGGCGTTGGGAAAGCTCGCAAGATCGATCTGGCCCAGTACCTGGGTCGCGCCGTTCACCGTCTGACTGACCGTGCCGTCGGGCGCGACGGTGACCGGGCCGCCCGCCGGATTGATTTGGATCGGGCCGATCACCGGATTGCCGTTGACGTCGACCATCACGGCGTTGGCCGACAGGCCGAGCGAGCCGTCGCGCGTGTAGCCGATGCCGCCCGACTGCTGGACCTGGAAGAAGCCGTTGCCCACGATCGCCAGATCGTTCGGGTTGCCGGTCGGCGCGATCGCGCCCTGCGAGACATCGCGGCGCAGGAACACTTCCGGGATCTGCGACGCGCCCGAAACCAGCACCGCTTGGCCGCGCTTGTAGCCCGGAGTCAGCGCGTTGGCGATGTTGTCCGCGGTCACGCCCAGCACCGTGCCTTGGGCGTTCAGGCCGCCCACGGCGGTCAGGATGGCGGAGGTCAGGTCGGGCATCTCGTGCCCCTCCCAGGGATTGGCACGCGTGGTAGCCGATCCGGCCCGGCCGGCGATGTGACGCTGGTCACACGATGATTGCCGTGCTGCTTCTGGGACCCCAGGTGGGCCTGCGGCACGGCTATTTCCAGATCGGCTTGCCGCTGCCCGGCAGGCCATAGCGTGGCCACTTCTCGCTGACGAGCTCGACGATCGCCTTGTCCATGGCGATCTTGCGGCCCCAGCCGCGGGTCGTCTCGGGCGGCCACTTGTTGGTGGCGTCGAGCCCGATCTTGCCGCCGAGGCCGGACACCGGCGACGCGAAGTCGAGATAGTCGATCGGCGTGCCCTCGACGACGGTGATGTCGCGCGCCGGATCCATGCGGGTGGCGATCGCCCACATGACGTCCGGCCAGGCGCGCGCGTCGATGTCGTCGTCCACCACGATGACGAACTTGGTGTACATGAACTGGCGCAGGTAGGACCACACGGCGAACATCACGCGCTTGGCATGGCCCGGATAGGCCTTGCGGATCGACACCACGGCGATGCGGTAGCTGCAGCCCTCGGGCGGCAGCCAGAAATCGACGATCTCGGGGAACTGCTGCTGCAGGAGCGGGATGAAGACCTCGTTGAGCGCGGCGCCGAGCACCGACGGCTCGTCGGGCGGCCGGCCCGTGAAGGTCGAGAGATAGATCGGATCGCGCCGCATCGTGATCGCCGACAACCGGAACACCGGGAAGCGCTCGACCGCGTTGTAGTAGCCGGTGTGGTCGCCGTACGGCCCTTCGTCGCCGAACTCGTCGAGCGATACGTGTCCTTCGAGCACGATCTCGGCCTGCGCGGGAACCTTGAGGGGCACCGTCTTGCAGTCGACCAGCTCGACCTTGCGGCCGCGCAGCAGCCCGGCGAACTGGTATTCCGACAGGGTGTCGGGCACCGGCGTGACCGCGGCCAGGATAGTGCCGGGATCGGCGCCGAGCACCGCGGCGGCCGGCAACGGCTCGCGTTTCTCGGCGCCCCAGCGCGCGTGATGCTGGGCGCCGCCGCGGTGCTTGAGCCAGCGCATCAGGGTGGTGTCGCGCCCGGTCACCTGCAGGCGGTAGATGCCGAGATTGAAGCCGTCCTCGCGCTTGTCGGACGGCCCGCGCGTCACCACCAGCGGCCAGGTGATCAGAGGCGCGGGCTCGCCCGGCCAGCAGGTCTGCACCGGCAGGCGTCCGAGATCGATGTCGGCGCCCTGCAGCAC
This sequence comes from Candidatus Sulfotelmatobacter sp., assembly GCA_035507915.1. Classification (GTDB taxonomy): domain Bacteria; phylum Pseudomonadota; class Alphaproteobacteria; order Elsterales; family Elsteraceae; genus JACQAI01. The sequence continues at coordinate 9,552 of DATJNS010000282.1, forward strand.
GACCTCCTGGCACGGTGCCGAAGCAACCGTGCGCGGCTTCATGGCGAGCACGGTCCTGACCAGGGGCAGGAGCTCGAGCGCCTCGCGCCAGCCGCCTGGCGGCTCGGGCTGGCGCAGGAAGGCGAGCGTCTCGCCGATCTCGCGCAGCTGGTGTGGCTCGCGATCCATGCCCCAGGCGACCCGCTCGACCGTGCCGAACAAGTTGACGAGCACCGGCATCGTGGCGCGCGCGCCGTCGGGGCCGACGACATTCTCGAACA
>DATJNS010000283.1:0-18676 GCA_035507915.1 Candidatus Sulfotelmatobacter sp.
GAAGATCGACGCGCTCTACGAGGCGCTGCGCCGCAAGGCCGAGGGGACCTACACCGAAGCCGGCCTGCACGACGTGATCCTCGACCCGACGGTCACCGGCATGCTGGCGCACGAGGCGATCGGCCACACCTGCGAGGCCGACTGCGTGCTCGCCGGGTCGATCGCCGGCGAGCATCTGGGCGAGCAGGTGGCCGCCGAGAAGGTCACCCTGGTCGACTACGCCGGCCGCGGGCCGGACGGCAAGGCGACGATCGCGATCCACGTCGACGATGAGGGCACGCCGTGCCGCGACGTCACCCTCATCGAGAACGGCGTGCTCAAGGGCTTCCTGCACAGCAAGGAGACCGCGCTGCGCATGGACGCCGCGCCGACCGGCAACGCGCGCGCCTATACGTTCAGCGACGAGCCCCTGGTGCGCATGCGCAACACGGCGATCGCGCCGGGCACCGACCGCCTCGACGACATGATCGCGGCGATCGACCGCGGCTACTACCTGAAGCGCACCACCAACGGCCAGGCCGACGCGACCGGCGAGTTCACCTTCGGGATCTCGCTCGGCTACGAGATCCGCAACGGCAAGCTCGGCCGTGCCGTCCGCGACACCACCATGTCGGGGGTGGCGTTCGACATGCTGAAGACGGTCACCCACGTCGGCAGCGAGATCGACTGGTTGGCCGGCGGCATGTGCGGCAAGAAGCAGTGGATCCCGGTCGGCAGCGGCGGGCCGCCGATCAAGTGCAAGATCACGGTCGCGGGTCGGTGACGGCGACCGCACCAGGCATCGCTCCCAGCGTCGGTACCGGCACGCTCGCGGGCGCCGATGCGCCGGCGCTGTGCGCGGAGCTGATCGCACTGGCGCGCGCGCGCGGCGCCGACGCCGCCGAGGTGATGCACGGCTCCGGCGAGCGCTTCGAGATCGAGTTCGAGAACGAAGCGGTGATGCAGGTCCGCAGCGTCGCCGACGAGACCACCGCGCTCACCGTGTTCCGCGACGGCAAGCGCGGCAGCGCCACCATCAACGGGCGCAGCGCCGAGGCGATCGAGGCGGCGCTCGCCGATGCGCTGACGGCGGCCGACGCCGGCATCGCCGACCCGGCCAACGACGTCGCCGACGCGCCCAGCGAGCCCGCGACGGCGCACGGGGCCGCAGCGCCCGACCGCCCCGCCATGCGCGACGCCGTGCGCGCCTGCATGGCGGAGCTCGAGACGCGCTACCCGAAGATCCGCACGCGCGGCAGCGCCTACGTGTTCGACATCGGCGAGGCCAGCTTCGCGAACTCGCGCGGCATGGTCCAGCGCGAACGGCGCGGCTCCTACAGCTTCGGCATGGTGTTCGTCGCCAAGGACGGCGCAGACACGACCTCCGCGAACTGGAGCGGCGCGGCGTCGTTCGCGCCCTTCGAGGCGTTGCTCGACGCCGGCGGCACGCGCCGGCTGCTCGATGAGACCGAACGCTCGCTGCATCCGCATCCGATACCGGAGAAGTTCGTCGGCGACGTGATCATCACGCCCGAGTGCCTCGCCGGGTTCGTCGGCATGCTGGCGGGCGCGCTCGGCGGCCACGCCTTGATGGCCGGCACCACGCCCTACAAGGACCGCAAGGGCGAGGCGATCGCGGATGCGCGCTTCAGCCTGTTGAACCGGCCGCGCGCGCCGGAGTTTCCCGGCGGCGCGACGTTCGACGCCAACGGCGTCCCGACGCGCGATCTCGACGTGGTGCGCGACGGCGTGCTCGCCGACTACCTGATCGACTTCTACATCTCGCGCAAGCTCGGCATGGCGCAGACCGCCGGGCGCACGAACTTCATCGTGCCGAGCGGCGACTGCGCGCTCGACGACATCGTCGCGAGCACGCGGCGCGGCGTCCTGCTGTGCCGGTTCAGCGGCGGCGTGCCGAGCGCCAATCTCGATTTCACCGGCGTGGCGAAGAACTCGTTCTACATCGAGGACGGCGCGATCCGTCATCCGCTGGTCGAGACCATGCTGTCGGGCAACCTGCAGGATCTGCTCAAGCAGATCCGCGGGATCTCGCGCGAGAGCGTCAATTTCGGCAACGGCCGCTTTCCCTATCTGGCCGCCGGCGGCGTCACGATCTCGAGCAAGACCTAGCCGCCGAACGAGCTGGCGCGGGAGAATAACCCGCCGCGCGGTCTATTTGGGCGCTCGCGGGGCTGACGCCCCTGCCGCGCTAATCGCCGACGGGCTGCGGACCGGTGACCCGCCGAAACAAGGTGGTGGACGGCGTCGCCGGGCGCGGCGCGAGCGCCTGGCCGCGCGCCAGCACGGCGGCGAGCAGCGCCTCGAGCGTGGCTTCGTCGGTGCGGTGGTTCGTGATGTTGACCCGGATCGCCAGGCGCCCGTCGAGCACCGTGGTCGACGGCGCGGCGATGCCGCTCTCCTGGATGTCGGCGACCAGCTCGGCGTTGAGCGCGTCGAGCTCGGCATCGGTCAGCCCGGGCGCGCGGTAGCGGAAGCACGCGATGTTGAGCTGGACCGGCGCCATCAGCTCGAGCGCCGGCATCGCCGCCACGCGCGCGGCGAGCCAGCGGGCCTGCCGGCAGTTGTGCAGCACCGCGGCGCCGAGACGCTCGGTGCCGAACTCCTTGAGGGTGAACCACACCTTGAGGGCCCGGAAGCCGCGCGACAGGTCGGGGCCGTAATCGCAGAACCATGGCGCGCCGGCGGCCAGCCCGCGGGGCACCCGCGCGAGATAGGCGGCATCGGCCGAGAAGGTGCGCGCGTGCACGGCGCCGTCGCGCACCAGCACGCACGCCGCGTCATAGGGCACGTGCAGCCACTTGTGGAAGTCGAACGCGAGCGAGTCGGCGCGCTCGATGCCGGCGAGCAGCGGCGCCAGCTCCGGCGCCAGACGCGCCAGCGCGCCGAACGCGCCGTCGACGTGGAACCAGACGCGCTCGCGCGCCGCGAGATCGGCGAGCGCCGCGAGATCGTCGATCGCGCCGATGTCGACCGTGCCCGCCGTGCCCACGATCAGGAACGGCGTGAGCCCGTCGCGACGGTCGGCCTCGATCGCGCGCGCGAGCGCCGCGACGTCGATGCGGTGGTGATCGTCGACCGCGATGCGGCGCAGCGCCTTGGTGCCGAGGCCGGCGATCTCCATCGCCTTGGCGATGCAGCCGTGCGCGGCGCTCGAGGCGTAGGCGACCAGGCGCCGGCCGGCGTCGCCGAGGCCGTCGGCGCGCACGCCGGCGCCGAGGCACGCGGTGCGCGCGACCAGCAGCCCGATCAGATTGGCCATCGAGGTGCCGGTGACGAGCACGCCGCTGGTGCCCGTCGGGAAGCCGAACAGGTCCCGGCACCATTCGATGACCTGGCGCTCGACATAGACCGCGCCGTGATCGCGGCCGCCGACATTGGCGTTCATGGCGGCCGCGAGCATCTCGGCCAGCATGCCGGTCGGCGTGCCGCTGCCGTGCACCCAGCCGAAGAAGCCGGGATGGATGTTGCCCGTGGCGTAGGGGAGGATTTGCGTGCGGAACTGGTCGTAGACCTCGGCGAGCGGCGTCGGCGCGACCGGCACCGGCTCGGCGAGCCGGCGTTTGACCGCCTCGGGCACGCGCTGCCACACCGGGCGCGCGCGCACCTCGGCGAGGAAGTCGATCATGTCGTCCAGCATGCGGTGGCTTTGGGCGCGGAACGCCGCCCAGTCCGCCGGATCGAGGCTGGCCGGCGCGTCCGCCGGGTGGGCGCCGGCGCTCTCTGGCGGCGTGTCGTCGCGCATGCGGCGGGAGCCTCAAAACGGGGCGGCCGAGGCGGCGCCCGATCGTGCGTAAGGCTAACGCATTAAGGTTAATACAACGTTGTCGCGAGTCCGGCCGGGGGTCGGCCTGCCGCTTGGTGACGGCCCCGCGCGGCTCTAATCTGCGCCCCGCGTTCGTCAGCCAGGAGGACCCTCGCCGTGAAGCTGCGTTTCTCGCCGGCCTCGCCGTTCGTCCGCAAGGTCACCGTGGTGGCGCTCGAGACCGGGCTCGACGCGCGGGTCGAGCGCGTGCCGGCCAGCGTCGCGCCGACCAAGCCCAACCCCGACATCCAGAAGGACAACCCGCTCGCCAAGGTGCCGGCGCTGGTGCTCGACAACGGCGAGACGCTCTACGACTCGCCGGTGATCTGCGAGTATCTCGACAGCCTGCACGGCGGCGCCAAGATGTTTCCCGCCGCCGGCGCGGCGCGCTGGACGGCGCTGCGCCGCCAGGCGCTGGGCGACGGCATCCTCGATGCCGCGGTGCTGACGCGCTACGAGTCGATCCGCCCCGACCCGTATAAGTGGCAGGAGTGGATGGACGGCCAGATGGCCAAGGTTCAGGGCGCCCTGGCCGCCTTCGAGGCCGAGGCCGGCGCGCTCGGCGCCACGCTCGACATCGGCACGATCACGCTCGGCTGCGCGCTGGGATATCTCGACTTCCGGTTCGCCGACCTGGGCTGGCGCAAAAGCTTTCCGAAGCTCGCCGCATGGTACGAAGGCTTCGCCGCCCGCCCGTCGATGAAGGCGACGGTGCCGCAAGGCTAGGGTCCCGCCGTCGACGCAGGCTCCGCCGTTCATCCGGGATGCCAGGCGCACCCGGGCGCGATGCCTGATACGGAACGCTATCGCAGATCAAACGCGGCGCGGCCAGAGCTTGCGCGGCAGCTGGACCCGAGGCGCTGTGGCCGCCTCACTACTCCGCGGCGGTGCCGAACTGCCAGCCCTTGCCGGGCGCGGCGTCGAACAGCGCCCGCGTGTAGTCGTGGCGCGGGTTGGCGAAGATCTCGGCGGCGCTGCCGTACTCGACCACCCGGCCCTTCAGCATCACGGCGACCGAATCGCATACCTGGGCGGCGACGCGCAGGTCGTGCGTGATGAACAGCATGGCGAGCTCGAAGCGCTGCTTGACGTCGTCGAGCAGCGCCAGCACCTGGGCCTGCACCGAGACGTCGAGCGCCGACACCGCCTCGTCGGCGATCAGCAGCGTCGGCTCCATGGCGAGCGCGCGCGCGATGCAGATGCGCTGGCGCTGGCCGCCCGAGAACTGATGCGGGTAGCGGTCGATCGCCGCCGGATCGATGCCGACCAGATCGAGCAGCGCATGCGCGCGCGACCAGGCGTCGGCCTTGGAGAGGCCGAAGTTCATCGGCCCTTCGACGATCGACTTGCCGACCGTGCGCCGCGGATTGAGCGACCGGTAGGGGTCCTGGAAGATGATCTGGATGTGCCGACGGTGGCGGCGCAGCCGGGTCGCCGAGAGTGTCGCGATCGGCTGACCGTCGAGCGAGATCTCGCCGCCGGTCGGCTCGATCAGACGCGCGACGCAGCGCGCCACGGTCGACTTGCCCGACCCCGACTCGCCGACGATGCCGAGCGTCTCGCCGCGCCGGATCGTCAGGTCGACGGCGTCGGCGGCATGCACGTCGCGCCGCGCCTGCAGCCAGCCGCTCGTGCGATAGATCTTGGTGAGCCCGCGCGTCGCCAGCACCACGGGCGCGGCGCCGATCGGCGCGCGCGCCTTGGCCGCCACGCCGGGCACCGCGGCGATCAGCATGCGGGTGTAGGGATGCTGGGGCCGCGCCAGCACGTCGCGCGTGGCGCCGGTCTCGACGATCGCGCCGTCCTTCATCACGGCGACCCGATCGGCGATCTCGGCGACCACGCCGAAATCGTGCGTGATGAACAGGACGCCGCTCTGGTGCTCGGCCTGGATCGCCTTGATGAGGCGCAGGATCTGCGCCTGGGTGGTGACGTCGAGCGCGGTGGTCGGCTCGTCGGCGATGATCAGCGCCGGCTCGAGCGCAAGCGCCATCGCGATCATGATGCGCTGGCGCTGGCCGCCCGACAGCTGGTGCGGATAGGCGCGGCGCAGCCGCTCGGGCTCGGGCAGGCGCACGTCGTCGAACAGTTCGGCGATACGGCGCTCGCGGCCGGCGGCGTCGAGCGCGCCGCCGTCTCGCGTGCCGTGCGTCTCGAGCACCTCGGCGATCTGATCGCCGACCGGGATCACCGGATTGAGCGCGGTCATCGGCTCTTGGAAGATCATCGACATGCGGCTGCCGCGCAGCTCGCGCAGGCGCTGCGGCGACGCCCGCAGCACGTCCTCGCCCTGCAGCCTGATCTCGCCGGCGGTCGGCACCAGCTGGCCCTTGGGCAGCAGCCCCATGATCGAGAACGCGGTGACCGACTTGCCCGACCCCGACTCGCCGACGACGCAGACGATCTCGCGTGGGCCGACCTCGAGATCGATGCCGTCGACCGCGTTCCGCCGGTCGGCGCCCGCCGGCAGGCGCACGGTCAAGCCACGGATCTGCAGGACCGGGTTCACAAGCGCTTCGCGAGCCGCGGGTCGAGCGTGTCGCGCAGCCCATCGCCCATCATGTTGATGGCGAACACCGTGACGGCGAGGCACGCGCCCGGGAAGAAGATCGTCCACGGCGCGACCTGGAAGAACCGCCGCCCCTCGGCCATGATGTTGCCCCAGGTCGGGATGTCGGTCGGCACGCCGGCGCCGAGGAACGACAGGATCGCCTCGGTCAGCACCGCCGCGGCGGCGATGTAGGTGCCCTGCACGATCAGGGGCGCGATCGTGTTGGGCAGCACGTGACGCCACAGGATGAGGGGCAGCCGCGTGCCGGCGGCGATCGCCGCCTCGACGTAGGGCTCCTCGCGGATGGTCAGCACGAGGCCGCGCACCAGGCGCGCGACGCGCGGCACCTCGGGCACCACGATGGCGACGATCACGGTGCCGAGGCTCGCCTTCGACAGCGCGATCAGGGCGATCGCGAGCAGGATCGCGGGGATCGCCATCAGGCCGTCCATCACGCGCATCACGATGGCGTCGAGCCAGCGGATGTAACCGGAGACCAGGCCGATGAAGGTGCCGAGGCTGAGCGCGAACACCGCCACCGTGACGCCGACGATCAGCGAGATGCGCGAGCCGTAGACGACGCGCGAATAGTCGTCCCGCCCGAGCGCGTCGGTGCCGAACCAGTACTCGGCCGACGGCGGCCTGAGGCGGAAGCGCGGCTTCAGGAACTCGGGATCGACGGTGTGAAGATAGGGCGCCAGCAAGGCGATCACGACCAGTACCGCGAGCACGATCGCGCCGCCGATCACCGACGGGTTGCGCCGGAGCTGGCCGAACAGCCCGACGCGGCGCGGCCGTTCGAGCGCGCTTTGGTCGGAGGATGCGAGCGCGGTCAATAGCGGATCCTCGGATCGAGCATCGTGTAAGCGATGTCGATCGCCAGGTTGATGAGCACGTAGACCGCGGAGAACACCAGGATGATGCCTTGGATGATCGGATAGTCGCGGGCCAGGACGGCATCGACCGTGAGGCGGCCGAGGCCCGGGATGTTGAACACGCTCTCGGTCACCACGACGCCGCCGATCAAGAGCGCGATGCCGATGCCGATCACCGAGACGATCGGCACGGCGGCGTTGCGCAGCGCGTGACGGATCAGGACGCGGCGCTCGCTGACGCCCTTGGCGTGGGCGGTTCGGATATAGTCCTCGGTCAGGATCTCGAGCATGCTCGCGCGGGTCATGCGCGCGATCAGCGCGATGAAGATCACGCTCAAGGTGAGCGTCGGCAGCACGAGATGTTCGAGGAACGGTCCCGGGCCGTCGGCCAGGCTGACGAAACCCTGTACGGGAAAAACCCTGAACCGGATGGCGAAGCCCCAGATCCAGCCGTAGCCGAGCACGAACACGGGCACCGAGAAGCCGACCACCGACAGCGCCATGACGCTGCGGTCGATCCAGGTGCCGTGCTTCCAGGCGGCGAGCACGCCGAGCGGCACCGCGACGAGCACCGAGAACGTGATCGTCGTCAGCGACAGCGAGAGCGTGGGCCCGAAGCTGCGGCCGATGGTCAACGAGACCGGCTGCAGCGAGAGCAGCGAGGTGCCGAGATCGCCGTGGGCGAGCTGCCACACCCAATCGCCGAACTGCACCAGGATCGGCTGGTCGAGCCCGAGATTGGCGCGGATGCGCGCGATGTTCTCAGGCGTCGCCGCGTCACCCGCCAGCATCGCCGCCGGATCGCCGGGGCTGAGCCGGAGGATCAGGAAGACGACGATCGCCACCACCGCCATGACGGGGATGGTGGCGATCAGCCGTTTCAGGATGAACGCGGCCATGCGCGGCCGGGCAACCGGAGCCTCAGTGCTTCTCGATGTTCCAGAAGAACGGCACCGGCGCCTGCAGCACGCCCGTCAGGGTGGTGCGCCACGCGGTCGGCTGGTAGTAGATGCCGGTCGGGATCCACATCACGTCGTCGTAGGCGCGCTTCTGGATGTCGGCGGCGATCTGCTTCTGCTTCTCCGGGTCGGTCTCGCGCGCGAACTGGTCGCGCAGCTTCTCGACCTCGTCGTCCTTGGGCCAGCCGAACCAGCCGCCGACCTTGCCGCGGCCGTTGACGCCGAGGTTCTGCACCGGCGTCAGCATGTCGGCGTTGACCCAGGTGGTGTGGAACATGTTCCAGCCGCCCTTGTCCGGCGCGTCCTGCTTGGCGCGCCGCGCGACCAGGGTCTGCCAATCCATCGACTGCATGTCGACCTTCATGCCGATCGCGCGCATCGCCTGCACGGTGACGGGGGCGAGCGGCGCCAGGATGGCGATGTCGGTCGGTTGCATCACGACGACCGGCGTGCCGTCGTAGCCGCCTTCCTTGAGCAGCTTCTTGGCCAGCTCGAGATCGGGCTTCTGCGACGCGCCGACGTCGGTCGCGAGCGGCGTGCCGCATACGAACATCGCGAAGCATTTCTTGTAGTACTCGGGATTGCCGACCTGGGCCTCGAGGTAGTCCTCCTGGTTGATGGCGTGCAGCACGGCCTGGCGGATCTTCGGATTGTCGAACGGCGGCCAGAGCTGGTTCATGCGCACCATGTTGGTGGAGCCCAGCGGATTGAGGTTCTCGATCTTGATCTTGGGATCGTTCTTGAGCATCGGAATCAGGTCGTAGGCCGGGAACTCGACCCAGTCGATCTCGCCGGCGATCAACGCGTTGGCGATCGTCTGCGAGTCCGTCATGTTGATGTGCTCGACCCGGTCGACCTTGACGACCTTGCCGCCTGCGCCCCAGCTCGGCGGCTCGCTGCGCGGCACGTAGTCCGTGTTCTTCTCGTAGACGATCTTGACGTCGGGATTGAACTCGGCCTGGACGAACTTGAACGGCCCCGAGCCGATCTGCTCCTTGATCTGCTGGTGCGGGTCGGTGTCGGCCAGCCGCTTCGGCATCATGAAGGGCACGTTCGAGCTCGGCTTGGCGAGCGACTGCAGCACCAGGCCGTAGGGCTCCTTGAGCACGAGCTTGAAGGTCTTGTCGTTGACCGCGACCATCTCCTTGGTGAAGTCCATCAGCTTCTGGCCCATGCCGTCGACCGCGCCCCAGCGCTTGATCGAGGCGATGCAGTCGTCCGACGTCACCGGCGCGCCGTCGTGGAACTTGAGGCCGTCGCGCAAGGTGAAGGTGTAGGTCAGCTTGTCGTCGCTGATCGTCCAGTCCTTCAGCATCTGGGGCTGGACCTTGAAGTTGGCATCGAGCGCAAACAGCGTGTCGAACACCATGTAGCCGTGGTCGCGCGCGGCGTAGGCGGTCGTGAAGATCGGGTCGAGGATGCGCGCGGGCGTGGCCATCACGGCCTTGATCACCGTCTCGGCGCGCGCCGGCGCCACGCTCAGGCCGACGCCTCCGGCGACCGCCAGCGCGGCGGCTGCGGCGGTCGTCCACCGGGTCAATTGCTTGGCACCCTTCATGACCTTCTCCTTGCTTTCGTGGTCGCCTGGACGCACCGGCCGGGTCTGGCAAGAACCACGCCAGCTGCGCCCAACACCCATACTATCGGGACGGCCGCGCATTGCCTACGAATCGAGCATCCGGCGCACGGCGGCCCCTGGACATCGGAAGGCGGACCCCGATGATAAGCCGGCGCGGCCGCGCTCGATCACGGCCGACAAGGAGGCCATGGTCCAACCCGCCGTCACCTCGCGTGCCGACGCGCCCGCGGCGCCCGACTTTCCGCCCGATCGCCCGCTGCTCGCGGTCGACGGCGTGACCCTGCAGTACAAGACGCGCGACCAGCTGGTGACCGCGACCCACCGCGTCGGCTTCAAGGTCTACCCGGCCGATCGCTTCGTGCTGCTCGGGCCTTCCGGGTGCGGCAAATCGACCCTGCTCAAGGGTGTCGCCGGTTTCATGAAGCCGGTCGAAGGCACCATCAGCCTCGCCGGCCAGCCGGTCGAGCGGCCCGGTCCCGACCGCATGATGGTGTTCCAGGAGTTCGACCAGCTCCTGCCCTGGAAGACCGTCGTCCAGAACGTGATGTTCCCGATGCTGGCCAGCGGCAAGTACGCGCGCCGCGAGGCCGCGGCGCGCGCCGACGTCTACATCGAGAAGGTCAACCTGACCAAGTTCCGCGACGCCTTCCCCCACATGCTGTCGGGCGGCATGAAGCAGCGCGTCGCGATCGCGCGCGCCATGGCGATGGAGCCGGCGATCCTCCTGATGGACGAGCCGTTCGCCGCGCTCGACGCCCTGACCCGCCGCAAGATGCAGGACGAGCTCCTGCAGCTGTGGGACGACACCCGCTTCACGGTGCTGTTCGTCACCCACTCGATCGAGGAAGCGATCATCGTCGGCTCGCGCATCCTGGTGCTGAGCCCGCATCCCGGCCGCGTCAAGGCCGAGCTCAACAGCCACGAGTTCGGCCACGGCCATCAGGAAGGTGCGGCGTTCGCCGAGCTCGCGCGGCGCATCCACACGATGCTGTTCGCCGAACGGATCGAAGACGAGCGGGCGCCCGCGGAGATCGACCATGGTTGACGCGCGCACGGCGCGGCTGCCGCCGGTGCGGCCCGAGTTCGAGACCCTTGAGCTGGCGAGCGGCGAGACCGCCGCGGTGGCGCGCCCGCTGTCGGCGTGGGAGCGCTTCTCCAACATCACCCTGGTGCGCCGCGTCTTCATCCTGGTGGTGCTCGCCGCGGCGTGGCAGGGCTACGCGACCTGGCTCGACAACCCGCTGATGTTCCCGACCTTCTCGGAGACCATGGGTGCGCTGCGCGACGCGATCGCGGAGGGCGTGCTGCTCGACCGCGTCGCCACGTCGATCCGCGTGCTCCTGCTCGGCTACGGCGCCGGCATCGCCCTGGCCGCGGTGTTCACCACGCTCGCGGTGTCGACGCGCATCGGCACCGACCTGTTGTCGACCTTGACCGCGATGTTCAACCCGCTGCCCGCGATCGCGCTGCTGCCGCTCGCGCTGCTGTGGTTCGGGCTCGGCATCCCGAGCCTCGTGTTCGTGATCGTCCACTCCGTCCTGTGGGCGGTCGCGCTCAACACCCATACGGGCTTCCTCGCGGTGTCGGAGACCCTGCGCATGGTCGGCCAGAACTGCGGCCTGCGCGGCGTGCGCTACGTCGCCCGCATCCTGATCCCGGCCGCCTTCCCGTCGATCCTGTCGGGTCTCAAGATCGGCTGGGCGTTCTCCTGGCGCACCCTGATCGCCGCCGAGCTGGTGTTCGGCGTGTCGTCGCGCTCGGGCGGGCTCGGCTGGTTCATCTTCGAGAAGCGCAACCAGCTCGAGACCGCCTCGGTGTTCGCCGGCCTGACCACGGTGATCATCATCGGACTGATCGTCGAGAGCGTGGTGTTCCGCACGGTCGAGATCCACACCGTACGCAAGTGGGGCATGCAGCGCTGAGCCGGCGCGGTCGGCGCGCCTGCAATCGATTGCGCCGCGCGTGCGCCGGACTATCATGAGCGGGCGCGCGCCGCGCGGGAGGACGGGATGGCCAAGAAGGACAAGCCGGTCGAGCCGAGCTACCTGACGCCCGACAACGTCAAGTCGGCCGAGCAGCTCAAGCCGAACTTCAACTGGGACCGCCCGATCGCCTCGCCCGGGCGCATGGCGGTCGACTTCGAGGAGCGCGTCAACTTCCAGCGCCTGCACACTTGGCGCCTGGCGCGCACGCGCCAGGCGCTGGCCGCCTCGCAGCTCGGCGCGGTGCTGCTGTTCGACGTCAACAACATCCGCTATCTGACCGGCACGATGATCGGCGAGTGGGCGCGCGACAAGTTCTCGCGCTACGCGCTCCTGCCCGGCACCGGCGACCCCTACGTGTGGGACTTCGGCTCGGCCGCCAAGCATCACCGCATGTTCTGCCCGTGGCTGCACGACGACCACTGCCGCGCCGGCATGGTCGGCCTGCGCGGCGCGGTGTCGCCCGAGGCCGGGCTGTTCAAGCGCGCCGCCGCCGAGATCAAGTCGCTGCTCGACCAGCACGGCGTCGGCAAAATGCCGCTCGGCATCGACGTCGCCGAGCCGCCGATGATCTTCGCGCTGCAGGACCTCGGCATCGAGGTGCGCGACGGCCAGCAGGTCATGCTCGACGCGCGCGAGTGCAAGAGCATGGACGAGATCATGCTGCTCAACATCGCGGCCTCGATGGTCGACGGCTGCTACCAGAAGATCGTCGAGGCGCTCAAGCCGGGCATCCGCGAGAACGAGATCGTCGCGCTCGCCAACAAGGTGCTCTACGAGATGGGCTCCGACGACGTCGAGGCGATCAACGCGGTCGCCGGCGAGCGCTGCAACCCGCATCCGCACAATTTCACCGACCGGCTGATCCGCCCGGGCGACCAGGCGTTCTTCGACATCATCCAGTCGTTCATGGGCTACCGCACCTGCTACTACCGCACCTTCAACGTCGGCCGCGCGACGCCCTCGCAGCGCGACGCCTACAAGCGCGCGCGCGAATGGATCGACGCGGCGATCCACGCCATCAAGCCGGGCGTCACGACCGACAAGGTCGCCAAGCTGTGGCCGAAGGCGCAGCAGTTCGGCTTCGAGAACGAGATGGAATGCTTCGGCCTGCAGTTCGGCCACGGGCTCGGCCTCGGGCTGCACGAGCGCCCGATCATCAGCCGGCTCAACTCGCTCGATCATCCGATCGAGATCAAGGAGGGCATGGTGTTCGCGCTCGAAACCTACTGCCCGGCGACCGACGGCTTCTCGGCCGCGCGCATCGAGGAGGAGGTCGTGGTGACCAACAAGGGCGCGCGCGTGCTGACGCTCTTCCCCGCCGAGGAGCTGTTCGTCGCCAACGCCTATTGAGCCGCCCGCCGCCTGATCCAGCAGGCGGAATGCAGGCCCTCCTGCCCCGGGCGGGCGTCGTCGCAGTGTCCGCCGTGCGCGTCGCGTGATCATGCGGACCTGTGTCGCCGCTCACATATGACACGACCAGGGGGTGCTCGTGTCGCTGGACCGCGCCCGCCCTCGCCGATGCGCGGCTCGCCGCCCGGACCGATGGCATGACCCTGCACCATTCGCTGATCGTCGGACTCTGGATCGCCTTCGTGGCCTATTGGGGCATCGCGGCGATCGACACCAAGCGGAGCCTCGGCACGCGGACGTGGTGGCGGGACGGCGGGCCGCGCTCGGGCATCGCGCTCGTCACCGTCCTGATCCTGCTCGCCCTGCGGATCCCGGCCGTGAGCCGGGCGGCGCGTGTGGTATCGCCGTTCGCCGCGGGCGACGGTGTGTTGGCGGATGCCGTCGGCGTCGCGCTGTGCGCGCTGGGCATGGGGTTCGCGGTATGGGCGCGCATCCATCTCGGTCGCAACTGGGGCCTCCCGATGGCGCGCAAGGCGAATCCCGAGCTGGTCACGACCGGTCCCTACGCGCTGGTGCGCCACCCGATCTACACCGGCTGGCTGCTCGCCATGCTGGGCTCGGCGGTCGCCGAGACCGCCGTCTGGCTGCTGCCCTTGATCCTGTGCGGCGGGTACTTCCTCCACAGCGCCCGCCGCGAAGAGCGGTTCATGGCCGAGCGATTTCCGCAGGACTATCCGGCCTACCGGCGACGCACGAAGATGCTGGTGCCGTTTCTGCTCTGACGGTGCGGCGGACCCGGCCGCTCAGCCGATCGCGATGCCGACCTGACGCAATAGCCGGCCCATGTAGGCGCGCAGGATCTCGGGCGTGTCGCGCCCGGGCGGCGTCAGGATCAGGCGCTGGATCAGCGCGCCGATCAGGGTGTCGGCGACCAGCTCGGGATCGGCGCCCGCCGCCAGCAGGCCGGCCTGCTGCATGCGCGCGAGCGCGCGCACGAACGCGCCGCGCCGCGGCATCAGATAGGTGTCGCGGTAGACCGCCATCAGGCTCGGCGCATCGGCGACCGAGCCGAGCAGCCGCAGCATCAAGGTGCGGATCTCCGGCCGCGTGATGCCGCCGCACGCCTGCAGGATGAGGCCGGCGAAGGCCGCCGGCGGCGTGCGGTCGACCAGCTCGATCGACGGGCCGACCGTGCTGCGCAGCATCTCGATCGCCTGGGCGAGCAGCGCCTCGCGGCTCGGCCAACGCCGATAGATGCTCGTCTTGGCGACCCGCGCGCGCCGGGCGATCTTCTCCAGGCTGGCGCCGGCGACGCCGTGCTCGATGAACAGCGCGAGCGCCGCCTCGAGGATGGCGGCGTCGACCGCCTGGCTGCGCGGCCGCCCCCGGCTCTCGATGACGGGCTCGACCATGGCGGACGGTGCCCCGGCCGCCGACGCGGCGGCGCGGCGACCGCGCGTCCGCCCGCCGCCGCGCCGTCCGGTCCCACTCGCGCGTGATTTCGCCATCCCGTCCGAGCCTAGCAAATCGACCATGGCATCGGGGAACATAATACGATACGGTATCGTATCGTAAAAGAGCTTTCGGCGGCGGAACCCGATCGGTGCGGCGGATCGTCATCATTTTGGTCGTCTTCGGCGCGGCGGTGGCGACCGTGTGGTGGTGGCAGCAGCGCGCCGCCGCCCCGCCGGCCTGGCAGGGCTACGCCGAAGCCGACTACGTCAAGGTCGGGCCGGTGCTCCAGGGCCTGCTGACCGAGGTCTCGGTCGCGCGCGGCGACAAGGTCGCGGCCGGCGCGCCCCTGTTCCGGCAGGACGACACCGCCGAGCGCGCGCAACGCGACCAGGCGGCGCGTCAGCTCGGCCAGGCCGAGGAGCAGCTGGCCAATCTCAAGGCCGCCAGCAAGCCGACCGAGATCACCCAAGCCGAGGCCAACCTCGCCGACGCGCAGGCGACCTTGAAGCGCAACCAGCTCGATCTCGCGCGCAGCGAGGCGCTGCTGCACGGCGGCTATGCGACCCAGCAGACGGTCGATCAGCAGCGCGCCGCGGTCCGCTCCTCCGAGGCGAAGGTGCAGCAGACCGCCGCGGCGCTCGAGCAGTCGCGGCTGCCGATGGGCCGCGACACCGAGATCAAGGCCCAGCGCGCCGCGGTCGATGCGCTGCGCGCCGCGCTCGAGATGGCCGAGTGGCGCCTGGCGCAGCGCACCGTGGTGGCGCCGGCCGCCGGCCGCATCGCCGACGTGCTGGCGCGGCCCGGCGAGACCATCGCGGCCGGCACGCCGGTCGTCTCGCTGCTGCCGCCGCCCAACATCTTCGTGCGCTTCTTCGTGCCCGAGAGCGCGCTCGCGACCCTGCATCGCGGCGCCCCGGTGAGCTTCACGTGCGACGCCTGCCCGGCCGGTCTCGGCGGCACGGTCTCGTTCATCGCGCCGCAGGCCGAGTACACGCCGCCGGTGATCTACAGCGAGTCCACGCGCGCCAAGCTGGTCTACCAGATCGAGGCGCGGCCGCCGCCCGATCAGGCGACCGTGCTCAATCCCGGCCAGCCAGTCGAGGTGCGGCCGGACGGCGCGCGCCCATGACCTCCCTCGTGAGCCCGCCCGCCCGCGACGCCGCGATCGACGTGCACGGGCTGCACAAGAGCTTCGGCGCGCGCCGGGTCGTCGACGGGCTGGAGCTCACGGTCGCGGCCGGCGAGGTGTGCGGTTTCCTGGGCGCCAACGGCAGCGGCAAGACGACCACGATCCGCATGCTGTGCGGGCTCCTGACGCCCGACGGCGGATCCGGGACGTGCCTCGGCCTGGACATCGTCAAGGACGCCGCGCGCATCCGCCGCCAGGTCGGCTACATGACCCAGCGCTTCAGCCTCTACGAGGACCTGACCGTCCGCGAGAATCTCGATTTCGTCGCGCGCGTCTACGAGATGGCCGATCGCGCCGCGGCGGTGGCCGCGATCATGACGCGCACCGGACTGGCCGAGCGCGCCGACCAGCTCGCCGGGCAGCTCTCCGGCGGCTGGAAGCAGCGCCTCGCGCTCGCCGCCTGCGTGCTGCACCGGCCGAAGCTGCTGCTGCTCGACGAGCCGACCGCCGGGGTCGACGCCGAGGCGCGCCGCGAGTTCTGGGACCTGATCCACGACCTCGCCGGCGAGGGCCTGACCACGCTGGTGTCGACCCACTACATGGACGAGGCCGAGCGCTGCATGCGCATCGTCTATCTGTCGAACGGCCGCATCGTCGTGCAGGGCGCGCCCGACCAGGTGGTCGCGCGCGCCGGCCTGATCACCTTCGAGGGGATCGGCGCCGGGGCCGACGACGCGGCGCGCCGGCTGCGCCGCGCGCCCGGCGTCGATGCCGCCGCGGTGTTCGGCCGTGCGCTGCACGTCGCCGGCACCGACCGCGCGGCGCTCGAGCGCGCGATCGCCGAGACGCCCAGCGGCCTGACCTGGCACGAGGTCGCGCCGCGCCTGGAGGACGTGTTCATCCACCTGCTCAACCAGGCGCACACCGACCGGCCGGATGCCGACGGCACCGGCGACGCGCAAGCCGGCGCGCCATGACGGGCTTCAATTGGCGGCGCTTCCTCGCCGTGCTGCGCAAGGAATGGATCCAGGTGCGCCGCGATCCGATGACATTGCGCCTCATCATCGCGCTGCCGGTGATGCAGCTCTTCCTGTTCGGTTTCGCGATCAATTCCGATCCCAAGCATCTGCCGACCGGGTTGCTGGTGGCCGAGCATTCGCGTTACGAGCGCACCATCGTCGCGGCCCTGCAGAACACCGGCTATTACGACATCCGGCCGATGGCGTCGGAGGCCGCCGCCGAGCGCGCGCTCGCCGACGGCGAGGTCATGTTCGTCGTCAACATACCGCCCAACTTCGAGCGCTCGGTCGACCGCGGCGAGGCGCCGTCGGTGCTGGTCGACGCCGACGGCAGCGACCCCTCGGCGATCGCCTACGCGGTGTCCGCGCTGCAGCCGGCGGTCGACGCGATCGAGCGCGACCTGCCGCCGTCCCTCCAGGTCCAGCCGCCGACGCCGCCGTTCCAGTTCGTGGTGCATGCGCGCTACAACCCCGAGCGGCTGACCGCGCTCAACATCGTGCCGGGCCTGATCTGCATCGTGCTGACCTTCTCGACCCTGATCGTCACGACCTTGTCGATCACCCGCGAGCGCGAACGCGGCACCATGGAGAACCTGCTCGCCATGCCGGTGCGGCCGGTCGAGGTCATGATCGCCAAGATCGTGCCCTATATCGGCGTCGGCTACCTGCAGGTCGTGCTCATCATGGCGATCTCGGCCGTGGTGTTTCACCTGCCGATGCGCGGCTCGATCCCGCTCCTGATGCTGGCGCTCGGCTTGTTCATCGCCAGCAACCTCGCGCTCGGCTTCGTGTTCTCGACGATCGCGACCAACCAGATGCAGGCGATGCAGCTCGCGCAGTTCACGCTGCTGCCCTCGATCCTGCTCTCCGGCTTCATGTTCCCATTCTCCGGCATGCCGGTGTGGGCGCAATGGGCCGGCGAGATCTTCCCGACCACGCACGCGCTCCGCATCGTGCGCGGCATCCTGCTCAAGGGCAACGGCTGGGCCGCCATCCTGCCCGAGCTGTGGCCGATCGCGCTCTTCACGCTCGCGGTCGCGGCCGCCGCGGTGTGGTTCTACCGCGAGACGCTCGATTGAGCCGGGCGGCGGCGTCGCCGCCTCAGAACCACGACGCCTTGTCGACCTGGTTGCGCAGCGCGCGCCCGGCCGCGAAGGCGCGGCAGTTGTCGACCATGATGTCGAACCGCCGGTCGTTCAGGTACGGTCCGTGCCCGGCCATGTGCGGCGTCAGCAGCACGTTCGGCATCGTCCACAAGGGATGCTCGGCCGGCAGCGGCTCCTGCTCGTAGACGTCGAGCGCCGCGCCGGCGATCTCGCCCGCCGTCAGCGCCGCGACCAGGTCGTCGAGCTTCGTCGTCATGCCGCGTCCGATGTTGATGAAGAACGCCGTACGCTTCATGCGCTGGAAGCGCGCACGGCCGAAGAAGCCCTCGGTCTCCGGCGTGTGCGGCACGGTCAGGATCACGAAATCCGCGCGCGGCAGCAGGGTGTCGAGCGCAGCGGCGCGGTGCATCTCCGCGACGCCTTCGGGCTTGTCGGGGCGGCGCTCGTCGATGCCGATAACCGTGATGCCAAACGCGGCGGCAAGGCGCGCCGCCTCGGCGCCGATCCCGCCGACCCCGACAATCAGCGCCGTCGCCTCGGGCAGGTGCACGACGCTGTCGTCCTCGCGCGGCGCCGGCTTCCACTCGCGGCGCAGCTGCTGTGGCAGGTAGAGGTGCAGGCCGCGGGCAAACGCCAGCACAAATGACATGATGTGCGCGGCGATATGGTCGTTGTAGATCTCACGGAAATTGGTGATCTGCACCGGGTGGGCGATCAGCTCGGGGTAGTAGTACCCGGCCGGCGGCGCCGCCTGCGGCGCCTGCAGCCAGCGCAAATGCCCGGCGCGCGGCAGCAGCGCCGCGGGGATCGTGCCAAAGGCGCCCTCGGCCAGCGCGATTGCCTGCTCGGCACCCTCGCGCGTCTCC
>DATJNS010000284.1:0-6646 GCA_035507915.1 Candidatus Sulfotelmatobacter sp.
AGGAGATGGCCCTGCCCGGCCGCCAGCACCTGGTGCACGCCGTGGCCGAGCTCGTGCGCCAACGTCATGACGTCGCGCACCTTGCCCTGGTAGTTCAGCAACAGGTAGGGATGCGCGCTCGGCACGGTCGGGTGCGCGAACGCGCCCGGCGACTTGCCGGCGCGCACCGGCGCGTCGATCCACGGCCGCTCGAAGAAGCGCGCGCCCACGGCCGCCATGTCGGGCGAGAACGCGCCGTAGGCATCGAGCACGATCCGGCGCGCCTCGTCCCACGGGATCAGGCGGTCGGACGCCTCGGGCAGCGGCGCGTTGCGGTCCCAATAGTCGAGCCGGTCGACGCCGAACCACTTGGCCTTGAGCCGGTAATAGCGGTGCGACAGGCTCGCGTAGCTCTCGGTGACCGCGGCGATCAGCGCGTCGACCACCGCGTCCTCGACCTGGTTTGACAGGTTGCGCGCCGAGATCGGCCGCGCGAAATGGCGCCAGCGGTCCTCGATCTCCTTGTCCTTGGCCAGCATGTTGGTGACCAGCGCGACCGTGCGCACCTCCTTGGCGAGCGCGCGGCCGAACGCCTTGGAGGAGTCGCGCCGCACCACGCGGTCCTTGTGCACCATCAGGTCGAGGATCTCGGCCTCGGTCAGCTCGCGCCCGTCATAGGGGATGCGCAGATGCGCCATCGTCTCGTCGAACAGGCGGACCAGCGCGGCGCGACCGACCACCTGCTTCTCGTGCAGCAGCTGCTCGACCTCGTCGGACAGCTGGTGCGGCCGATAGGCGCGCAGGTCCTGGAGCCACGGCACGTAGTGGGCGAGCGCCGGGTCCGCGATCTGACGCTCGATCACCGCATCGTCGATGCGGTTGAGCTCGAGCGTGAAGAACAGCGTGACGCTCGAGATGTCGGTCACGCGCTCCTGGGTCGACTGGTAGAACCGGCCGACCGCGTTGTCCATCATGTTGCCGGAGTGCACGAGGTCGGCGTAGCTCATGGCGCGCGCCAATCGCTCGTCGAGCCGCTCGTAACCCCGGATCGCCTCGGCCAGCCCGGCGCCGTCGAGGCTCGCGAGCCGGCCGCGATAGCGCGCGGCGAACGCGTCGGCCTCGGCCTGGGCCGCCGCCAGGTCGGCCTCGAGCTCGGGCGACGCCATGCCGGGGTAGAGATCGTCGAGGTTCCACTCGGGCAACCCGCCCAGATCCCCCGTTTTGTCGGGCGATTTGTCGGCCGGTTTGGCGGCGGAAAGGGCGTCGGGTCCGGCGGGCGGGGCCATCGGCTTCTCCTCGGGCGAAGACCCCGATATATGTCGCCCGGCGCCGCCTGCCAACCGAGCAACCCACGCGCGACAAGGGGGACCTATGCCGCCACCGCCGGTCGATTTCGCGGGGCTGCGCAACCTCACGTCGATGTTCTTCGAGCGCGCCGCGCTGGGCGGCGACCGGCCGTTCCTGTGGGCCAAGCGCGCGGGCGCGTGGCGCGCGACGACCTGGCGTCAGGCCGCCGAGCGTGCCGGAGCGCTGGCCAAGGTCCTGCGGGCCCGCGGGGTGGCACGCGGCGATCGCGTCATGCTGGTCGCCGAGAACCGGCCGGAGTGGGCGATCAGCGATCTCGCGATCATGACGGCGGGCGCCATCACGGTGCCGGCCTATACGACCGCGACCAGCGAGGACCTGCGCCACGTGCTGATCGACAGCGGCGCGACCGCCGTGATCGTGTCGGCGGCGCTCGCCGATCGCATGCTGCCGGTCGCGCGCGACGCGCGCTGCCCGCTGGCGGTCGCCATGGGACCGGCTGCCGCGCCCGACGGGCTGCGCGTCGAGAGCTGGGACGCGCTGGTCGCCGACGGCTCGGCGCTGCCCGGCGACGCGCGCGACCTCGCCGATCGGCCGGCGCGCGACGACATCGCCTGCCTGATCTACACCTCGGGCACCGGCGGCACGCCGCGCGGCGTCATGCTGACCCACGGCAACATCCTGCAGAACTGCTGGAGCGCGTTCGATCTGCTGGAGGAGGTCGGCCGCGGCGACGAGGTGTTCCTGTCGTTCCTGCCGCTGTCGCACTCCTACGAGCACTCGGCCGGCCAGTTCCTCGCGATCTCGGTCGGCGCCGAGATCTATTACGCCGAGGGCGCCGACAAGCTCGCCGCCAACCTGATCGAGGTGCGGCCCACCATCACGACCGCGGTGCCGCGCCTGTTCGAGGCGATGCACCAGCGCATCGCGCTGCAGATGAAGAACCAGCCGCGCCTGCGCCGCTGGCTGTTCGACCAGGCGGTCGCGCTCGGCACCAAGCGCTACGAGCGGCCGGGCGCGCTGACGCCGCTCGACCGGCTGCTCGACCGCGCGCTCGACCGGCTGGTGCGCGCCAAGGTGCGCGCGCGCTTCGGCGGCCGGCTCAAGGCGCTGGTCTCGGGCGGCGCGCCGCTCGCCTATCACGACGGCGTGTTCTTCCACGCACTCGGCGTGCCGGTGTTCCAGGGCTACGGCCAGACCGAGGCGGCGCCGTTCATCAGCTGCAACCGGCCGGCCAAGATCAAGCTCGGCACGGTCGGGCCGCCGCTGCTCGGCGTCGAGGCGCGGATCGCCGGGGACGGCGAGATCTGCGTGCGCGGCGCCATGGTGATGAAGGGCTACTGGGGCGATCCGGACGGCACCGCGGCGACGGTGCGCGACGGCTGGCTGCACACCGGCGACATCGGCCGCCTCGACGAGGACGGCTGCCTGCAGATCACCGACCGCAAGAAGGACATCATCGTGATCTCGGGCGGCGACAACATCTCGCCCGCCAAGGTCGAGGCCGAGCTGACGCGCGAGCCCGAGATCGCCCAGGCGATGGTCTACGGCGACCGGCACCCGCATTTGGTCGCGCTGCTCGTGGCCGAGGAGCATCTCGCCACGCGCGACGCCGAGACCGTGCGCGCCGTGCTGGGCGCGGCGCTCGAGCGCGCCAACGCGCGCCTGTCGCCGCTCGAGAAGGTGCGCGCCTTCGTGGTCGCGACCGAGCCGTGCTCGACCGACAACAAGCAGCTGACGCCGACCCTCAAGATCCGCCGCCATCGGATTCGCGAGGTTTACGGCGCGCAGCTCGAAGCGCTCTACCAGACCCGCCAGCGCGCCGCCGCAAGCTGATTCGTCCGCAGCGTCGTCACACTCACCCCCCACCCCGCCCTCCCCCTCAAGGGGGGAGGGGGCAGGTTGGAGCAAGCAGCAGCATCTCCATCCAAACAAACTCACCCCCTCCCCCCTTGCGGGGGAGGGTTGGGGTGGGGGGTGCGCACCGAGTCGCGATCGCGCTATTTGTCCGCTGCACTGCGGGAGGGAAAAGTTGCGTCGATATTTCCCGGCGGGCAACGCCGTTACCCGTCGCGCCGCCTGAGCGCAACCTCCGGGCTTTCGCGGCGTCGCACGTCGGCGTCGATTGCGGCGTTGGTGCAGCGGTCCTAGATTTTTCCCAGCGGCTCGGCTGGAGGCCTCACGCAATGGCGCTGGCGGCGGTCACCCTCGACGACAAGTACACGCTCGAACACGGCCGGGTGTACCTGACCGGCGTGCAGGCGCTGGTGCGGCTCCCGATGCTGCAGCGCCAGCGCGACCAAGCGGCCGGGCTCGACACCGGCTGCTTCATCTCGGGCTATCGCGGCTCGCCGCTCGGCGGGCTCGACAAGACCTTGTGGGAGGCGCGGCGCTTCCTCGAGAAGAACCGCATCCACTTCCAGCCCGGCGTCAACGAAGAGCTCGGCGCCACCGCGGTGTGGGGCAGCCAGCAGGTCAATCTGTGGCGCGGCGCGACCGCCGACGGCGTGTTCGCCATGTGGTACGGCAAGGGGCCCGGAGTCGACCGCTGCGGCGACGTGTTCAAGCACGGCAACCACGCCGGCTCGAGCCGCCACGGCGGCGTGTTGCTGCTCGCCGGCGACGACCACTCCTGCAAGTCGTCGACCCTGCCCAACCAGTCGGAGCACGCCTTCGTGGGCGCCGGCATCCCGGTGCTCAATCCCTGCGGCGTGCAGGAGATCCTCGATTACGGCCTGATCGGCTGGGCGATGAGCCGCTGGTCGGGCTGCTGGATCGCCATGAAGACGATCGCCGAGACGGTCGACAGCTCGGCCAGCGTCACGATCGATCCGCACGCGCTGCCCGTCGTCCCGACCGATTTCGCGCTGCCGCCCGACGGCGTCAACATCCGCTGGCCCGACAAGCCGCTCGAGCAGGAACTCCGCCTGCACAAATACAAGCTCTACGCCGCGCTCGCCTTCGCGCGCGCCAACCGGCTCGACCGCGTCGTGATCGACAGCCCGACCCCGCGCTTCGGCATCGTGACGACCGGCAAGTCCTATCTCGACGTGCGCCAGGCCCTCGAGGACCTCGGCATCGACGACGAGCTCGCGCGCCAGATCGGGCTGCGGCTCTACAAGGTCGCGATGACGTGGCCGCTCGAGCGCGAGGGCGTGCGCCACTTCGCCGAAGGCCTCGAGGAGATCCTGGTCGTCGAGGAGAAGCGCGCGATCGTCGAGAATCAGCTCAAGGAGCAGCTCTACAACTGGCGCGAGGACGTGCGCCCGCGCGTGATCGGCAAGTTCGACGAGCACGGCGAGTGGATCCTGCCGTCGACCGACGAGCTGACGCCCGCGCGCATCGCACGCGTGATCGCCGCGCGCATCGGCCGCTTCTTCGTCAGCGAGCGCATCCGTGACCGCCTGGCATTCCTCGAGGCCAAGGAGCGCCAGCTCGCGCGCCTGAAGCCGGCGGTGCAGCGCGTGCCGACCTTCTGCTCGGGCTGCCCGCACAACACCTCGACCGTGGTGCCCGAGGGCAGCCGCGCGACCGGCGGCATCGGCTGCCACTACATGGCGACCTGGATGGACCGCGCGACCGACACCTTCACCCAGATGGGCGGCGAGGGCGTGCCGTGGATCGGCCAGGCGCCGTTCACCGAGACGCGCCACGTGTTCGCCAATTTGGGCGACGGCACCTACTACCACTCCGGCATCCTGGCGATCCGCGCCGCGCTCGCCGCCAAGGTCAACATCACGTACAAGCTGCTGTTCAACGACGCCGTCGCGATGACGGGCGGCCAGCCGCTCGACGGTCCCTTGACCGTGCCGGCGCTGGCCCAGCAGCTGACCGCCGAGGGCGTGGGACGCGTCGTCATCGTGACCGACGAGCCCGACAAGTATCCGCTCGGCGCCGGCATCCCGGCTGGCGTCGCGATCGAGCACCGCGACGAGCTCGACCGCGTGCAGCGCGAGCTGCGCGCCACGCCGGGCGTCAGCGCGCTGATCTACGACCAGACCTGCGCCGCCGAGAAGCGCCGGCGCCGCAAGCGCGGCCTGATGGAGGATCCGCCCAAGCGCGTGATCATCAACGAGGCGGTGTGCGAGGGCTGCGGCGATTGCGGCGTGCAATCGAACTGCGTGTCGATCGTGCCGGTCGAGACCGAGCTCGGCCGCAAGCGCGCGATCGACCAGTCGTCGTGCAACAAGGACTTCTCGTGCGTGCGCGGCTTCTGCCCGAGTTTCGTGACCGTACATGGCGGCCGGCTCAAGAAGCGCAGCGGCGCCGCCGGCGACGCCGACCTCGGCTTCGGGGCGCTGCCGGCGCCGACCCGCCCGGCGATCGACCATCCCTACGGCATCGTGATCACCGGCGTCGGCGGCACCGGCGTGGTGACGATCGGCGCGCTGCTCGGCATGGCGGCGCATCTCGAGGGCAAGGGCGTGTCGGTGCTCGACATGACCGGACTGGCGCAGAAGGGCGGCGCGGTGTTCACCCACGTCCGGATCGCCAACCGGCCCGAGGACATCAACTCGGTGCGCATCCCGGCCGGCGACGCGCACCTCGTGCTGGGCGCCGACTTCGTCGTCACCGGCACGTTCGACGCGCTGGCCAAGATCAAGGCCGGCCAGACCGACGTGATCGTCAATCGGCACCAGACCATGACGGCCGACTTCGCGCGCCATCCCGACCTCGCCTTTCCGACGCGCGACCTCACCGAGACGATCGAGGAGGCCGCCGGCCCGGGCCGCACGAGCTTCCTCGACGCCACCGAGCTCGCGACCGCGCTGACCGGCGACGCGATCGCGGCCAACCTGTTCCTGCTCGGCTTCGCGGTGCAGCGCGGCCTGATCCCGCTGTCGCCCGAGGCGATCGAGCGCGCCATAGAGCTCAACAACGTCGCGGTCGCGTTCAACAAGCGCGCCTTCCTGTGGGGACGGCGCGCCGGCCACGATCTCGCGGCGGTTGAGCGCCTCGCCGCGCCGCCGCCGCGCCCGCTGTCGCGCAGCCTGGACGACGTCATCGCGCATCGCGTCGCGCTGCTGACCGACTACCAGGACGCCGCCTACGCGGCGCGCTACCGCGCGCTGGTCGACAAGGTGCGCGCCGTCGAGGCGCAGCGTGTCGGGACCACCGCGCTGACCGAGGCGGTCGCGCGCTACTACGCCAAGCTGCTCGCCTACAAGGACGAGTACGAGGTCGCGCGGCTGTTCACCGACGGCAGCTTCCGGCGCCAGCTCGAGCGCGAGTTCGAGGGCGACTTCCGGTTGGAGCTCAACCTCGCGCCGCCCGCCGTCGCCGACCGCGATCCGGCGACCGGCCACCTGCGCAAGCGGACCTTCGGCCCCTGGATGCTGACCGCGATGCGGCTGCTGGCGCG
>DATJNS010000285.1:0-4802 GCA_035507915.1 Candidatus Sulfotelmatobacter sp.
CGACCCGCTGCTCGCCGCCTGGGATCGCCCGCGAGGCGTCGAGCCCCCAGCCGAGCAGCGGACGCTCACCGATGCGCTCATCGGCGAAGCGCCAGATCACCAGCCGATGGACCGCCGACGGCTTCAAGAGCCGGTCGGGCGCGAGCGGCATCGGCGGCGGCACGATGAAGGGCAACAGCGGCATCGCGATCACGGCGGCTGATGCCAATATCACCATGGTCTGCGCCGCGGCACGACCGAGCCGCCATGCGACCAAGAACCCCAGGCTCGCCACCGCGAGCGCAAGCTGCGCGCTCTCGCTGGCGCACGCCGCGACTCCGACCGCTGCCACGCCCCAGCCCGCGAGCGCCAAGCCTCGTCCCCGGGCGCGCCACAGCCACACGAGCGCCGGCCACATCGTGATCGCGAGCACGGTGGCGCCTCGATTGTTGGCGCTGACCCGCGCGCGCGATCCATGCATCCAGCGCGTCAGCCCGCCGGCGACACCCCAGTCGGCAACCGCCAGCACGACCAAGACGGCGAGCCCAAGCGCCAGCGCGGTCAGCACGCGGCGACGCTCGGGCGGTGTGAGGCGCGCGCCCGCATCGACCAGCAGCAACCCTTCGACGCACTCACCGACCAGCCGCCCGGCGCGCGCGAGACTGTGGCCGGAGTCGACTGCCCACAGGCCCGAGGCGAGGGCGAGCGCGCACAGAAGCGCCAAGCTCGCCGCAAGATCCGCCGACGGTACCGGCAGCCGACGCTGCAGCCCGGCGATCACCGCGAGGCCCGCCGCGACAACCGTGAGCAGCGGCGCCAACCCGAGCGGCGCGAGCAGCGCCAGCGGACCGGTCAGGAAGGCGGCGACCGTCAGGAGCGGCGCGGTCGCGCCGGCCGGCCGCACGCTCACAGTCTCCGTTCGACCTGGACGACGGTATCGACCTCGGTCACGAGCGCTTGGAAACGCTCGTAGGTCTGGGTGAGCTGGGCCGCAGTCGCCTTGAGGGCCTTCACAGCCTGGAGCGCGGCATTGCGATCCTGCGCCTCCGATTGCGCCACGGCGATCAGGCCGAGTGTGGTGACGCGTTGGGCGGTCGTGAAATTGGGGTCCGTCTGGGTGTGATCGTAGGCCTCGGCACTGTTGCGCGCGAGCGTGCGGGCACGCTCGAGGTTGCCGACCGCCGCCTCGGCGCGCGCCAGGTGTGCGAGCGCGAACACGCGTCCCGTCGGGTCGGTGATCGCGGCGGCCGCCTGCCGCGCGATCCCCAAAGTGTCCTCGGCCGAGTTGCGGTCGCCGATCTTCGCCTGCGCCATGGTCACCTGCGACAGCGCGGCGATCTGATCGCGCCCGGCCTTCATCTGGGTCGCCGCGCGCAGCCCCTCGAGCGCCGCCAACCCGGCGCCGTCGCGATTGCCGATGTCGGCGAGGCCGATCGCCAGGTAGGGCAGCAGGTTCGCCTTGGCGGCGAGGTCGGGCAGCTTCTGGAGCAGCTCGAAGGCCTTCTCGGCGAGTTTCTGCGAATTCTCGCGATCGCCGAGATCCGCGTAAGCCTGGGCCAGCTGGGCGTAGATCGCCCCTGGCGACACGATGGCGGGGACCGGCGACTTGGTGGGCTCGACAACCGCCTCCAGCGCGCTGTCCGACATGGTGCGCGCGGCGGCGGCGTCACCGACGCGTGCCAGAACGCGCGCCATGCGCGCGAACGCGTTGGCGCGCCACGGCGCATCGAGGTTCGACACCCGGATGGTCTCGAGCAGACGAAGCGCCTCGCGCATCGGCTCGTCGGCGTTCTCCGGCACGCCGCGCGCCCGCGCCTGGGCGTACGCCGTGCCGGACAGCGCGACCGGTGCGGCGCACAGCACCAAGAGGACGACGAGCAGGCGGACGAGCATCGATGTCTCGGCAACGCGGGCCCCCGTTCATGGGCGGGCACCAACATCTTGTCAAGTCGACGGATTCGCGCCAGGTAGTGGGGGTCCGCTCGTGCCGAGGATGCGATGAAGGCCGCCGTCCTGGAACCGCGGAGCGTGCTGCGCGTCGCCGGGACCGACGCGCGCCCGTTCCTGCAGGGTCTGATCTCGAACGACATCACCAAGGTGTCGCCCACGCGCGCCATCCATGCGAGCCTGCTGACCGCGCAGGGGCGCTATCTTCACGACTTCTTCGTCGTCGCGCGCGACGACGCGCTGCTGCTCGACGTCGAGCGCGCTCGCCGCGACGATCTGCGCAAGCGCCTGTCGCTCTACCGGCTGCGCTCGAAGGTCACGGTCGAGCCGGTCGACGATCTCGCCGTCGCGGCATTTTGGCCCGAGACGGCGCTGGCACGGCTCGGCCTGCCTTCCGAAGCGGGGGTCGCCGCGGACCGCGCGGGTAGCGTCGTGCTGGTCGACCCGCGGCTCGCTGCGCTGGGCGCGCGCGCGCTGGTGCCGCCGACGCGGCTCGACGAGGCCCTGGACGGGTTCGAGCGCGCGCTGCTCGCGGACTATGACCGCCATCGGCTTGCCCTCGGCGTGCCGGACGGCAGCCGCGACCTGGTCGCCGAGAAGTCGCTGCTGCTCGAGAACGGGTTCGACGAGCTCAACGGCGTCGACTGGCAGAAGGGCTGCTACGTCGGTCAGGAGCTGACCGCGCGCACCAAATATCGCGGGCTGGTCAAGAAGCGGCTGCTGCCCGTGACAATCGACGGCGCGCCACCCGAACCGGGTACGCTGGTCATGCTAGGCGCGCGCGAGGCGGGCGAGATGCGCAGCAGCGCCGACGGCGTCGGGCTTGCGCTGTTGCGCATCGAGATGCTGGACGCCGCCGCGCTGGAAGGCGAGCCCCTGACTGCGGGCACTGCGCGGCTCACGCCGCAGCGACGCGACTGGATGAAGTTCTAGACTCGCGGCGAGGCCGCTCACGTCATCACGAAGCCGCCGTTGACCGCCAGCAGCTGGCCGGTCACGAAGTCAGCGCCGTCGGACAACAAGAACAGCACCGTGCCGACGATGTCGGCGGGCAATTGGCGACGATGCATCGCGCGGCCGTCGATGTGGAACTGGTGGCGCTCGGCCGGAGCATGATCCTCGACGACCGTCAGACCGGGCGCGACCGCATTGACGGCGACGCCATCGGGACCGAGCTCGCGCGCCAGCGCGCGCGTCATGGCGATCACGGCCCCGTTGCCGGCGACGTAGTGGAGCAGCTTGGGCGCGCCCCACAGGGCGCTGTCCGAGGCGATGTTCACCACCTTGCCGCGATGCGCGGCGCGCAGCGCCGGCGCGGCGGCGCGCGTCACCAGCCAGGTTCCCCGCACGTTGACGGACATCACCCGATCCCAGGTTTCAAGGTCGATCTCCTCGAAGCTCTTGCCGCCGATGCCGGTCGCGACGGCGGCGTTGTTGACCAGCCCGTCGAGGCCGCCCAGCCAATCGACTGCGCCGTCGATCGCGAGCGCGACCGTCTCCGGATCGGCCAGATCGATGAAGCGGAACGTCGCCGCGCATCCGCGCGCGCGCAGCCCGGCGGCGACCGCCTCGCCTTCGGCTTCGAGGATGTCGGCGATGGCGACCTTGGCGCCGGCCTCGGCAGCCGCTTCGGCGAAGGCGCGACCGAGTCCGCGTGCCGCGCCGGTGATCAGGATGCGCTTGCCCTTGAGCGCCGTCATGTGGCGGGTTTGTCCCGCGCGCGGGGATCCGAGTCAAGTCGTGGCAGGACTCGACAGGAGGGCGATTCGATGTCGATGGTATGCGTTGCGGCCTACGCCGACCACGTCCCCGAGGAGGAGCGCGATGCACCGACCAACCGCCCGTCCGGTCAGCCGACTGATCCTCGCCCTGGCGGTCGTCGCCGGCCTTGCGCTGGCGCCGCCGGCGCACGCCGGTCCGGACCAGCAGCAGGTGGTCGACCAGGCCAAGGCGACGATCGAGGCGTTGAAGACGGACCGCACCTTCGGCAACGCGCCCAAGCTGCTGCATCGGGCGAAGGCGATCATGATCGTGCCGCAGCTGGTCAAAGGCGGCTTCTTCGTCGGCGGCGAAGGCGGCAACGCCGTGCTGTTGGCGCGTACCGGCGGCGGCTGGAGCTACCCGGCGTTCTACACCGTCGGGGCCGCCTCGTTCGGCCTGCAGATCGGTATCGAGACCGCCGAGGTCGTGTTCCTGGTGATGAGCGACCGCGCGCTCGACGCCTGGATGCGCAACGAGGTCAAGCTGGGCGCCCAGGCGGGCCTCACCGTGCTGGTGGTCGGCTCGAACGCCGAAGCGGACGCCACCACCAACGCCAATGTCGACGTGATCGCTTGGGCACGCTCCAAGGGCGCCTACGCCGGTGTCACGCTCGAGGGCTCGCTGATCAAGCCGCGCGACTCCTACAACGAGGTCTATTACGGCCGGAAGATCGGCACGCGCGAGATCATCCGCAACGCCGCGGCGAACCCGGGCGCCGAGCCGCTGCGCCGCGTGCTCTCGGCCATGTGATGCCTGCGCCGCCGGCGGCCCCGGAAGCGCGCGTCGGGGATCGCTCGGGGGGACCGCCTCGATTTTGCCGCAATCCGTGCCCACATCAGGACCCGAGGCCGTGCGGCCTCGACGGTCGTTTCTGGAGGTGGCGATGACCCCCGACGAAAAGAACCTGATTGGCGGCTTGTTCGGCCGGCTGAAGGAAGCCGACGCGAGCGGCGGGCCGAAGGATCGCGAGGCCGACGATTTCATCCGGCAGAACGTCGCTGCGCTGCCGAGCGCGCCTTATCTGCTGGTGCAGACCGTGCTGGTCCAGGAGCACGCGCTGACCAACGCCCAGGCCCACATCGCCGACCTCGAGAAGCAGCTGGCGGCCGCCAGAT
>DATJNS010000286.1:0-2416 GCA_035507915.1 Candidatus Sulfotelmatobacter sp.
GCCGACGTGGTTGGCCGGGCTGACGACGCCTTCGGCCTCCATCTTCTCGATCAGGCGCGCGGCGCGGTTGTAGCCGATCTGCAGGTAGCGCTGCACGAAGCTGGTCGACGCCTTGCGCTCGCGCGCGACCAGGGCGACCGCCTGGTCGTAGAGGTCGTCGCCCGAGCCGCCGCCGTCGGGATCGTAGGCGCCGCCCTCGCCGTCGGCCGCGTCCGCGTCCTCGGTGACGGCGTCGAGATACTCGGGCTGGCCCTGGCTCTTCAGGAACTTGACGACCTGCTCGACCTCGGTGTCGGAGACGAACGGCCCGTGCACGCGCGTGATGCGCCCGCCGCCCGCCATGTAGAGCATGTCGCCCTGGCCGAGCAGCTGCTCGGCGCCGGCCTCGCCCAGGATGGTGCGGCTGTCGATCTTGGAGGTGACCTGGAAGCTGACGCGGGTCGGGAAGTTGGCCTTGATGGTGCCCGTGATGACGTCGACCGAGGGCCGCTGGGTCGCCATGATGAGGTGGATGCCGGCGGCGCGCGCCATCTGCGCCAGGCGTTGGATCGCCGCCTCGATGTCCTTGCCGGCGACCAGCATCAGGTCGGCCATCTCGTCGACGATCACGACGATGTAGGGGAACGAGCGCAGGTCGAGCGGCTGCTCCTCGAAGATCGGCTCGCCGCTGGTCTCGTCGAAACCCGTCTGCACCTTGCGCGTGGTCTGCTCGCCGTTCTTGGTGATCTCGTCGACGCGCGCGTTGTAGCCCTCGAGGTTGCGCACGCCGAGCTTCGACATCGCGCGGTAGCGCGTCTCCATCTCCTTGACCGCCCACTTGAGCGCGACCACCGCCTTCTTGGGGTCGGTGACGACCGGCGCCAGCAGATGCGGGATGCCGTCATAGACCGACAGCTCGAGCATCTTGGGGTCGATCATGATGAAGCGGCAGCGCTCGGGCGGCAGCCGGTAGACCAGCGACATGATCATCGTGTTGATGCCGACCGACTTGCCCGAGCCGGTGGTGCCGGCGATCAGCAGGTGCGGCATGCGCGCGAGATCGACCACGATCGGCGTGCCGCCGATGTCCTTGCCGAGCACGAGCGCGAGCTTGTTGGCAGTCTGCTCGTAGGCCTCGGCGGTCAGGATGTCGCGCAGGTAGATGGTCTCGCGTTTGGCGTTGGGCAGCTCGATGCCGATCACGCTGCGTCCCGGCACGACCGCGATGCGCACCGCGATCGCGCTCATCGAGCGCGCGATGTCGTCGGCCAGCCCGATCACGCGCGACGACTTGGTGCCCGGCGCGGGCTCGAGCTCGTAGAGCGTGACGACCGGGCCCGGGCGCACCTTCACGATCTCGCCGCGCACACCGAAATCCTGCAGCACCGATTCGAGCAGGCGCGCATTCTGCTCGAGCGCCGCGGTGTCGAGCTCGGGCGTCGTGCTGACGATCACGCGCTTCAGGAGATCGGTCGGCGGCAGGTGGTACTCGTTGGGCACGAGGTCGAGCGTGGTCTGCTGCGCCTTGGGCCGGGCCCGCGCCGGCGCGCGCTCGGCGCGCGGCTCGACCAGGCTCACCTCGCGCGCCGGCTCCCGCGCCACCTCGCGGACCGGGCGCTCGACGATCGGCAGCGCGACGCCGGGCAGCGGCGGCGCCGTGTCGTCGGCGTGCCCCGCGTCGGGCGCCATCGCGGGCGCGACGCGCGCCGTGGGCTCGATCGAGATCTCGCGGGCGACCGCCGACACACCGACGACGGGCGCAGTCGGGGGCAAGCCGCCCATGGTCGGTTCGGCAGCGTCGGATGCCGCGCCGCCCAGATGGGGCTCGCGGCGCATGCCGCGCAGCGCGCGGTCGAGACCGGCGCGGGCGGCCTCGGCGCCCATCCGGCGACCCGACTCGGCGCTCGCGCGCGCCGCCACGCCGGCGCGCACCAGCGCCGCCGCCGTGCCGACGCCGAACGAGCGCCATTCGCCCGGGCTGAAGCCGAGCACGAACACCAGCGCGACGCCGGCGACGCCGCTCGCGATCAGGCCCAAGGTGCCGCGGCTCAGGCCGCCGAGCAGCGGGCCCAGCCACGCGATGCCGGGCAACGCGATCTGGGCGATCCAGCCGCCCGGGCCCGCCGGCAGATTGTCGGGCAGGTGCAACGGCAAGGCGCCCAGCGCGATCGCGCCGGCCACCAGGACGATCGGCAGGGCGGCGAGCCGCGTGCCGAGCCGGCTGATGCCGCGATGGACGAACAGCCGCCAGCCCCAGGCCAGCAGCACGAAAATCAGCAGCAGATAGGCGATGCCGAGGGTCCGCAGGCCGAGATCGCTGGCGTCGGCGCCGAAGCTGCCCAGCAGGTTCCGGACCGGGCCGGGCGCCGCCACGTTGGGCGCCGGATCGAGCGGGTTGTAGCTCAGCCAGGCGATCACCAGGAGGGTGCCGAAGATG
>DATJNS010000287.1:0-15695 GCA_035507915.1 Candidatus Sulfotelmatobacter sp.
GGTCGGCAAGCTCGCCGACCTGGTGATCTGGACGCCGGCGTTCTTCGGCGTGAAGCCCGACATGGTGCTGAAGAGCGGCATGATCATCGCCGCGCTGATGGGCGATCCCAACGCCTCGATCCCGACGCCCGAGCCGGTGCACTACCGGCCGATGTTCGGCGCGTTCGGCCGCGCGCTGGGCGCGAGCTGCGTCACCTTCGTGTCGCAGGCCGCGGCCTCGAAAGGCGTCGGCAAGGGGCTGGCGCGCCAGATCGTTCCGGTGTCCGGCATTCGCGAGATCGGCAAGGCCCAGATGGTGCACAACGACGCCTGCCCCAAGCTCGAGGTCGATCCCGAGACCTACGAGGTGCGCGCCGACGGCGAGCTGCTGACCTGCGAGCCCGCCAAGGAGCTCGCGATGGCGCAGCGCTACTTCCTCTACTGAGCGATGCGCCGCGCCGTCGCCGTCGCCGAACGTGGTTCGTGGCCGGTCGCCCGGGCGGCCGGCACCGCGACCCTGCGCCACGACGATCGCCACCGCCGCCGCCTCAAGCTGCTGACCGACGCGGGCGAGCCGTTCCTGCTCGACCTGGCGCGGCCGACCCGGCTCGCCGACGGCGACGGGCTCGAGCTCGACGACGGCGGCTACCTGCTGGTGCGCGCGGCGACCGAGGAGTGCGTGCTGGTGCGCTGCGCCGACGCTGCGACCACGGCGCGCATCGCCTGGCATCTCGGCAATCGCCATCTGCCGGTGCAGATCGTGCCCGACGGGTTGCTGATCCGCGCCGACCACGTCATCGTCGACATGGTGCGCGGCCTGGGCGCGACGGTCGAACCGCGCCGTTGCGCCTTCGATCCCGAGGCGGGCGCCTACGCCGAGGGCGGCGGCCATCATCACCATGACGACCACGATGCCGACGACCATCACGACCACGGACATCACGCCTCCGGGCATCACGAACCGGGGCATCACGACCATGGCTGAGGCGCTTCCCGCCCCGGTGTCGTCCGACGGCGCGCTCAGCGGCGACGGCCTGTATCGGCTGATGACCTGGCTGTCACCCGCCTTCCCGGTCGGCGCCTTCAGCTACTCGCACGGGCTCGAGGCCGCGATCGAGCGCGGGCTGGTGCGCGACCGCGAGAGCCTGCAGGCGTGGATCACCGGCATCCTCGAGTTCGGCACGGCGGCGAGCGATGCGCTGCTGTTCCGCGCCGCCCACGCGGCGATCAGCGACAAGGTGCTGGCGTCGGTGATCGAGCTCGGCGACGCCTGGCGGCCGAGCGCCGAGCTGGCGCACGAGAGCGCCGCGCAGGGCGAGGCCTTCCTGACCGCCGCCTACGCCGCCTGGCCGCTGCCGGCGATCCGCCAGTGCCGTTTCGTCGCCGACGCCATCAAGCGGCCGGTCGCCTATGCGGTCGCGGTCGGCGCCGCGACCCGCGGCCTGCCGCTCGAGATCGCGCTGGCCGCATTCCTGCACGCGACGGCGGCCAACCTGGTCTCCGCCGGCGTGCGCCTGATCCCGCTCGGCCAGACCGACGGCCAGATCACGATCGCCAACCTGGCGCCGGCGGTGGCACGCGCCGCGGCGGTCGCGTGCGAGGGCTCGCTCGACGATTTGCCGCGCCGGCTCGGCAGCGGCGCGACCCAGGTGGAGCTGATGTCGATGCAGCACGAAACCCAGTACACGCGGCTGTTCCGCACATGAGCGCGCGCGGCGCCACCGGCCCCTTGCGCGTCGGCATCGGCGGCCCGGTCGGCTCGGGCAAGACCGCGCTGGTCGACCGGCTGTGCAAGCACATGCGCGACCGCCACCGGGTCGCGGTGATCACCAACGACATCTACACGCGCGAGGACGCGCAGTTCCTGACCCGCTCCGGCGCGCTGGCGCCCGAGCGCATCGAGGGCGTCGAGACCGGCGGCTGCCCGCACACCGCGATCCGCGAGGACGCCTCGATCAATCTCGCGGCGGTCGACCGCATGGTGAAGCGCTTCCCCGACCTCGAGCTCCTGTTCATCGAGTCGGGCGGCGACAATCTGGCCGCGACCTTCAGCCCGGAGCTCGCCGACCTCACGATCTACGTGATCGACGTGTCGGCCGGCGACAAAATCCCGCGCAAGGGCGGTCCGGGCATCACGCGCTCGGACCTGCTGGTGATCAACAAGATCGATCTGGCGCCGCTGGTCGGCGCCGATCTCGGCGTGATGGACCGCGATGCCCGCAAGATGCGCGGCGAGCGGCCGTTCCTGTTCACCAACCTCAAGGCCAATCTGGGCGTCGCCGAGATCGCCCAGTTCATCGTCGATAAGGGTGGGCTCGGCTAGAGGCCGGCCGCTTCATCGTCATTGCGAGGCCCCCCGGGTCCGCGCATGCGCGGCCCGAGGACAGGCTCCGCGATGAAGCAATCCAGGGGTCCGTGGCGCGACTCTGGATTGCTTCGCTGCGCTCGCAATGACGACCCGAGTTACCGGCGCGGTCGGCGTTTCGCGGCACGCGACGCGACCGGCTTCGATGGCGCGGGCAACGCCGGACGTGCCACGGGCGTGGGAGCGGGATCTTCGGCGACGATCGGCCGGAGGCGCGCGGCGACGGCGTCGAACAACGCGCGGTCGGTGTGCTTGAGCTCCGCGACGGTCCGCACCAGCCGGTCGAGCTCGCTGCGCGCGGCATCGCGGCGCTTGCCCTGCTTGATCGCCTCGACATGCGATTGCACGCGGTCGAACTGCGCGATGCTGTCGCGCTCGGCCGGCGTGAGGTCGCCGTACTTGGCGTGGCGCAGCACGATCGCGAGCACCTCCGAGGTCCAACCAAGCTGGCGGCCGTAGCCCGCGATCTCGCGCACGATGCGCTGCTCGACCTCGGCGTCCCCCGTGTTGGTCTCGTTGATGTTGATGAAGCCGATCTGGCCCCAGGCGCGGATCCACCAGGTCCACGGATTGATCGTCTGGCTGACGTCGCCCGACAGCGGCATGCGGATGTCGGCCATGGCTTGCATCCTTTACAAATGCGCGGCGGTTTGGCGCGATCCCGCCACTGTAGGGAGAAACCTCCGGGCGCGCCACGCCGCCGCCGCGCTTGCGCCCGCCGCGGAACTCCCCACACTGTCGCTCGACCATGAGCGAGCGCCCCGCATGACCGTCGGCGATCCGCGTGCGCTGCTGCGCGAGCTGTTCCGCGCCGCGGTCGACGCCGCGACGCCGGCGCGCGTGCTGAAACGCCATCTGCCGCCACCGCCGAAGGGCCGCACCGTCGTGGTCGGCGCCGGCAAGGCGGCCGCCGCGATGGCCGAGGCGGTCGAGCAGGCCTGGTCGGGCGGCGCGCTGTCGGGCCTGGTGGTGACGCGCTACGGCCACGCCGTGCCGTGCCGCCACATCACGGTGATCGAGGCCGGGCATCCGGTGCCCGACGCCGCCGGCACCGAGGCGGCCCAGCGCATCCTCGGGCTGGTGTCCGGTCTTGCGGCCGACGACCTGGTGCTTTGCCTGATGTCGGGCGGCGCGTCGGCGCTGCTCGTGCTGCCGGCGCCCGGCATCACGCTCGCCGACAAGCGCGACGTCACTGCCGCACTCTTGAAATCGGGCGCGACCATCGGCGAGATCAACACCGTGCGCAAGCACATGTCGGCGATCAAGGGCGGCCGGCTGGGCGCCGCCGCCGCGCCGGCGCGGCTCGTCACCCTGGCGATCTCCGACGTGCCGGGCGACGATCCGGCAACCATCGGATCGGGCCCGACAGTGCCCGACCCGACGACGTTCGCCGATGCGCGCGCCGTGCTCGACAAATACCGCATCGTGCCGCCCGCCGCGATCGCGCGCCGGCTTGCCGAGGCACGCGACGAAACCCCGAAGCCGGGCGACCCGCGCTTCGCGCGCGCCGAGTACGCCCTGATGGCGCGCCCGCTCGGCAGCCTGCAGGCGGCCGCCGAGGTCGCGCGCGGCGCCGGCGTCACGCCGCTGATCCTGGGCGACGCCATCGAGGGCGAGGCGCGCGAGGTCGGCCGCGCGCTCGCCGGCATCGCGCACTCGGTGGCGCGCCACGGACTGCCGGTGGCGCCGCCCGCGGTGCTGCTGTCGGGCGGCGAGACCACCGTGACGGTGCGCGGGCACGGCCGCGGCGGCCGCAACGCCGAACTCTTGCTCGGGCTCGGGCTCGCGCTCGAAGCCGATCCGCGCATCCACGCGATCGCGTGCGACACCGACGGCATCGACGGCACGGAGACCAACGCCGGCGCGCTGTGGGCCCCCGACTCGGTGGCGCGCGCGCGCGCCCTCGGACTCGATCCCGCCAAGCGCCTCGACGACAATGACGCCTACAGCCTGTTCGCCGCGCTCGACGATCTCGTGGTGACCGGACCGACCCTGACCAACGTCAACGACTTCCGCGCCATCCTGATACTGCCGTGATCCCTGCCTGATCCCGCCGGCCTGATGTGACATCAGAGTGAGGCTGCCGATGCGCCGCGACGCCGCCACCCGCATCATCGCGACCCTGGGCCCCGCCAGCTCCGACCCGGCGGTCATCGCCGCCCTGTCGGAGGCGGGCGCCAACGTGTTCCGGCTGAATTTCAGCCACGGCAACCACGAGGACCATCAAGCGCGCTACGACGCGATCCGCGCGCTCGAGCAGCAGAGCGGCCGCTCGATCGGCGTGCTCGCCGATCTGCAGGGCCCGAAGCTGCGCATCGCGACCTTCGCGGACGGCAAGATCACGCTCGCGCCCGGCCAGCCGTTTCGGCTCGACCTCGACCAGACGCCGGGCGACGCGACGCGCGTCGGCATGCCCCATCCGGAGATCTTCGCCGCCGTCGAGCCGGGCCAGGACCTGCTGGTCGACGACGGCAAGGTCCGGCTGCACATCGAGCGCTGCGACGCGCGCTCGGCCGACACCACCGTGGTGACCGGCGGCGCCTTGTCCAACCGCAAGGGCGTCAACGTGCCGCAGGCGGTGCTGCCGTTGGCCGCGCTGACCGACAAGGACCGGCGCGACCTCGACTTCGCGCTGCAGATGGGCGCCGACTGGATCGCGCTGTCGTTCGTGCAGCGGCCCGACGACGTCGCCGAGGCCAAGAAGCTGGTCGCCGGACGCGCCGGCGTCATGATCAAGATGGAGAAGCCGCAGGCGATCGAGCACCTGGACGAGCTGATCGAGCTCGCCGACGCCGTGATGGTGGCGCGCGGCGACCTCGGCGTCGAGATGCCGACCGAGGAGGTGCCGCCGCTGCAGCGCCGCATGGTGCGCGCGTGCCGGCGCGCCGGCAAACCGGTCGTGGTGGCGACCCAGATGCTCGAGTCGATGATCGGTTCACCGACCCCGACGCGCGCCGAGGCGTCCGACGTGGCGACCGCGGTCTATGATGGCGCCGACGCCGTGATGCTGTCGGCCGAGACCGCGAGCGGCGCCTATCCGGTCGAAGCCGTCACGATCATGGAGAAGATCATCCTCAGGGTCGAACGCGACGAGCTCTATCGCTCGCTCATGATGGCGGACCCGATGACCCACGAAAAAACCTCGTCGGACGCCATCGCCGCGGCGGCGGCGCAGGTTGCCGAGACGATCGACGCCGCCGCGATCGTGACCTACACGACCTCGGGCCTGACCGCGCTCCGGGTGGCGCGCGAGCGACCCGCCGTCCCCATCATCGGGCTGACCGCGAGCCAGGCGACGGCGCGCCGCCTGGCGCTGGTGTGGGGCGTCAACTGCCTGACCACGCGCGACTGCACGAGCTTCGGCGAGATGGTCGAGATCGCCTGCGACGTCGCGGCGAGGCACGGGTTCGGCGATCAGATGGACAAGCTGGTGATCACCGCGGGCGTACCGTTCGGCACGCCCGGCGCCACCAACGTTCTCCGCGTCGCCCGCATCGGCGGCTGAGGCAGCCACCGGGGTCCGCGCTCATTTGCCGTTAACCTTCCGCCGATCTAATATGCCGCCGCGTCGCTTCGCGAGAGGGCCCTGATGGCCGAGGCCAAGAACACCGGACGCGCCGTCGTCCCCCAGTCGTCGGGCGGCGCGTCCGACGATATCGACACCGCCCTGCGCGGCGTCGAGGGCAAGGTGCGCAAGGCGATCGTGGAGCGGCTGCGCAAGCTGGTCGAGAAGAACCCCGAGGCCTTCGTCCGCAACATGCGCGTGTGGATGGACCAGGGGCGCGAAAACGAATAGCGCGCGCAACCCCCGGGTGGTCGATTAACCGCCCGTTGAGCAGCGTTTCGACAGGATTCGATCCGGGAAGCAGGCCTCAGGAGCCACCATGCCGAGGCTGACGGTCTGGATTGCGCTGTGGGTCGCCCTGGCGAGCGCCGTGCCCGCGTTCGGCCAGCAGAAGATCGTGCGTTACGACCAACCCCAGCAAATCCCGCTCGGCGCCTTGCCGCTCAGCGTGGCGATCACCGGCTGGGAGCCGCCAGGCTTCAATCTGGCATCGCGCCAGCTCGGCACGGTCGAGGGTGAGACCGAGCCGTTCGTGGCACGCTACGAGGCGCGGTTCGCGCACGGTGCCTATTTCGGCTGGGTGCTGTTCGTCACCACCACCCGCCAGGTCCGCTGGCAGCCACCCACGCCGCGGGCGGCGCTGCGGGACTTCCCCTATTTCAATCAGAAGGTCGTCACGTTCGGCGGCAGCGGATCGCTGCTCCACGGGCACATGCCGATCGATTATCAGCTCTTCCGCGTCGACGACCGAGAGCCCAAGAGCTGCGCGGTGTTCTCCGGCACCTTCGAGCGCGCGGAAATGCGCGGCTATCTGTGCGCGGCGCAGGGAGACCCCCTGGGCGACACGGCGCCGCGTTTCATCCGCGCGATCGGCTCGCCCGGACTACTCGATCCCGTGCCGACGACGCTGCCGGTGATCGGCGCCACCGCCGCCCCGAGCAGCGAGCAGATCGTCCCAGGCTCGACCTTCGATCCCTATGCGATGCCGTTCGTCGCCGACGCCGCCCGTGAAAAGCTCGAGCCATACATCAAAGCACGGGAACCCAAAGCGCTGGCCGTCAACGTGACGGGCGTGGTCGCCTGGGTCGCCGAAGAGAGCTCGGAGAAGGAGGCGATCCGACGTGCGCTCGAGCGCTGCGCTTTGAACGCCGGCTCGCCGTGCATGCTCTATGCCGTCGAGGATCGCGTGGTGTTCCATCATGACGCGCTGATCCGCGATCCTGTCGTCAACCAATCGCTCGGCGCGCCACCGGTCCCGGGTGGTCAAGCGACGCCGCTTAGCAACGCGCAGCTCGTTGCCTATCTCGAGACCGCGACCGCGCTCGTGGTCGCGCCGCTGGGCGGCGGCATTACGTCGGTCGCCAGCGGCTTCTTCGTGTCACCCGACCGCCTGCTCACCAACCGGCACGTGATCGACCACGCGCAGCGCGTGCTGGTGATCAGCCGGTCCCTCGGCCATCTCTATCCGGCACGCATCGTGGCGACGACGGACGGCGGCGCAGTCGGCGGATCCGACTATGCGCTGCTCGAGGTCCCGGGCATCACGCACGCACCGCTCGCCTTCACGACCGAAATCGCCAAGCTGCAGGAAGTGATCGCGGCCGGCTACCCGACCGTGACGATCAGCAACGACGCCGACTACCGCACCTTCGCCGAGGGCAAGCAGGGTGTTGCGCCCGATCTCGTGATCACGCGCGGCGAGATCAGCGCGATCCAGATCAACACGGCGAACGTGTCGACGATCGCGCACACCGCGCTGATCTCGCAGGGCAGCAGCGGCGGACCGCTGGTCGACCGCTGCGGCCGCGTCGTCGGCATCAACAGCTACCTCACCGAGAAAGCCACAAAAACGAGCTTCGCCGCGAGCGGCTTCGCGATCGCGAGTCGCGAGCTGATCGGTTTCCTCAGCCGCAACGGCGTGAACACGGCGGTCAACAACGCGCCCTGCCCGAGCGGCACCGCGGTGGAGCGCTAGGCCCGTGGGCGACGGCGACCAGGGCAGCGGCGCCTGGCGGGTTGCGCCGAGCGACTATCTCGCGGCCCGTGAACGCCATTACGCCGTGCCGGCGGCGCCGACCTCGGTCTACGTGACGATGCGCGACGGTTGCCGCCTCGCGGTCGACGCCTATGTTCCGCAGCCCGTCGCAGCGCGTGCGCCGGGCGAGCGATTCCCGGCGATCATCGTCTTCACGCCGTATTATCGCCGCTTCCGGGTAACGGGCAGCGGCGCCGAGCCGACGCCCAATGCCGCGAAGTATCGCGACGCCTTCGTGCCGTACGGTTACGCGCTGGTGGTCGTCGACATGCGGGGCACCGGCGCGAGCTTCGGCACGCGCGACGCGCTGCGCTCGCCCAAGGAGCGCGACGACTGCCGGGAGATCGCCGAGTGGGTGGTCGGCCAAGCCTGGTGCAACGGCCGGCTCGGCGCGACCGGCATCTCCTATCTCGGCGCGGCGGCGTGCTTCCTCGCCAGCACGGGGCATCCGGCCGTCAAGGCGATCGCGCCTTTGTTCGCGGTCTCCGACATCTATGGCGAGCAGCTCTATCCGGGCGGCCTGCTGTCCAAGATCTGGGTCACGGCCTACGACGGCATGATGGTCGCGCTCGATCACGACCGGCGCGACCTGCTGTCCGCCTATCCCTATTTCAGCGATCGGCGCTACGCCGGCCCGCAGCCGGTCGACGACGATCCCGAGGGGACGCTATTGCGCCAAGCGACCGCCCAACATCGCGACAACTTCAAGCTGTCCGACTGGGCGCGCGAGTTCGTCTATCGGGACAGCCGGGCCGTGCACGATCCCGCGCTGACGACCAAGGCGTGCAGCCCCTACGGCTATGTCGGCGAAATCCGGCCCGACGTCGCGATCCTCTCGGTCTCCGGATGGTGCGACGGCGCCGGCTATGCCAACGGCACGATCGCGCGCTTCCTGACGCTCGACCGCAATCCCCGCTTCCTGCTGCTCGGCCCCTGGGATCACGGCGCGCGCACCAACGTGTCGCCGTGGCGCCGCGAGGTCGTCCCGGAGTTCGCGCTGATGGGCGAGCTCGTGCGATTCTTCGACCGCTACCTGGCGCAACGCGACGCCGGCCTCGAGGCCGAGGCGCCCGTGCATTATTTCAGCGTGCACGGCGAGCGCTGGCACGCCGCGGACAGCTGGCCGCCGCCCGCGCGCCCGTGGGTCTTGTACGCCGATGCGGACGCCCGGCTCGCCGAGACGCCGCCGGCCAATTCGGGGAGCGTACGCTACCAGGTCTCGTTCGCCACGAGCACCGGCCGCAACACGCGCTACGAGCGACTGGGCGCCGCCGCGGTCGAGACCTACTACCCGGACTGGGCCGAGCGCTCGGCCGGCTTGCTGCACTTCGACACGGCGCCGCTCGACCGGCCCACGGCGATCGCCGGCCACGCGATCGCGCACCTCGCGCTGTCATGCTCCGAGCCCGACGCCGCGCTGTTCGTCTACCTGTCCGAGGTCGAGGCCGACGGCGCGGTGCGCTACATCACCGAGGGCATGCTGCGCCTGCTGCACCGCGCCGAGCGCGCGGCGCCGTCCGACTATCGCACCTGCTGGCCCTACCGCTCGTACGATCAGGCCGACGCGCGCCTGATGACGCCCGGCGCGCGCGAAACCGTCGCAGTCCCGCTATTGCCGATCGCCTGGACGTTGGCCGCCGGCAGCCGCTTGCGCGTCTCGATCGCGGGCGCCGACGAGGCGCACTATCCGCAGGTGCCGCACGGCCGCCCGCCGCGCCTC
Organism: Candidatus Sulfotelmatobacter sp.; assembly: GCA_035507915.1. Lineage (GTDB taxonomy): Bacteria > Pseudomonadota > Alphaproteobacteria > Elsterales > Elsteraceae > JACQAI01. Next base: position 9,665 of record DATJNS010000287.1, read on the forward strand.
GACTTCGCGACCGGCGGCGCCGACGCCACCCGCGTCACGATCCCGGTGCGCGACGCGTAGTCAGCGTGGACCGCCGGGCAGGTGGTCCTCGACGTAGGCGCGGATGATCGCATCCATGTCGGCGTCGCCCGTGAAGCCGAGCTGGGTGGCGCGCTCGGTGGCGAATTCGCCGGGCCAGCCGCCGACGATGGTCTGCAGGCTCGCGTCGGGCTGCCAGGCGATGCGCGCGGCGACTTTCGCTCCGGCGACGCGCTCGAGCGCCGCCGCCATCTCGCCGACCGTGACGGTCAGGCCCGAGAGGTTGAGCGCGGAACGCGGCCCCCAGGTCGCGGCGTCGATGTCGTGGACGCGCATCAGCGCCTCGACGGCACGCCGCGGCGACAGGATCCAGACCTTGGTGTCGCGCGAGATCGGGCAGATCGCGGCCTCGCCGTTGAGCGGCTCGCGGATGATGCCCGACGCAAAGCTCGACGCCGCCTTGTTGGGCCGGCCCGGGCGCACGACGATGGTGGGCAGACGCACCGAGCGGCCGTCGACGAAACCCTTGCGCGCGTAATCGGCGACCATCAGCTCGCCGATCGCCTTCTGGGCGCCGTAGGAGTTGGTCGGCGTCGCCGCCACGCCGTCGGTCACCACCGCGGGCAGCTTGCCGCCGAACGCCGCGATCGAGCTCGTGAACACGAGCCTGGGCGGCCGCGGCAGCGCGCGGCTGCCCTCGAGCACGGCGCGGATGCCGTCGACATTCACGTGCATGCCGAGATCGAAATCCGCCTCCGCGGCGGCGCTCACCACGGCGGCGAGATGGAACACGCTGTCGGTGTCGCGGCCGAGCACGGCCGCCACGGTGGATTGGTCGAGCGTCTGGACGACGATCGAGCGCACGCGCGGATCGTCGATCGCGGCCGGCACGAGGTCGACCAGCATGAGCTCGCGAATCTCGGTCTGCCTGCCGTCGGGTCCCGCGGCGGTGCCGCGCTTGAGAATCTGACGCGCCAGGCTCGCACCGAGGAAACCGGCGCCGCCGGTAATGACGATCTTGAGCGCCACGGTCAGCGCGCCTGCTTGGGCACGATGCCGTAGGGCTTGGCCCAGCCGAGCCCGGCGAGCGTGCCGGCGGCCGGCTTGTACTCGCAGCCGATGTGACCGGTATAACCGAGCTTGTCGATCATCTCGAACAGATAGGGGTAGTTGATCTCGCCGACGTTCGGCTCGTGACGGCCCGGCACGCCGGCGATCTGGATGTGGCCGACGCGGGCGAAATGCTCCTGGAAGCGCATGGCCAGCGCGCCCTCGGTGATCTGGCAGTGATAGAAGTCGAACTGGATATGCAGATTGTCGGCGCCGACCGCTTCGATCGCGGCGGCCGCCTGCTCCACCGTGTTGAGATAGAAACCGGGGATGTCGCGGTGGTTGATCGGCTCGATCACCACCGTGATGCCGTGCGGCTTGGCGGCCGCCGCGGCGCGCTTGAGGTTCGCGCGATAGGTCGCGTCGGTCTTGGGTCCCGGCTCGGCCAGGCCCGACATCACGTGCACGGTGCGGCAGCCGAGCACGCGCGCATAGGCGAGCGCGCGCTCGAGCGCGGCGGCGAAATCCTCTTCGCGGCCGGGCAGCGCCGCCAGCCCGCGATCGCCCTTGGTCCAGTCCCCGGGCGGCAGGTTGAAGAGCACGAGCTCGAGCTTGGCCGCCTTCAGGCGCTCGGCGACCGCCTCGGCCGGGTGGTCGTAGGGGAACAGGAACTCGACGGCGTGGAACCCGGCATCGGCGGCCGCCTTGAAGCGGTCGAGGAACTCGTGCTCGAGGAACAGCCAGCTGAGATTGGCGGCGAAACGCGGCATCGGAGGTTTCCTCGGTCGGCGAAACTCGTGCTACCGTCGAGCGTCTTAAGAGCAAAGCGACGCGGGAGCAAGCCGGATGACGGCGGTCCTGGGCGCCATCGCGGACGACTTCACGGGCGCGACCGACCTCGCCAATGCCCTGGTGCGCCAGGGCATGCGCACGGTCCTGATCCTCGGCCGGCCGAGCGGGCCGGCGCCGGACGAGGTCGACGCGCTGGTGGTCGCGCTCAAGACGCGCACGATCGCGCCGGCCGATGCGGTCGCCCAGTCGCTCGACGCGCTGGCGTGGCTGCGCGAGGCGGGCGTGCGCCAGATCTATTTCAAGTACTGCTCGACCTTCGACTCGACCGACCAGGGCAATATCGGGCCGGTCAGCGACGCGCTGCTCGAGGCGCTCGGCGGCGACTTCAGCGTCGTGTGCCCGGCCTTCCCCGGCGCCGGCCGCACGATCTACATGGGGCACCTGTTCGTCAACGGCCGGCTGCTCTCCGAATCGTCGATGCGCAATCATCCGCTGACGCCGATGCACGATGCCGATCTGGTGCGCGTGATGGGCCGCCAGACCGCGGGCGCGGTCGGGCTGGCGGCGCTGCCGACGGTGAGCCAAGGGTCGACCGCGCTGCGCGCCGAGCTCGAGCGCCTGCGCAAGGACGGTAAGCGCTACGCGGTGGTCGATGTCGCCGCCGACCAGGACCTCGCGACCTTGGGCGAGGCGGTCGCCGACTTTCCGCTGGTGACCGCGGGCTCGGGGCTGGCGATCGGCCTGCCGGCCGCCTATCGCCGGCGCGAATGGCTGCCCGCCTACGCGGTGCGCCAGACCTTGGCGCCGGCCGAGCCGGGCCCGGCGCTCGTGCTGTCGGGCAGCTGCTCGGAGGCGACCCAGGGCCAGGTCGCCAAGATGCGCGGCGACGCGCCGGCGTTCGAGCTCGACCCCATGGCGCTGTCGCGCGACACCGACGTGGTCACCCAGGCGATCGTGTGGGCGACCCAGCGACTGCCGCGCGGCCCGGTGCTGATCTATTCGACCGCGGAGCCGGCGCGCGTCCAGAGCGCGCAGCGCTGGCTCGGCACCGAGCGCGCGGCCAGCCTGCTCGAGGGCGCGTTCGCGTCGATCGCGCGCGCGCTGCTCGCGGCCGGCGTGCGGCGCTTCATCGTCGCGGGCGGCGAGACCGCCGGCGCGGTCGTGCAGGCGCTCGACGTCAAGGCGCTGCGCATCGGCCAGGAGATCGATCCCGGCGTGCCCTGGACCGTCGCCGAGGACGCGCCGCGGCTCGCGCTCGCGCTCAAGTCGGGCAATTTCGGCGCGCCGGACTTCTTCGCCAAGGCCTTGAGGATGGCGCCATGACGAGCACCGAGAACGCGCTGCGCGAGGAGATCGTGACGCTCGGGCGGTCGCTCTACGACCGCGGCCTGACCCCCGGGTCGAGCGGCAACATCAGCGCCCGCATCGACGACGGCTGGCTGATGACGCCGACCAACGCCTGCCTCGGCCGGCTCGATCCGGCGCGCCTGTCGAAACTCGACGATCACGGCTTCCCGGTCGAAGGCGAGCCGCCGACCAAGGAGTCGTTTCTGCACCAGGCGATGTACGAGGAGCGCCCGAAGGCCGGCGCCGTCGTGCATCTGCACTCGACCCACGCGGTCGCGCTGTCGTGCCTCGCCAATCTCGATCCGGCCGACGTGCTGCCGCCAATCACCGCCTATTACGTGATGCGCGTCGGCCGGCTGCCCTTGGTGCCCTTCTATCTGCCGGGCGACCGCGAGCTCGCCGAGGCAGTACGCAAGCTCGCGACGCGCCATCACGCGGTGCTGCTCGCCAATCACGGGCCGGTGGTCGCCGGCACGACGCTGCCGAACGCCGTCTATGCGATCGAGGAGCTCGAGGAGACCGCCAAGCTGCATCTGCTGCTGCACGGCCACAAGGTGCGCCCGCTGACGCCGGCGCAGGTCGCCGAGGTGCTGGCGAAGTTCCCGTCCTAGTCTAGGTGTTCAGCGCGCGGCCTCGAACCCGCCGAGGAACGCGACGAGCAGACCACCCAGGTGGTCCGACAGGTAGCCGCCCTCCTGGATCAGCACGGTCGGCAGCGCAAGCGCGGCGACGCGACGGGCGATCTCGGCGAACCCCGCCCGCGTGACCTTGAGGACGCCCAGCGGATCGTGCTCGCTGGCGTCGAAACCGAGCGACACCAGCACGAGGCCGGGCGCGAAGCGCCGGATCGCGTCGAGGCCGCGCTCGAGCGCCTCCAGATAGCCGGCGTCCCCGGTCCCATGGGGCAGCGGCAGGTTCAGATTGGCGCCGACGCCCGCTCCGGCGCCGCGCTCGTCGGCGTAGCCGGCGAAGTACGGGTAGTAGTTGCTGGGATCGGCATGCACGGACACGAACAACACGTCGGGACGGTCGTAGAAGATGCCCTGCGTGCCGTTGCCATGGTGAACGTCGACGTCGAGAATGGCGACGCGGCCGTGGACCGTGCGCGCGAGTGCCGCGGCGATCGCAACATTGTTGAGATAGCAGAAGCCGCCGGCGATGTCGGCGTAGGCGTGATGACCGGGCGGCCGGCACAGCGCATAGGCGACACGCGCGCCGCCAAGGACGGCGCGGGTGGCATGCACGGCACACGCCGCCGCCGCGCATGCGGCGGCAAAGGTGCCCGGCCCGATGGGGCAAGACGTGTCCGCCTGGTGGTACCCGGCGCGCCCGACGATGCCCCGTGGCCTAGCCGTCGTATAGCGGTTGGGGTGCACGTTGGGCACGATCTCGGTCGCCGCGCCCGTCAGCGCCGCCCACGCCGCCGGCGCGTCCCGCAGGAAGGCCAGGTAGTCGTCGGTATGCACCGCCGCGAGCACGTCGTCGCGGATGCCATCCGGTTCGACGACGACGTTGCTCGAGCCCCGCACGGCAGCGAGCAGGCGTTCGGCGCGCTCGGGTATCTCGGGATTCTGTTGAACCGCGCCACGCACCAGAAAATAGCGCGGCGCGTGCTGGCGATGCGTCTCACTGTGGACGATCAGCATGCGCGTCCCTACCCTGCCGTGGCGTTGGCGCGATCATAAGGCCCGAAAACATGGCGACCAATCTCAAGATCGACGGCGACCGGCTGTGGCGCAGCCTGATGGACATGGCCAAGATCGGCGCGACCGAGAAGGGCGGCAACTGCCGCCTGGCGCTGAGCGATCTCGACCGGGAGGGCCGCCAGCTGTTCATCGGCTGGGCCAAGCAGGCCGGCTGCACGATCGGCGTCGACCGCATGGGCAACATTTTCGCGCGGCGCGCCGGACGCAACGACGCGCTGCCGCCGGTGCTGACCGGCAGCCATCTCGACACCCAGCCGACCGGCGGGCGGTTTGACGGCGTGTTCGGCGTGCTCGCCGGGCTCGAGGTGGTGCGCAGCCTGAACGACGCCGGCTTCGAGACCGAGGCGCCGATCGAGGTCGTGGTGTGGACCAACGAGGAGGGCTCGCGCTTTCCGCCGCCGATGATCGGCTCGGGCGTGTTCGCCGGCGTGTTCGACCTCGCCTACGGCCTCGACCGCCCCGACCTCGACGGCAAGACGATCGGCCAGGAGCTCGCGCGCATCGGTTTCGCCGGCGATCGGCCGTGCGGCGGCCGCCCGGTCGGCGCCTATTTCGAGGCGCACATCGAGCAGGGGCCGATCCTCGAGGCCGAGGCGAAGACGGTCGGCGTGGTGACCGGCGCGCAGGGCCAACGCTGGTACGAGATCACGGTCACGGGCCAAGAGGCGCACGCCGGACCGACGCCGATGACGCGTCGGCGCGATGCGCTGGTCGGTGCCGCCCGCATGATCGACGCGGTCAATCGCATCGGCCACGACCACGCGCCCTACGCCTGCGCCACGGTCGGCTTCGCGCAGGTGTCGCCCAACTCGCGCAACACGATTCCCGGCAAGGTGTTCTTCACGGTCGACTTCCGCCATCCCGAGGACGCGACGTTGAGCGCGATGGACCGGGTTCTGCGCGACGACTGCGCGCGCATCGCCGCGGCGAGCGGGCTCGCCGCCGACGTGAAGGAGTTCTGGTATTTCCCGCCGACGCCGTTCGACCAAGAGTGCGTCGCTGCGGTGCGCGGCGCGGCGGCCGGCGCCGGCTATCCCCACATGGACATCATCAGCGGCGCCGGCCACGACGCCGTCTACATGGCGCGCGTCGCGCCCACCGCGATGGTGTTCGTCCCG
>DATJNS010000288.1:0-7454 GCA_035507915.1 Candidatus Sulfotelmatobacter sp.
TCGAGCGGAAATAGAGCGGCAGCACCGGCAGCGCCTCGGCGTAGCGGCGCTGCAGCGCGTGCCACAGCGCGCGACGCTTGTCGCGGTCGAGCTCGATCTCGATCTGGTCGAGTAGCGCGTCGGTCGTGGGATCCTTGTAGCCGGTGTAGTTCTGGCCGTCCCAGTTGTTGGCCGCGCTCGGGATCTGGTCGGAGCGCAGGATGGTGCGCGGCACGCTCTCGGGCGCGCTCGCCCAGCCGAAAAATGCCATGCCGGTGAAGCGCCGGTGGGTCAGGTTGTCGAACAGCACGCGCGCGGCGAGGTTGCGGATCGTCACCTCGATGCCGACCTTGCGCCACTCGCTCTGCATGACCTGCTCGACCAGCTCGCTGGTGCGGATGCCGGCGGCGCCCATCAGCTCGAGGCTGAGCTTCTGGCCGGACGCGTTCTGGCGCACGCCGTCGTGCAGCACCCAGCCGGCATCGTCGAGCAGCTTGGCGGCACCCGCGGGATCGTAGGTGTATTTGACGCCGTTCGGATCGTAGATCCAGTCGAGCGGGCTGACGAACGAGTCGGCGGGCGGCTGCTTGCCGTTGAACAGCTGCTGATCGATGCCCTCGCGGTCGATCGCCATCAGGAGCGCGCGGCGCACGCGCACGTCCTGGAGCAGCGGATTGTCGAGGTTGAGATCGACGTGCGAGTAGTAGAGGCTCGGCTTGTAGATGAAATCGAAGCGCGCGCCGCTGCGCTTCTCGAGCGCGATCGCCTGATCGAGGATGAGCCCTTCCTCGCCGGGGACGTAGTCGACGCTGCCCGACAACAGGTTGGATTCGAGCGCCGCGCTGTTCTCGATCGCGCGCACGACGATGCGCTTGAACGCCGGCGCCTTGCCCGCCCAGGACGGGTTGCGCTCGAGCACGATGTGGCTGCCCTGGGACAGCTCGGCGATGCGATAGGGGCCGTCATAGAGACCGGGGTTGGTCGGCTCGGTCTCGTAGCGTGTGCGCACGCGATACTGCGACGGGTCGCCGAAGCGGTCGCGCTCGAGATGCTCGGGCACCAGGTGGAGGTCGACGGCGTTGTAGCTGAACTCGACACGATCGACGTGGAGCGTGAAGGTTTTGTCGTCGACCGCGGTGATCGCCGTGATGCGCCGGAACTCCTCGGCGTTGACGGCGCCGGTCTTCGGGTTGCGGCCGATCTCCCAGGTGAACTGCGCATCGCGCGTGGTGACCGGCGTGCCGTCGCCCCATTTGAGGTCGGGCTTGAGCGTGAAGGTGACCGCGATGCCGTGCTTGCCGTCGGGGCGGGTCTCGAGCACGGCCTTGCCGTTCTCGAGGGTCGGCAGCTCGGTGCAGAGAATGCACACCGGTTGCCAGTTCGCGTCATAGGCGGTGAGCGGCCGGCTCGCCATGCCGAGCACGTAATTCGCGGCGACCGTGGCGTCGGTCAGCGGATTGAGGGTGGGCGGATAGGTCGAGACGCCGATCGTCAGCGTGTCGTGCCCGGCGGCACGCAGCGGCGCCGGCAGCGCCGCGATCAGGATCAGGGCGCCGATCAACCGTAGCAGCACGACCGAGATCAACCCTGGGGCGAACAGCCGGCCTGCCTTGATAATTCGGTAACCCATCACCGGCATGGTAGAAGGACTTGGCGTGAGATCGATCGAGTTTTCAACAAAAGCCCCATTCGACGAAGCGTTGTTCTTGGCCGCCGGAGCAGATCGTGCCTCCCGAGAATACCGACAATTCGAAGAACCCGTCCAAGCGCCTGACCCCGCAGGAGCTGAGCGGCGTCCTGCAGCGCCATCGCCGGTTCGTCGGCCAGCTGCCGGGCGGGGCGCGCGCCAACCTCGCGTTCCACGACCTGTCGAACGTCGATCTGACCGATTGCGATCTGACCGGGGCGGACCTGTCGGGCGCGCGCCTGCAGCGCGCCATCTTGACGCGGGCGGTGCTGCGCACCGCGAGCCTGTTCGCCGCCGACCTCCGGCTCGCCGACCTGCGCGAGGCCGATCTGACGCGCGCCGATCTGCGCGGCGCCACCTTGCGCGGCGCGGTGCTCGACGACGCCGTCATGGTCGAGGCCGATCTGCGCGAGGGCGTGCTGGCGCAGAGCGACCGCAACCGCGAGCTGCGCGCGGTGACCTACGAGGCGTCGCCCGCCGACATGGTGTGCGTGGTGGCGCGGCGCGCCGACCTCAGTCACGCCAAGATGTCGAACGCCTTCGTCGTGCAGACCGATTTCAGCGATGCCAACCTCTACCGCGTCAAGCTGTCGGGCGCCGACCTGCGCAACGCCACGCTGACGGGCTCGATCCTCGAGGGCGCCGACCTGACCAACTGCAACATGAGCGGCGCCAACCTGCAAGGCGCGGTGCTGACCAACGCGATGTGGGCCGGCGCCGTGCTCGAGGGCACCGACCTGCGCGGCGCGATCTACGACCGCGTGGCGATCGGAGCGGCGGCCGACGCGACCGCGGCGCGGCGCGTCAAGCCGTTCGCCGATCTCGGCATCGACATGGCGCAGGTGCTGCGCGAGCACGCCAAGTGGATCGGCTCGTCCGGCTTCAGCGGTACCCAGGCGCGCCTGTCCGAGCTCGACCTCAGCGAGTTCAACTTCGCCAAGGCGCATCTGTCGGCGGCGCAGCTCGACTACTGCAACCTGGCTGGGGTCGATCTCAGCCAGTCCGAGCTCCTGATGACCAATCTCGCCTATGCCGACCTGCGCGGCGCCAACCTGTCGCGCGCCAACCTGCGCGGCGCCAACCTGCGGCGCGCCACCTTGATCCGCGCGGACCTGCGCAGCGCCGACTTCGCGGCGATGGACCGCGTCGGCAATGCCGACACCCAGTGGCCGACCGATCTCGAGCTCGCCAAGCTGGGCGGCGCCATGCTGCAGAGCGCAGTGCTGCGTGGCGCGCGCCTGATCGGCGCCGACCTGACCGCGGCCGATCTGAGCGACGCCGACCTGTCGGGCGCCGACCTCGAGAACGCCAACTTCAGTGAGGCAACCCTGCGCGGCGCCAATTTCCAGGGCGCCAACATGAAGGGCGTGCGCGGCTACAACCCCGGTTAGGCGGTCACTCGCCGCATCCTGCCGTCATGCTCGGCACAAGGCCGAGGATGACGAAAGCGAAGGGACGTCTCGCCTCAGCCCCGCGCGCTGGCTTTGCGTGCCGTCTTCTTTGCGCGCGGCACGGTGACGCGGGCGCCGATCTGCTTGAGGATCGAGCCGACGTCGAAGAACACGGTCTCGCCCTCGAGCTTCTCGCCCTTGAAGTGCCAGACCACGAGCGCGCGCACGCGCACCTTCTTGCCGGTCGGCGGGAAGCCGAGGAACGGGCCGAGATGCGTGCCGCGCCACTCGTTCTCGGTGACGAACGCGTCGTCGCCCATGGCGAGCATGCGCTTCACCCGCACCGTGAAGTCGGGAAAGCCGCGCCAGTGCGCGCGGTAGCGCGCAGCGACCTGCTTGGGCCCGACGAACTTCTTCGGCACGCTCGCGATGTCGTTGAAGCAGCGCGCCGTGAAGCCGTCGAGCACGCCGGCCATGTCGTGCGTGCTCTCGGCGACGACGTGCTCGCGCAGGATGGCGAGGCGCCGCGCCTTCAAGGATGGGGCGGTGCGCGCCATCGTCAGGCCGATGCGGTCTCGCCGGCGCCGCCGTGGGCGACCGACCACTTGATCGGGTCGTCGAGGAACGCGCGCACCTCGACCAGGTCGCGCGCGGAGAACTTCTGGTCGGCGTCGGCGACCTCGAGGATCGCCTTCCAGGTCGCCAGCGCGTGCAGCCGCACGCCGATCTTGTCGAGCGCGGCGAGCCCGCCGGGGAACACGCTGTAGAAGAACACCACCAGCGCGTCCTTGACCTCGGCGCCGGCGTTGCGCAGCGCCTCGACGAAGACGAGCTTCGACTTGCCGTCGCTCGCCAGGTCCTCGACCAGCAGCACGCGCGCGCCGTCCGCCAGCGCGCCTTCGATCTGGGCGTTGCGCGCGAAGCCTTTGGGCTTCTTGCGCACGTAGAGCATCGGCAGGCCGAGCCGCTCGGCGATCCAGGCGGCGTAGGGGATGCCCGCGGTCTCGCCGCCGGCGACCGCGTCGAGCGCCTCGAAGCCGATCGCGCGTTCGATCTTGGCGACCGCCATGTCGATGATCGCGCGGCGCGCGCGCGGGAACGAGATCACCTTGCGGCAGTCGACATAGACCGGGCTCGCCCACCCCGAGGTGAAGGTGAAGGGCTGGTTCGGCCGGATGTGGATGGCTTCGATCTCGAGGAGGATGCGCGCGGTGCGGAGCGCGTCGTCGGCGTCGGTCGTCATGGCGCCGGAGAGTGCCGCACTCGAGGGGCCGGAGTCCAGAACGGCTAGTGGGTGAGCAGCCGAACGCGGCCGGCGGTTTTGGTCAGGCGTTCGGCGGCGGCGTGGAATCGACGGTCGGCGGTGACGACGTGCGTGTCGTGGTGCAGGGCGAGCGCCAAGTAAAGGCAGTCGTAGACCGGGTGGTCGATCTCGGTGGCGAGTGTGAGTGCCGATTCGAGGTGGGGTTCGATGGCGAGCGATGCGACGGGTGCGTTGATGAGCTCGTGCAGACGCTCACGGGCTTCCTCGGCGCTGATCTCGCCAAGCGCAGTGCGGCGCCACAGGGCATTCCCCGCCTCGATCAGCCACAGGATCGGGGCGATGAGATCGTCGTCGAGCAGCGCGTCCGCTTGGTCGCGTCCCGGTTCGTCGAGCACCCATTTGAGGGCGACCGATGCGTCGATGACGATGCTCATCGACTGTCTCGGTCGCGGCGGATCAAGTCAGCCGAATCGCCGGAGATCCGACCTCGAGTCGCTTCGCGGAGAGTCGCGGCGCGCTGGCGGAACGCGGCGCGGCCGGCGCGGAGGGCTTCTTCCAGGATGGCGCGATGTTCGGCTTCCGCGCTGCGGCCATGCTGTGCGGCGCGCCGCTTAAGGGCTTCGACGATGTCGGGAGGGACATCTCGTACGAGGAGCTGGGGCATCGGAGGGCACGGGGCAGGGAATGATATCAAATGATATCACGTGCGCAGGGTTGACGGGAACGATGGGAATGATTAGAACAAATAGAGAACTTAATCGTTAGCCCCGTATGATACCCCGTCGTGACCCGAGCGTTCTGGCCGCGCTGAAGACCCGCCTCCGCAGCCTGGAGACCGCGGGGGGCGGCGGCGTGCTCGGCTTCGGGCTCGACGCGATCGATCGCCGGCTGCCAGGCGGCGGGCTGCCCCGAATCGGCCTTCACGAGCTGATGGCCGACCGGGGCAGCGCTGCCGGCGTCGCCGCCGCGCTCGCCGGGCGCGCGCTGCGCACCGCACCCGAAACCGCGGGCGCGGTCCTGTGGGCGGCGCGCCAGGCCGAGCTCTACGGCCCGGGTCTCGCGGGGTTCGGCCTGCCGCCCGCGCGCCTGATCCTGGTCGAGGCGGCGAGCGACACCGAGGTCTTGTGGACGATGGAGGAGGGGCTGCGCACGCGCGGGCTCGCCGCCGTGGTGGGCGAGCTCGCCGCGCTCGACCTGACCGCGGCGCGGCGTCTGCAGCTCGCCGCCGAGGCCGGCGCCGGCACCGGCTTCGCGCTGCGGCCGAGCGATCCGGGTTCGGCCGCCGGCGCGGCGTGCTCGCGTTGGCGCATCCGGTCCGCGCCGTCGCGCGCGGCCGGCGGCTGGACGTGTTGGCATCTGGTGCTCGAGCGCTGCCGCGGCGTCGCCGCGACGCCGCTCGACTGGTTCGTGGAGTGGAACGATGCGACGGGTGATTTCGCTCTGGCTGCCGCTTCTGACGACCGATCGGCTCAGCCGGCGCGGCCGCAAGCGGCCGCATCCGCGCGCGCGGTCGCCTGAGAGCGTCCCCGAGACGGGGCCGCTCGTCACGGTCGCCGCGATCGCCGGCCGGCTGGTCGTCGACGCGGTCGATCCGGCCGCCGCGGCGCTCGGGCTGCGGCCCGGCATGCCGCTCGCCGACGCGCGCGCGGTCGAGCCCGCGCTCGCGGTGCGCGACGCCGATCCGGCCGCCGACCGGCGCACGCTCGACGATCTCGCCGATTGGTGCGGCCGCTACACGCCGTGGGTCGCCGCCGAGACCGAGATCGCCCACGGCGCCGGCGGCCTGTGGCTCGACGTCACCGGCTGCAGCCATCTGTTCGGCGGCGAGCGCGGCCTGCTCGAGGACGCGATCGCGCGGCTCGCCGGCTTCGGCATCACGGCGCGCGGCGCGCTCGCCGACACGCCGGGCGCCGCCTGGGCGCTCGCGCGCTTCGAAGCGCGCGCGGCGCGTGGCCTGGTGCTGCCGCCCGGCGACGCGCACGCGGCGCTTGCCGATCTGCCGGTCGCCGGGCTCCGGCTCGCGCCCGCGACCGTGAGCGAGCTCGAGCGCTTCGGCTTGAGCCGCATCGGCAGCCTGTACGAGATCGCGCGCGGACCTTTGGTGGCGCGCTTCGGCGCGCTGCTGGCGCGGCGACTGGACCAGGCGTTTGGAGCGCTCGGCGAGCCGATCTCGCCGCGCCGTCCGGTGCCCGAGCAGCGCGTGCGCCAGGCCTTCGCCGAGCCGATCGCCACCGAGCCGGCGATCGCGGCCGCGCTGCGCGCGCTGCTCGTCCGGCTGTGCGCCGCGCTCGAGCGCCAGGGACGCGGCGTGCGCCGGCTCGAGCTCGCGGTCTGGCGGCTCGACGGCGCGGTGCGCCGGCTGCCGGTCGGCACCCATCGCGCGGTGCGCGATCCCGAGCATCTGTTCCGGCTGCTCGCCGAGCATCTCGACACGCTCGACTACCCGATCGGCATCGAGCTCATGGTGCTGGCCGCGACCGCGACCGAGACGGTCGCGGCCAGCCAGCTCGCGCTCGCAACGCCGCCGCCACGCGGAGGAGAGCCTGCATCCGGCGTGCAATCCGCAGGGCAGAAGGCGGCGCAGGCGGACCTGGCGCCGTTGCTCGACCGGCTGACCAACCGGCTCGGGAGCGCGCGCGTGACGCGGCCGGTCGCGCGCGCCAGCCACGTTCCCGAGCGCGCCCAGAGCCTGCTGCCGCTGCTCGATGCCGCGCCGCCCGCGCCGGCCGAGCCTGCCGAGGCGTTCCGCTCGCGGGCGGCGCGGCCGCCGCGCCTGCTGGCGCGGCCCGAGCCGATCGAGGCGATGGCGCTGGTGCCCGACGATCCGCCGCGCCAGTTCCGCTGGCGCGGCCGCACCCATCTGGTACGCCGCGCCGAGGGACCCGAGCGCATCGCACCCGAATGGTGGCGCCGCGACACGCTAACGCGCGACTACTACCGCATCGAGGACAGCGAGGGCGGCCGCTTCTGGGTCTATCGCGACGGCCTCTACGACGCGTCGACATCGACCGCTGCGCCGCCGCGCTGGTACCTGCACGGCCTGTTCGCGTGAACACCGATGGCATTCGGATGAGATCACAAAAGAAGTCGTCATGGCCGGCCGCCGTGCCGGCCATCTACGTCGGGTCGCCGC
>DATJNS010000289.1:0-6236 GCA_035507915.1 Candidatus Sulfotelmatobacter sp.
TCGTGTCCGTGGCGGCGACCACGGGCGTTTCGTGGAAGCGTCGTACACCCGTCGTGGGCACGTAGGCGATCTCGCCTGGGTCGAAGTCCATGCTGGGTCGTGCTCCCGGTTGATCGTCGCCGCGGGGCCGCCGGCGCGCGGAGATGTTAGGGCCGACGCACGAGGGGCGAGGTGAACAATTGATGACACGCCGGCTGCGGATCCTCGTCCTGTCGGTCGCGCTGGCGACCTCGAACGCGTGGGCTGCGGACGAGGTCTCGCCGGCCCGGCGCCCGGTCGAGGCGATCGCCGACAGTCGCATGGCGGTCGACGACCAAGGCGCGCTGCCGCTCTATGTGTCGCGCGACTGGTCGGTGCCGCAGCCGGATGTGACTCGCGCCGTGCTGATCCTTCACGGGCGTCTGCGCAACGCCGACGTCTACTACCGGTCCGCCCAAGCCGCGCAGGCGGCCGCGGGCGCGGCCGGGCAAACGTCCTTGATGATCGTGCCGCAGTTCCTCGCGCAGATCGACGTCGATGCCCACCATCTGGCCGCCGACACGTTGCGCTGGACATTGACCGGGTGGGAGGGCGGCGAGGCGGCCGTCGGCCCGGCGCCGGTCAGCTCCTTCGATGCGCTCGACGCGATCCTCGCGCGCCTGGCCGATCGCCGCATCTTCCCCGCCCTGAGCCAGGTCGTCGTCGCCGGGCATTCCGGCGGCGGCCAAGTCGTCCAACGCTATGCGATCGCGGCGCGCGGCGACGCGGCGCTGGTGCAGGACGGCATCGCGGTCCGCTACGTGATCGCCAATCCGTCGTCCTACGCCTATTTCAGCGCGGAGCGTCCGGAGCCCGCTATCGCAGCATCGTGTCCGGAGTTCAACCGGTGGAAATACGGCATGACGGCGCGTCCGAGCTACGTGGCGGCGACGACCCCGGAGCAACTCGAGCGCGCTTACGTGTCACGCCGGGTCATCTATCTCCTGGGCACGCTCGACACCAATCCGCAGCATCCGGCGCTCGATCGAACCTGCATGGCTGAAGCTCAGGGACCGTACCGCTACGCGCGCGGCCATGCCTACGCTGCCGCGATGCGGCGGCGCGACGCGGGGACGCCGAACCACAGCGTGTGGGACGTTGCGGGCGTCGGCCACGACGGCGACAAGATGTTGACCTCGCCGTGCGGCTTGACGGCGTTGTTCGACGTGCCCGGCTGCGTCGCCGCGCATGGGGTGGCCGGACCGCGTACGCGTTAGCCGATCCCAGTGGCGCGCCACGGCAGACGCCGTCGCGCTGCGCCCAATGCATGTCATCAATAATTCACCTTGGTCCCTTATTGTAAGTCCCACACGGATTGTATTCTGCAGACGGTCAAGGTTTGGGGGCTATCGATATGGCAAAGGGCCAGGGCGCATCGAGCCCGGGCAATGGTCACGCTGAAGAAGGCCATCCCGAGATGTCGAGCGAAGAGACCCACGCGTCCGAGAGCCCGGTCGGCGCGGACGATTTCATGGTCAAGGCGGCGACCGTCGGCGTGATCGGCCTTGGCGTCGCGTTGTTCGAGGCGGCCTTGATTCCTGGGATGATCATCGGAGTCGCCGCCATGCTCGCGCCCAAGGCGCTGCCCAAGCTCGGCGCCACCGTCGAGCCGGCGTTCCGTTGCGCGGTGCGCGGCGCCTACCGGCTCGGCCAGAGGACGCGCCACGTGGTCGCCGAGGCGCAGGAGCAGATCCGCGACATCGCCGTCGAAACCGCCGCCGAAGGCACGCCCAGCCCGAAGCTCTGACGGTGCGCATGAAGCAGCACGCCCAGATCGCCCACCAGATGCCCGGGCGGGTCCGGATCAAGATTCCGGCGGCGCGGGGCAATCCGGAGCTGCTGGAGCAGATTCGCAAGGTGTTCGCCGAGATCCCCGGACTGGAACGCACCCGCATCAAGCCGGAGGCGGGCAGCATCGTGCTGCGCTACGACCCGAAGGACGAAGCGACCTTCGAGGGTCATCTGATACAGCGGTGGCAGCACCTGGCGCCGCTCATGCCCGCGCGGCCGAAGCGGCCGCGGCATCGCGAGCTGCCTGGCGACGAGTTCGACGTCGTCACCCGCAAGGTCGAGGCGGAAGCCGAATTTCTCGCCAGGCGCTCGCAGGCGGCGCGGGTGGTCGTCGATTTCTTCAAGGAGGCCGACCACTACATCAAGGCGGCGACCGGCAACGCCATCGACCTCAAGATCGTGCTCGCGCTCGGGCTGGCGGTGGCGACCTTCGTCGAAATCGGCGCGCATGCGGCGACCCCGATGTGGGTGACCCTGGCGTTGTTCGCGCTCAACCATTTCCTCGAGATGCACCCGCTCGAGAAGGCCCACAGCCACGGCACGCATGCGCCCAGAGCGGTCAGCTTGGTCGCCGCGTAACCGGGCCGCCTAGCGGGCTCGGACCCGTCATGGAATTCTCCATCCGTCATGCCGTGCCGGGTCGGGTGCGGCTGTACATACCGCTGCTTTATCGGCGCACCGCGTTGTCGGACGCTACGCTTGAGTGGTTGCGCGCCCAATCGTGGGTCAGAGGCGCGCGCATCAACCACGATTGCGCCTCGTTGGTGATCGAGTACGACCCGACGCTGTCGGCGCAGCTCGGCGCGCTGATGTTCGCGCTGCAGTGCGCGACGATCGAGGATCTGCGGGCCGTCGTCGCACCGTCGGAGCCGGCCGAGACTGGAGAGTCCGTGGCGCCCGAGCACGCGTCGTCCGTGACGGCGCCGCCGCCGCGACGCTGGCCGCTCGCGCTGCCCACCGTCTCGCTGGCGTTGGCGCTGTCGGCGCATCCGGCCGCGATCGCCCTCAACGTACCGCTGACGCTGTGGAACGCCTTTCCGATCTTCAAGCGGACCAGGACGGTGCTCAGCCGCGAAAAGCGGCTCAATGTCGATTTCCTCGACACGCTGGCGATCCTGGCGTCGCTCGGCCAGGGCAATCTGATGACCGGCGCCATCATCACGTGGCTGATCCGGCTCGGCGACTGGATCCGCGACCTGACCGCGGCCGGCTCCAAGCGCGCGATCGGCGAGCTGCTCGAGTTCCGGCAGAAGACCGCCTGGCTGGTGAAGGACGGCGCGGTCGTCGCGGTGCCGGCCTCGCAGCTGGTCGCCGGCGACGTCATCGACGTGCACCACGGCGAGATGATCCCGGTCGACGGCGAGGTGCTCGAGGGGCGGGCGCTCGTCGACCAGAAGACCATCACGGGAGAGAGCCTGCCGGTGACGCGCGGCGCCGGCGAGGCTGCCTTCGCCGCGACCATCGTGCGCGAAGGCCAGCTCAGGATCCGCGCGCTGCGCTGCGGCACGGCGACCACGGCCGGTCAGATCGCGCAGCTGGTCGACAGCGCGCCGACCGGCGACACGCGCATGCAGAACCACGCCGAGCGGTTCGCCGACCGGCTCGTCGTGCCGACATTGGCGTTGGCCACCGGGGCCGCTCTGGTCACGCGCGACTTCAACCGATTCCTGTCGTGCGTCATCGTCGACTACGGCACCGGCATCCGCGTCGCCGCGCCCACCTCGGTGCTCGCCTCGATGACCCATGCGGCGCGCGCCGGCATCATCATGAAGAGCGGTGCGCACATCGAGCGGCTCGCCGAGATCGACACGGTCGTCTTCGACAAGACCGGAACCCTGACCCACGGCACGCCCGTGGTGCGCGAGGTGATCTCGTACCGCAACGCGCTCGGTTCGGATCAGCTGCTGGCGTTGACCGTGGCGGCCGAGACCAAGCTGAAGCATCCGGTCGCGGAAGCCGTTCGCGCGCGTGCGCGCGAGCGTGCCCTCGAGATTCCGCCGTGCATGGAGGCCCGCTACCACGTCGGGCTCGGCGTGGAGGGCCAGGTCAACGGCTGCTACGTGCATGTCGGCAGCGAGCGTTTCATGCGCCAGTGCGACATCCGGACCGGGCAGGCGTCGAGCGATCGTGCCGCCCTGGAGCTGCGCGGCGACTCCTGCATGTACGTCGCGGTCGACGGCGCGCTCGCCGGGCTGGTCGCCTATGCCGACCAGATCCGCCCGGAAAGCCGCGAGATCGTCCGTCGGATCCACGCCATGGGCGTGCGCCACACCGTGATGCTGACCGGCGACAACAACACGGTGGCGACCGCGGTCGGCCAGCATCTCGGGTTGACGGGCCACGTCGCCGACATGCTGCCGGCCGACAAGGTCGAGGCGATCCGCGATCTGCAGCGCCGCGGCCAGATCGTCGCGATGGTCGGGGACGGCATCAACGACTCGCCGGCGCTGAGCTACGCCGATGTCGGAATCGCGATGAAGCACGGCGCCGACATCACGCACGAATCGGCCGACGTCGTGCTGATGGAAGATTCGCTCTGGAAACTCGTGAAGGCGATCGAGATCTCGCGCGGCGCGGTTGGGCTGATCAAGCAGAATTATGCTATCGTCGCGCTGATGAACACGATCGCGCTCGGGCTCGCGCTGCCGGGTGGCCTGGTCAGCCCGGAGATCACCGCGGTGATCAGCAACGGGTCCGCCATCGTCGCCAGCCTCAACGGGATGCGGCCGGTCCTGCGCGACCGATGAGCGCGCCACCCGGCCACTTCCAGCTGGCCCCCGATCACCATGCGGCGCTGGCGCGCGCCGTGCTCGTGCTCGAGCGGCCCAGCTTCGCCATCAGGATCGCCGACCTCGCCGGCCAGCCGGTCGCGCGCGTGTTCGGCATGCTGCCGCGGATCGCGAATCGGCAGCTCGTCAGGCTGCTCGAGACCGCGATCTTGCGATGCCTGGCGGTGGCGATCGATTCGCTCGACGAGACGCCGGCCGCGCACCCATCTGCCTCGCCGTCGCGCTGGGTGCCTCGGGTGATCACGGGCGTCACCGGCGGCATCGCCGGTCTGTTCGGCGCGGTGGCGCTGCCGATCGAGTTGCCGCTGACCACCATGATGATGCTGCGCGCGATCGCCGACATCGCCCGCCATCACGGCGAGGATCTCGCCTCGCCCGAGGCGGCGCTCGCCTGCCTCGAGGTGTTCGCGCTCGCCGACCGACGCTTGGACAGGCGCGCCGACGTCAGCTATTACGCGACGCGCACCATGCTCGCAAAGCTGACGGCCGAGGTGACCGCCGTGCTGGTCCAGCGTGGCGCGATCGATGCGGCGTCGCCGTTGGCGGCGCGGTTGTGCGGCGAGGTCGCGGCGCGGTTCGGGTTGGCGGTGTCCGAGCGTGCGGCGGCGAGCGCCCTGCCGATCGTCGGCGCCCTTGGCGGCGCCAGCGTGAACATTATGTTCATGAATCACTTCCAGCAGATTGCCGAGGGTCACTTCATGATTCGCCAGCTGGAGCGGCGCTATGGCGACGACCGCGTCCGCGGCCTGTATGAGGCGATCGCCCGGCGCGAGGTCGAGGACAGGTGATGACGACGATCGGACCGGCCGCCGAACCCATCGGGCTCCTGCCGCCGGTCGACCAAGCCGATCCGCGGATCGGCGCCCTGAGGCGCATGCGCGCCGTCGCGACGACGCTGCTCGTCCTGATGGCGGCGGCGTTCGCGGCCGCTTGCGCCTTCGAAGCGCGCTGGCCGTGGCTCGGCTACGTGCGCGCCTTCGCGGAAGCCTCGATGGTTGGTGCGTGCGCCGACTGGTTCGCGGTGGTGGCGCTGTTCCGGCATCCGCTCGGCATCCCGATCCCCCATACCGCGATCGTGCCGCGCAACAAGGTGCGCATCGGCGAGACGATCGGCGCTTTCATCAACAACAACTTCCTCGCGCCGACGGTCGTGCGAACGCGGCTCGAGGGGATCGACGCCGTCGGTTGGTGGGCGCGCCAGCTTGCCGTGCCGGAGACCGCCAGCGCGGTGGCGCGGCGGACCGCCGAGGTGCTGGCGACCGTCGTCGCGTTCCTGGAACGCGAGCCGATCCACGGCGTGCTGTGCGACGCGACGCGACGCGGCTTGCGTGCGGTGCCCGCGGCGCCGCTCGCCGCCCGGCTGCTGGCCGTGCTCCAGGAGAGCGGCCTGTTGATGATGCTGGTCGAGCGCGCGATCGCCTACGCCGACGAATCGCTGATGCGCCACAGGGATCTCGTGCGCGACAAGGTGTCGGAGAATTCCGCGTGGTGGGTCCCCAAGTGGGTCGACGCCAAGCTCGCCGACCGGGTGCTGTCGGGCGTGCGCGGCTCGCTGACGGAGCTGCGCGCCCCCGACCATGCCTGGCGCGACCGCTTCAACGACATCGTCGACGGGCTGGTCCGCCAACTGGCCGAGGA
>DATJNS010000290.1:0-10217 GCA_035507915.1 Candidatus Sulfotelmatobacter sp.
CTTCCGCCGTCTGATCGATCAGCAGGGCCTGGTCGAGGAGACCGGCGCGCTGTCGAGCGAGACCGGCGGCCGGCCGGCCAAGCTGTTCCGCTTCCGGCGCGCGGTCGTGCTCGAACGCGCGTTCGCCGGCACCAAGCTGCCGCTGTCGCGCCCGGCCTGAGCCGCCGGCCGTCCGGCCCGCCGCGGGTGGGGCTTGACATCGTTATGCTCATCCTTAGCATAAAGAGAGCGAGGCGGGGCCCCCGGCGCGAGCTGGCTCGGTCCCACAAATACTCAAATTGAGGATAAATCATGGATACCGCATCGACCGTCGCAGACCTGGTCGCCCGCACCGCCGGGCTGTACGAGCGCGTCAAGGCCGTGATCCCCTCGGTCGAATGGGCGCTGTTCGCCGGCGACATCGAGGCCATCCTGGCGCTCAAGCGCGCGCGCAACGCCGTGATCCTGGCGCACAACTACCAGACGCCGGAGATCTTCCACTGCGTCGCCGACATCGTCGGCGACAGCCTGGCGCTGGCGCGCGAGGCCGCCAAGACCGACGCCGCGGTGATCGTGCTGGCCGGCGTGCACTTCATGGCCGAGACCGCCAAGCTGCTCAATCCGGCCAAGACCGTGCTGATCCCCGATCAAGCGGCGGGCTGCTCGCTGGCCGCTTCGATCACGGCGGCGGACGTGCGCCTCCTGCGCGCGCGCTATCCGGGCGTCCCGATCGTCAGCTACGTCAACACCTCGGCCGCTGTGAAGGCGGAGTCCGACATCTGCTGCACCTCGGGCAACGCCCGCAAGGTCGTCGAGTCGCTCGGCGCGCCGCGCGTCATCATGCTGCCGGACGAGTATCTGGCACGGAACGTCGCGGCCGGGACGGCGGTCGAGATCATCGCCTGGACCGGCCATTGCGAGGTGCACGAGCGCTTCAGCGCCGCCGAGGTCCGCGCGCTGCGCGATCGCCATCCGGGCGTGATCGTGCTGGCGCATCCGGAATGCCCGCCGGACGTGATCGCCGAGGCCGATTTCGCCGGCTCGACCGCCGCCATGGCCGACTACGTCGCGAGCGAGCGTCCGGCGCGCGTCGTGCTGCTGACCGAATGCTCGATGAGCGACAATGTGGCCGTGCAGCACCCCGACATCGACTTCATCCGTCCGTGCAACCTGTGCCCGCACATGAAGCGGATCACCCTGCCGAAGATCCGCCGCGCGCTGGAGACGATGCGTCACGAGGTGGGCGTCGATCCCGTGGTCGCCGAACGCGCGCGGCGCGCCGTCGAGCGCATGCTGGCGCTGTGAGCGGGCGCGTCGGCGTGGCTTGCTTGACCGGGTGGAGCATGGTCCCTACAACCCTCGAATGTTCGGCCTGTCGTTCCCGAAGCTGCTGCTGCTGGCCCTCGTGGTGGCTGCGGTGTGGTACGGGTTCAAGCACATGCAAGCCCGCGACCGCCAGCCCGCGGCGGCGCGTCGGGTCCGCGAGCCGGCGAGCTCGCCCGACCGCGCGGTGACCGTGACCGAGGACCTGGTCAAATGTCCGGTCTGCGCGACCTACGTCGCGCGCGCGGCCCGTGCATGCGACCGGCCCGACTGTCCGCAGGCGCGCGGCGCGCCATGAGCTTCCGCTCGATCTATCGGCAGGGTTTCGCGCGCGTCGCCGCGGCGACGACCCGCTGCGTGCCCGGCGATCCGGCCGCCAACGCCGAGGCGATGCTGCGCGCGGCGCGGCGCTGCCACGAGCAGGCGGCGGCGCTCGTCATCTTTCCGGAGCTGGCGCTGTCGGGCTACGCGATCGACGATCTCCTGCTGCAGGATCCGCTGCTCGACGCGGTCGAGCGGGCGATCGCCGAGATCGTCGGCCGCTCGGCCGACCTGATGCCGCTGCTGCTGGTGGGCGCGCCGGTGCGCTACGGCGTGCGCATCTACAACGTCGCGCTCGCGATCCATCGCGGCCGGCTGCTCGGGGTCGTGCCGAAGACCCACCTGCCGAACTACCGCGAGTTCTACGAGCGCCGACAGCTCGCCGCCGGCGACGGCACGGCGGGCGGCACGATCGAGATCGGCACGCTGCGCGCGCCGTTCGGCGTCGACCTCCTGTTCGCCGCCGAGGACGTGCCCGGTCTCGTGATCCATGCCGAGATCTGCGAGGACATCTGGATCCCGATCCCGCCGAGCTCGGAGGCGGCGCTCGCCGGCGCCACCGTGCTCGCCAACCTGTCGGCGAGCAACATCACGATCGGCAAGGCGGATACCCGCCGCCTGCTGTGCCAGTCGCAGTCGGCGCGCTGCCTCGCCGCGTACCTCTACACGTCGGCCGGCACCGGCGAGTCGACCACCGACCTGGCGTGGGACGGCCAGGCCTCGATCTTCGAGAACGGCGCGGTGCTCGCCGAGACCGGCCGCTTCCCGGAAAGCGACCAGCTGTGCGTCGCCGACGTCGATCTCGATCTCCTGCGCCAGGAGCGTGCCCGCATGGGCACCTTCGACGACAACCGCCGGCTCCATGTGCCGGCGGTCGAGCGTTACCGCCGCGTCGGGTTCCGGCTCGCGCCGCCGCTCGAGGACGTCGGGCTCGAGCGCACGGTCGAGCGTTTCCCGTTCGTGCCCGCCGATCCCGCGCGCCTCGCGCAGGATTGCTACGAAGCCTACAACATCCAGGTCGCCGGACTGGTGCAGCGCCTGCGCGCGACCGGCACCCAGAAGGTCGTGATCGGCGTGTCGGGAGGTCTCGACTCGACCCACGCCCTGATCGTGGCGGCGCGCACCGTCGACCTGCTCGGCCTGCCCCGCACCAACGTCCTCGGCTACACGCTGCCTGGCTTCGCGACCAGCGAGCACACCAAGGGCAACGCGCTGCGCCTGATGCAGGCGCTCGGCGTGACGGCGAGCGAGATCGACATCCGCCCGACCGCGCGCAAGATGCTCGAGGATCTCGGCCATCCGTTCGCCGGCGGCGAGCCGGTCTACGACGTCACCTTCGAAAACGTGCAGGCCGGCCTGCGTACCGATTATCTGTTCCGCCTCGCCAACCATCAGGGCGGCCTGGTGCTCGGCACCGGCGACCTGTCGGAGCTCGCGCTCGGCTGGTGCACCTACGGCGTCGGCGATCAGATGTCGCACTACAACGTCAACGCCGGCGTGCCGAAGACCTTGATCCAGCACCTGATCCGCTGGGTGGTCGGCGCCAAGCTGTTCGCGCCCGAGGCGCTCACCACCCTCGAGGCGATCCTCGCCACCGAGATCTCGCCCGAGCTCGTGCCCGTGAAGGCGGGCGAGACGCCGCAAAGCACCGAGGCGACGATCGGGCCCTACGAGCTGCAGGACTTCAACCTGTACTACACGCTGCGCTTCGGTTTCCGGCCGTCGAAGATCGCCTTCCTGGCGAGCCACGCGTGGCGCGACGTCGCGTCCGGCGCCTGGCCGCCGGGCTTTCCGGACGACCGGCGGCGCGAATACGACCTCAAGCACATCAAGCGCTGGCTGCGCGTCTTCGTGCAGCGCTTCTTCGGCTTCAGCCAGTTCAAGCGCTCGGCGATGCCCAACGGCCCCAAGGTCACGGCCGGCGGCTCGCTGTCGCCGCGCGGCGACTGGCGCGCGCCGTCCGACGGCAACGCGCGCATCTGGCTCGATGAGCTCGAGCGCAACGTGCCGGACCGGTGAGCTGCCGGCGTGGCGTCCGGCGCCGCGCCGATCTCATGGGGATATGGCGCCGATCCGGCGGCCTCGCCTTGACCCCGCGGGGCCGCGGGCCATAAGGTGCGCGCCATCTTAATCCTTGATTTCTCGGATCGAATCCGATGAGCCACGCGGGCGCGGCGGCGTCCAGTTTCCAGTCGCTGATCCTGACGCTGCAGGGCTTCTGGGCCGAGCAGGGCTGCACCATCTTGCAGCCCTACGACGTCGAGGTCGGCGCGGGCACGTTCCATCCGGCGACCACCCTGCGGGCGCTCGGGCCGGAGACCTGGAACGCCGCCTACGTGCAGCCATCGCGCCGCCCGACCGATGGGCGCTACGGCGAGAACCCGAACCGCCTGCAGCATTACTATCAGTTCCAGGTGATCATGAAGCCGTCGCCGGCCGACATTCAGGAGCGCTATCTCGACAGCCTGCGCCGGATCGGCATCGATCCCCGGAAGCACGACATCCGCTTCGTCGAGGACGATTGGGAGAGCCCGACCCTGGGCGCCTGGGGCCTCGGCTGGGAGGTCTGGTGCGACGGCATGGAGGTGACGCAGTTCACCTACTTCCAGCAGGTCGGCGGCATCGAGTGCGACCCGGTCTCGGCCGAGCTGACCTACGGGCTCGAGCGCCTGGCGATGTACGTGCAGGGTGTCGAGAACGTCTACGACCTCGATTGGAACGGCGTCACGGGGCCGGGCGGCAAGCGCTACGGCGACGTCTTCCTCGAGAGCGAGCGCGAGTTCTCGGCCTACAATTTCGAACGCGCCAACACCGAGATGCTGGCGCGCCACTTCGTCGACGCCGAGGCCGAGTGCCAGGCGTTGCTCGAGGCGCGGCTGCCATTGCCGGCGTACGACCACTGCATCAAGGCCAGCCACCTCTTCAACCTGCTCGATGCGCGCGGCGTCATCAGCGTGACGGAGCGCGCGGCCTACATCGGGCGCGTACGTGCGCTCGCCAAGGGCTGCTGCGAGGGTTGGCTCGAGCGCAGCCGCACCGCCAATGCCTGACCTGCTGGTCGAGCTGTTCTCGGAGGAGATTCCCGCGCGCATGCAGCGCGGCGCCGCCGAGGATCTCAAGGTCCTGCTGGTGAAGCGGCTCGCCGATGCCGGGCTGTCGGCCGAGAGCGCCGCGAGCTACGTGACGCCACGCCGGCTCGCGCTGCATCTGACCGGCGTGCCGGTGCAGCAGCCGGACCGCCGTGAGGAGCGCAAGGGGCCGCGCGTCGGCGCGCCCGATCAGGCGGTCAACGGTTTCCTCAAGGCGGCCGGGCTCGCCAGCCTCGACCAGGCCGAGAAGCGCGACACCGGCAAGGGCGAGTTCTGGTTCGCGGTCAGCGACGTCAAGGGCCGGCCATCGCGCGAGATCCTGCCTGCGCTGCTCGCGGACGCCGTGACGGCGCTCAGCTGGCCGAAGTCGATGCGCTGGCGCGATACGCGCTTCGCCTGGGTGCGGCCGCTGCGCTCGATGATCGGCCTGTTCGACGGTCAGGTGCTGAGCGGCGGGCTGGCGCTCGGCGCGACCCGGCCGGGCGGCGCCTCCGTCGGCTACGCGGCGAACGGCGGGGCGGATGGCAATTTCGTCGGTTTCGGCAATCGCACGCGCGGCCACCGTTTCCTGGCGCCGGCCGAAATTGCGGTCGAACGCTTCGCCGATTACCGCGACAAGCTGGCGCAGGCGTTCGTCGAGATCGACCCGGCGGCGCGGCGCGCGCGCATCGAGCGCCAGGCGGGAGAGCTCGCCGCCGCCCACCAGCTCAGCCTGGTCGACGATCCGGCGCTGCTCGACGAGGTCACCGGGCTGGTCGAGTGGCCGGTCGCGCTGATCGGCCGCATCGACGCCGCCTTCATGGCGCTGCCGCCCGAGGTGCTGACCACGGCGATGCGCACGCACCAGAAGTATTTCGCGCTGCGCACGCGTGACGGCGGCCTCGCGCCGAACTTCATCGTGGTCGCCAATCTCGAGACCGCCGACGGCGGCGCCGCGATCGTCGCGGGCAATGAGCGCGTGCTGCGTGCGCGGCTGTCGGACGCCAAGTTCTTCTGGGATCTCGATCGCCGGACGCCGCTCGACGGTTTCGCCCGAAAGCTCGACCAGCGCGTGTTCCACGCCAAGCTCGGCACGGTCGCCGACAAGGTCAGGCGCATCGAGGAGCTCGCGTCCCACCTCGCCGGTCTGCTGCGGATCGACCCGACGCCGGCCGCGCGCGCGGCGCGGCTCGCCAAGGCGGACCTGTCGAGCGGCATGGTCGGGGAGTTCCCCGAGCTGCAGGGCGTGATGGGCCGCTACTATGCGCTCGACCAGGGCGAGCCCGCTTCGGTGGCCGACGCGATCGCGGCGCACTACGCGCCGGCCGGCCCGGACGACGTCTGTCCGAGCGCGCCGGTCTCGGTCGCGGTCGCGCTGGCCGACAAGCTCGACACGCTCGCGGGCTTCTTCGCGATCGACGAGCGGCCGACCGGATCGAAGGATCCGTTCGCGCTGCGCCGCGCCGCGCTCGGCATCCTGCGCATCGTCGCCGAGAACGGCTTGCGGCTGCCGATGCGCGAGCTGTTCGCGCGCGCGCTCGCGCTTCATGCGGGCCAGCTGCTGTCGAGCTCGCACGGCGCGGTCGTCGACGCGCTGCTCGGTTTCCTGGCCGACCGCCTCAAGGTCTATCTGCGCGGCGCGCACGTGCGCCACGATCTGATCGAGGCAGTGTTCCGCCTGCGCGAGGACGACTTCGTGCGCTTGCGCATGCGCGTCGACGCGCTCGCCCAGTTCCTCGGCAGCGAGACCGGGGAGAGCCTGCTGGTGGCGTTCCGCCGTGCGGTCAACATTCTGAGAATCGAGGAAAAGCGCGACGGAAAGAGCTATAGTGGGCCGGCCGCAGCGGATTTGATGCGGCAATCGGAGGAAACGGCGCTGAAGCGGGCGCTCGAGGCCATTCGACCGGCGGTGACGCAGGCGATTGCGAGCGACGATTTCGTGGCAGCGATGTCGCGGCTCGGCAGTCTGCGGACCTCGGTCGATGCGTTCTTCGACGCGGTGACGGTCAACTGCCCGGAAACGGAGCTGCGGCAGAACCGTTTGAGACTCTTGAGCGACATCCGCGACACTTTCTTGGAAGTCGCCGATTTCTCGGCGATCGAAGGGACCTCCGACGATGGCAAGCACCGTGACCACCAAGTGGGTCTATAGCTTCGGCAACGGCCGGGCCGAGGGGCGCGCCGACATGCGCAACCTCCTGGGCGGCAAGGGCGCCAACCTGGCCGAGATGAGCAATCTCGCCCTGCCGGTGCCGTCCGGTTTCACGATCACGACCGAGGTCTGCACGCACTATTACGCGCACGACAAGCGCTACCCCGACTCGCTGAAGGCCGAGGTGGCGGCGGCGCTCGCCGATGTCGAGCGCTCGGTCGGCGCCCGCTTCGGCTCCGCCGAGCAGCCGTTGCTCGTGTCGGTGCGCTCGGGCGCGCGCGCCTCGATGCCCGGCATGATGGACACCGTGCTCAATCTGGGGCTGAACGACGCGACGGTCGCGGGCCTGGCCAAGCTGTCGGGCGATCCGCGCTTCGCCTACGACAGCTATCGGCGCTTCATCCAGATGTATTCGAACGTGGTGCTCGGCATCGAGCACCATCACTTCGAGGACATCCTCAACCAGCACAAGGACGACCGCGGCGTGTCGCTCGACACCGAGCTCGACGCCGAGGACTGGCAGGGCGTCGTCGGCCAGTACGTGAACCTGGTGCGCGAGCAGCTCGGTCACGACTTTCCGCAGGACCCCGAGCAGCAGCTGTGGGGCGCGATCGGCGCGGTTTTCGGCAGCTGGATGAATCAGCGCGCGATCGTCTATCGCCGGCTGCACGCGATCCCCGAGAGCTGGGGCACGGCGGTGAACATCCAGGCGATGGTGTTCGGCAACATGGGCGACGACTGCGCGACCGGCGTCGCCTTCACGCGCAATCCGTCGACCGGCGAGAACGAGTTCTACGGCGAATACCTCGTCAACGCGCAGGGCGAGGACGTCGTCGCCGGCATCCGCACGCCGCAGTCGCTGACCGTGAAGGCCAAGCAGGCGAACCGCTCGCGCCTGCCGGCGATGGAAGAGGCGATGCCCGCGACCTTCCAGAAGCTGATGGAGGTGCGCCAAAGGCTGGAGTCGCACTACCGCGACGTCCAGGACATCGAGTTCACGGTGCAGAAGGGCCAGCTCTACATGCTGCAGACCCGCACCGGCAAGCGCACCGCACAGGCGGCGCTCAAGATCGCGGTCGACATGGCGCGCGAGGGCCTGATCGACGAGGCCGAGGCGGTCAAGCGGATCGATCCGCACAGCCTCGATCAGATCCTGCACCCGACGCTCGATCCCAAGGCGCCGCGCACGCTGCTCGCGCGCGGCCTGCCGGCGTCGCCCGGCGCGGCTGCGGGCAAGATCGTGTTCACCGCCGACGCCGCCGAGGACGCCGCGGCGCGCGGCGAGGCCGTGATCCTGGTGCGCGTCGAGACCAGTCCCGAGGACATCCACGGCATGCACGCGGCCAAGGGCATCCTGACCACGCGCGGCGGCATGACGAGCCACGCCGCGGTGGTGGCGCGCGGCATGGGGCGGCCGTGCGTGTCGGGCGCCGGCGACTTGCGCGTCGACTACGCCGCCGGGATCCTGGCGGTGCGTCACCATGTCGTGCGCGCCGGCGACATGATCACGATCGACGGCGCCACCGGCGAGGTTTTCCTGGGCGAGGTGCCGACCATCCAGCCCGAGCTGTCGGGCGACTTCGCGATCCTGATGGGCTGGGCCGACCGGCTGCGCACGCTCGGCGTGCGTGCCAACGCCGAGACCGTCACCGATGCCGATACGGCGCGGCGCTTCGGGGCCGAGGGCATCGGGCTGTGCCGCACCGAGCACATGTTCTTCGACGCCGAGCGCATCACCGCGGTGCGCGCCATGATCGTCGCCGAGGACGAGAAGGGGCGGCGTGCCGCGCTCGCCCAGATCCTGCCGATGCAGCGCGGTGATTTCGCCCAACTGTTCCGGGTGATGCGCGGGCTGCCGGTGACCATCCGGCTGCTCGATCCGCCGCTCCACGAGTTCCTGCCCCACAGCGAGGCCGAGATCACGGAGGTGGCGCGCGCCTCCGGCACCGACGTCGCGCGCGTGCGCGCGCGCGCCCAAGAGCTCCACGAGGTCAACCCGATGCTCGGCCACCGCGGCTGCCGCCTCGGTATCACGTATCCCGAGATCTACGAGATGCAGGTGCGCGCGATCTTCGAGGCCGTGGTCGAGGTCCAAAGGGAGCGCGGCGAGACGGTCAAGCCCGAGATCATGATTCCGCTGATCGCGACCAAGAAGGAATTCGACATCTTGAAGGACCTGGTCGTCACGGTCGCGAGCGAGGTGGCGCTCGGCAGCGGCGTCACGTTCGACTACCTGGTCGGCACCATGATCGAGCTGCCGCGTGCCGCGCTCGCGGCCGGCCAGATCGCCGAGAGCGCCGAGTTCTTCAGCTACGGCACCAACGACCTGACACAGACGACGTTCGGGCTGTCGCGCGACGACGCCGGCGGGTTTCTCCAAGCCTACGTGCGCAAGGGCATCCTCGAGGAGGACCCGTTCGTGACGCTCGATCAGGAGGGCGTCGGCGAGCTGGTGAGGATCGCGACCGAGCGCGGCCGGGCTGCGCGCCCCGATCTCAAGCTCGGCATCTGCGGCGAGCACGGCGGCGATCCGGCATCGATCCGGTTCTGCCACCGCACCGGGCTCGACTACGTGAGCTGCTCGCCGTTCCGGGTGCCGATCGCGCGTCTCGCCGCCGCACAGGCGGCGCTCGCGTCAGCGGTGAACAAGGACGACCTGTAGACGGCCGGTCAGGTCAGATCGCCGCCGCCGCTGTCGCCGCCGCCGAAGTCGCCGCCCCCGCTGTCGCCACCGCCGAAGTCGCCGGTGTCGTCGCTCGCGTAGTCGGGTTGGTCGACGTCCTGCTGGCTGCCCGGATCGTAGGCCTGCTGATCGGCGGCCGGGATGGTGCCCTGGTTCGGGTCATTGTCGTAGTAGTTGTTGACGGTCTCGTTGACCGTCGTGCCGCCGCCGCCCCACGCGCCGCCCCCGACACCGTAGCCGGCGCCGAGCCCGGGACCGAACGCGCCGGCATTGTGGCCGAGCAGGCTTTCGATGCCCTGGAACAGCAGCGCGCCGCCGGCCACGCCGGCCGCGGTCGTCAGGGCCGAGCGCAGGAAGCCGCCGCCCGCCGACGGCACCATCGCGGCGGTGCTGGCATAGGCGGCGTAGCCGGGTTGCGGCGCCATCGGTTGCGGCGGCTGCGCCATCGGCGCGGGCGCCGGCTGATCGGCGCGCCGACCCCAGGGCCCGAGCTTGTCGGCGAGGCCGCCCAGGAAACTTCCGGAACCCTGGCCGCTCGACTGCGGGGCCAATCTGGCGGCCGCCAGCTGCTTCTCGAGGTCGGCGATGTGGGCCTGGGCGTTGGTCAGCGCGTGCTCCTGGACCAGCACGGTCTGCACCAGCAGATAAGGCGCGCTCGGCAGCGCAGCGACGTTCTGCCGGATGAAATCGT
>DATJNS010000291.1:0-22140 GCA_035507915.1 Candidatus Sulfotelmatobacter sp.
GCCGGGCGAGCCGCGCGTACGGACGGAGCGCGCCCGGCAGGCTCGCGACCCAGCCGTCGCGCGGGATGTCGGTGGCGTCGGGGCCGGCCGTCATGGCGCGAGTTTAGTGGCTTCGCGTGCTTGTGGTAACAAGCCGGGGCAAGCGGGAGGCGTCGTGACCGAAACGCAGGAGCTGCGGGGCGACCCCGACACCGAACGGCCGCGCGCGCGGCTGTTCGTCGGCGCCGATCTGGCGCCGGGCGTGACGGTCGCGCTCGATGCGCGCGCCGCGCACTATCTGCGCGACGTGCTGCGTCTCGGCGCCGGCGCCGAGATCGCGCTGTTCAACGGCCGCGACGGCGAGTATGCGGCGCGGTTGGCGCGCGTCGGCAAGCAGACGGGCGCGCTCGAGGTGATGGCGCAGCGGCGCCCGCAGCGCGCCGAGCCCGACGTCTGGCTCCTGTTCGCGCCGGTCAAGCGGGCGCGCATCGACGCCATCGTCGAGAAGGCGACCGAGCTCGGCGTGCTGCGGCTGATGCCCGTGCTGACCCGGCGCACCAACGTCGCGCGGGTCAACCTCGCGCGCTTGGCGGCGATCGCGATCGAGGCGGCCGAGCAATGCGAACGCCTCACCGTGCCGGCGGTCGACGCGCCGGCGCCGCTCGAGACCGTACTGGCGGGCTGGCCGGACGACCGCCTGCTGTTCGTGGCCGACGAGACGGGCGCCGCGCCGCCGCTCGCCCGACGGCTCGACGCCATGCCGGGATCGCGCGCGGCGGCGTCGCCGCCGCGCTGGGCGCTGCTGATCGGGCCCGAGGGCGGCTTCGCGCCGGCGGAGCTTGACGCGTTGCGCCAGTTTCAGTTTGTTACGCCGGTCGGTCTCGGCCCGCGTGTGCTGCGCGCCGATACTGCGGTGACTGCGGCCCTCGCCGTCGTGCAATCATGGATCGGCGATTGGGCTGAGCGGCCGCGGAGCTGAGACGATGCATTCGACGACCGTCGATGTCTTGAAGCGATAACGGATGGCAGGCACCCCTTCGGCGCGCGGCGACCCGATCACCGACAAGCGTCAGCTCGTCGCGTGGTTCGAGGCCGGCAACAAGCCGGCGGAGGCTTGGCGCATCGGCACCGAGCACGAGAAGTTCGCGTTCTCGCTCGACGACTATCGGCGGTTGCCGTACGAGGGGCCGCGCGGCATCCGCGCGTTGCTCGAGGGCCTGACGCGCTTCGGCTGGGAGCCCGTGCTCGAGCACGATCTGCCGATCGCGCTGACCAAGGGCGCCTGCAACATCAGCCTGGAGCCTGGCGGCCAGTTCGAGCTGTCGGGCGCGCCGCTCGCGTCCATCCACGAGACCTGCGCCGAGGTGAATACACATCTCGCCGAGGTCAAGGCCGTGTGCGCCGAGCTCGGCGCCGGCATGCTGGGCATCGGCTTCGATCCGAAATGGCGGCGCGCCGACATCCCGTGGATGCCCAAGGGCCGTTACAAGATCATGCGCGACTACATGCCGAAGCGCGGCACGCTCGGGCTCGACATGATGACGCGAACCTGCACGGTGCAGGTCAATCTCGACTTCGCCTCCGAAGCCGACATGGTGAAGAAGTTCCGCGTCTCGCTCGCGCTGCAGCCGATCGCGACCGCGCTATTCGCCGCCTCGCCGTTCACCGAGGGCCGGCCCAACGGCTTCAAGAGCTACCGCAGCTGGATCTGGACCGACACCGATCCCGACCGCTGCGGCGTTCTGCCGTTCGTGTTCGAGCCGGGCATGGGCTTCGAGCGCTACGTCGACTACCTGCTCGACGTGCCGATGTACTTCGTCTACCGCAACGGCGCGTACGTCGACGCGAGCGGCCAATCGTTCCGCGACTTCATCAAGGGCAGGCTGCCCGCGCTGCCCGGCGAGATCCCGGCGCTCGGCGACTTCGTCGACCACGTCTCGACCGTGTTCCCCGAGGTGCGGCTCAAGCGCTATCTCGAGATGCGCGGCGCGGACGGCGGACCGTTCCGGCGGCTGTGCGCGCTGCCCGCGCTGTGGGTCGGGCTGCTCTACGACGAGCTGCCGCTCGACGCCGCGTGGGACCTCGTCAAGGATTGGACGCTCGAGGAGCACGAGCAGCTGCGTCGCGCGGTGCCGCGCCAGGGTCTCGACCTGCCGCTGCGCGGCCGATCGCTCCGCGACATCGCGCTCGACGTGCTCGCGATGGCGCGCGAAGGCCTGCGCCGGCGCGCCCGCCTCAACTCGATCGGCGAGGACGAGAGCTACTTTCTCGACACGCTGTTCGCCATCGCGGGCTCGGGCCGCACGCTGGCCGACGAGCTCCTCGAGGACTTCACGGCCAAGTGGGGCGGCGACGTCGATCCGATCTATCGCGAGCACGCCTACTAGCGCGGCAGAGGCGTTAGCCTCGCGAGCGCCCACATAGACCGCGCGGCGGGTTCATCCCCCGCACTGTCACGGTCGCGCTCGCGGGGGCTGGCGCCCCCTGTCGCGGGGCAGAGGCGTCAGCCTCGCGAGCGCCCACCTCAGGGGTCGGCGGCGAAGCCGAGGCGCACCGCGTCGGGCGCGATCGCGAGCTCGGCGTTTGCCTGGCGCGCCAAGGCGCGCACCAGCGGCAGGCCGAAATCCGCGCGGCCGGGCGCGTCGGGCAGCGCCAGGCCGGTGCGCTCGACCGTCAGGGTCACGCGGCCGGCATGCGCGCTCAGACGCACGGCGAGCGGCGCATCGCCCGCGGCGCCGACGGCGTTCTCGATCAGCTCGTTGGCGATCAGGCCGAGCGGCATCGCACGATCGATGCCGAGCGTGACCGGCGCGACCTCGAGCGCCACGCGCATCCCGCGGGCGCCCGGGCGGCGCAGCGCGGCGGTGAGCTCGGTGAGGAAATCGGCGAAATCGACCGTCAAGATGCGGCCGCCGCCCTGCAGCTTCTGCTGGATCAGCGCCACCGCATGGATTTTTCCTAGCACGCCCTCGAGCTCGGCGCGGCGCGCGGCGTCGTCGCGCACCGCCGACAGGCGCAGCGACAGGATGCTGATCACCAGCTGGAGGTTGTTCTTGAGGCGGTGGGTCAGCCGGCCGAACGCCTGCTCCTGCGCGGCGATGGTCTGGCGCAACTCGGCCTCGACGCGTTGATGCTCGGCGAGTTCGCGGCGCAACGCCGCCGTCCCGGACCGCCCGCCCGCACCGCCCGATGTCGCCGCCGGCGCGCCGGCCGGTTTCGGGCGCTTGGCCACGCGCGCGTCAGCTGCCGCGCCGCGGCTTGAACTTGAACGACTTGGCGAGCGTGTGCATCGCCGTCTGATGCCGCTTGCCGGCTTTCGGCGGCGGCGGCCCGTTGGGGTCGCGCCCGAGGCTGGCGAGCGCCTCGGCGGCGTTGCGCGGCGGCCGCGGCGGCGGCGGCGGCGGCGACGGGATGTTGTTGCGCATCTCGTCGATCAGCGCGTCCATGGCCTCCTGCGAGAGCTCGCGCTTCCTGGGCGCGGTGGCCGTTCCCGTCGCCTTGGCCTTGGCCGCGCCCTTCAGCTTCTTGAGCGTCTCCTGGACCGCGTGGAACAGGATGCCCTGCAGGTAGGGCGCGGTGAACGCGTAGAGCAGCGCCGGGTCCTGCTGGGCGGCCTTCATCAGCAGGTTGACCGCGCGCGGCCCGTCGCCGCGCGCCGCGACCACGGCCTCGCGCACCTTGCGGTCGATGTCGCTGTTGCGCATGCGAGCCTCCCGGCACCCTCGTGTTCTTGGCTATTTAGCACAGTTTGCTACAGCCGCGCGCGCAGCCGCAAACTGCGGCAGGCGAAGGCCGCGCAGCTTTCCGGGGCAGGGCGGCGGGCGGCAGCCGCGCGGGCGTGTCTTACGTCGCGGTGCCGCCGACGGTCAGGCTGTCGATCAGCATGGTGGGCTGGCCGACGCCGACCGGCACCGACTGGCCGTCCTTGCCGCACGTCCCGATGCCGGGGTCGAGCTCGGTGTCGTTGCCGATCATGGCGACCCGCGTCAGCACGTCGGGGCCATTGCCGATCAGGGTGGCGCCTTTGACCGCCGGCCCGACCTTGCCGTCCTCGATCAAATAGGCCTCGGACGCCGAGAACACGAACTTGCCGGACGTGATGTCGACCTGGCCGCCGCCGAAATTGACGGCATAGAGGCCTTTCTTGACCGAGCGGACGATCTCCTCGGGCGCGTGCTGGCCCGCCAGCATGAGGGTGTTGGTCATGCGCGGCATCGGCGCGTGCCCGAACGACTGGCGCCGGCCATTGCCGGTCGGCTTCATGCCCATCAGCCGCGCGTTCAGCCGGTCCTGCAGGTAGCCGACCAGGATGCCGTCCTCGATCAGCACGGTGCGCGACGACGGCGTGCCCTCGTCGTCGACCGTGATCGAGCCGCGGCGGTCGGGCAGGGTGCCGTCGTCGACCACGGTGACGCCCGGCGACGCGATGCGCTGGCCCATCAGGCCCGCGAACGCCGAGGTCTTCTTGCGGTTGAAGTCGCCCTCGAGCCCGTGGCCGATCGCCTCGTGCAGCAGCACGCCCGGCCAACCCGGTCCGAGCACCACCGTCATCTCGCCGGCCGGCGCCGGCACTGAGCCCAGATTGACGAGCGCCGTGCGCAGCGCCTCGTCGACCTCGGCCTGCCAGCGCTCGGGGGTCAAATAGCGCTCGTAGGTCGTGCGCCCGCCGGTGCCGGACGAGCCGGTCTCCATGCGATCGCCCTCGCCGACCATCACGGCGACATTCAGGCGTACCAGCGGTCGCACGTCGCCGACCCGGCTGCCGTCGGCGCGCAGGATCTCGATGGCGCGCCACTCGCCCGAGATCGATGCCATCACCTGACGCACCCGCGGGTCCTTGGCGCGCGCGTAAGCATCGATCTCGGCGAGCAGCTTGAGCTTGGTCTCGAACGGCACGCCGGGCAGCGGGTTGGCGTCCGTGTAAAGGCTGCGGTTGGTGCCCGCCGGCCCGACGTCCATGGTCCCGTGATAGCCGGTGCGCACCGCCCGGACGGTGCCGGCGGCGCGCCGGATGGCGTCCTCGCTGAGCTCGCTGGCATGGGCGAAGCCGGTCGCCTCGCCGGCGATCGCGCGCAGACCGAAGCCTTGGGTGGTGTCGAAGCTGGCGCTTTTCAGCCGTCCGTCGTCGAACGCGAAGCTCTCCGACTGGCAATATTCGAGGAACAGCTCGCCGTCATCGGCGTCCTTGAGGGCCTCGCCGACCAGCCGCTCGACCCGGCCGCGGTCCATGCCCGTCGCGTCGAAGAACAGGCGGTCGGTCTGCAGCAGGTCGGACATCGGGGCCTCCGGGGTCGCGGGCAAAGCGCGGACGAAGCGGGTGTCGCTCGGTGTAATATAGGCGGGCCGCATGGCGCGGTCAGGGTAGTCGGCGCGAGCCGCTAGACTTTGCGACATAACATCGCTAAACCGCTGTGCGGCTGGCCGGTTTCCGGGCGTTCTGGCATACCTCCCGTCGCGGCGGACGGGCGATCCGTCACTTTGACTATGGTGCTGCTTCACGCCAGAATGCCGTGGTTGCGCACGGACGGCGCGATGCCGACGCGCCGGCGCGCGAGCGGCCGGCCGAAAGCGGGGTTCGGAGGTCTGATGATCGCGAAGCGTTTGACCGGTTGGGTCGCGGCCGTTGGCGTCATGCTGTGGAGCGCGCTCGCGCATGCCGAGGCGCCGCACCCCTGGCAGATGTACTTCCAGCCGGCGGCCTCGCCGGTCGCCGAGCGCTTCCACGAATTCCACGCGATGCTGCTCGTGATCATCACGCTGATCGCGGGGTTCGTGCTGGCGCTGCTCCTCTACGTGATCGTGCGCTTCCGCGCGAGCCGCAACCCGGTGCCGAGCAAGACCACGCACAACACCCTGATCGAAGTGCTGTGGACGGTGATCCCGGTCATCATCCTGGTCGTGGTGGCGATCCCCTCCTTCAAGCTGCTCTATTACGTCGACCGCGCGCAGAATCCCGAGATGACCCTCAAGGTCACCGCGCATCAGTGGTACTGGTCGTACGAATATCCCGACAACGGCAACTTCACGTTCGACTCGAACCTGGTGCAGGACGCCGATCTCAAGCCCGGTCAGCTGCGGCTCTACGAGGTCGACAACCACATCGTGCTGCCGGTCGACACCACGGTGCGCATCCTGGTCACCTCGACCGACGTGATGCATTCCTGGTTCGTCCCGCCGCTCGGCGTGCAGATGTACGCCGTGCCGGGCCGCGTCAACGAGACCTGGGTCAAGGTCGAGCGCGAAGGCATCTTCCACGGCCAGTGCAACCAGATCTGCGGCATCAATCACGGCTTCATGCCGATCGAGATCGAGGCGATCAGCAAGGACAAGTTCAAGGCCTGGACCGCCGCGGCCCAGAAGAAGTTCGCAAGCGTCGACGGCGTGCCGCCGGTCCAGCTGGCGGCCGGCGACCGCACGCAATAGTCAGGGTTCGAGGAGCAGCGACATGGCATACGGATCCCACGCCCACGGTCAGGCCGGGCACGAGCATCATCCGACCGGGTGGCGGCGCTGGCTCTTGTCGACCAACCACAAGGATATCGGCACGCTCTACCTGATCTTCGCGGTCACCGCGGGGCTGATCGGCGGCACCTTCTCGATCCTCATGCGGATCCAGCTCGAGCATCCGCACCACACGTTCCTCGGCGGCGGCGACGGCCAGGTCTTCAACGTGGTCATCACCGCCCACGGCCTGATCATGGTGTTCTTCCTGGTCATGCCGGCGCTGATCGGCGGCTTCGGCAATTGGATCGTGCCGCTGATGATCGGCTCGCCCGATATGGCGTTCCCGCGGCTCAACAACATCAGCTTCTGGCTCCTGGTCCCGTCGTTCCTTCTCTTGATCAGTTCGGCCTTGATCCCGC
The DNA here is from genome assembly GCA_035507915.1 of Candidatus Sulfotelmatobacter sp. Lineage (GTDB taxonomy): Bacteria > Pseudomonadota > Alphaproteobacteria > Elsterales > Elsteraceae > JACQAI01. The sequence continues at coordinate 6,843 of DATJNS010000291.1, forward strand.
CGGGCGCCGGCGTCGGCTGGACCGTCTATCCGCCGCTCTCGGCGGCGATCGGCCATCCCGGCCCCTCGATCGACATGGCGATCTTCTCGCTGCACTTGGCCGGCGCGTCGTCGATCCTGGGCGCGCTCAACTTCATCACCACGATCTTCAACATGCGCGCGCCCGGCATGACGATGCACAAGATGCCGCTGTTCGTGTGGAGCATCCTGGTCACCGCGTTCCTCTTGCTGCTGGCGCTGCCGGTGCTGGCGGGCGCCATCACGATGCTGCTGACCGACCGCAACTTCGGCACGACGTTCTTCGATCCGGCCGGCGGCGGCGACCCGATGCTGTTCCTGCATCTGTTCTGGTTCTTCGGCCACCCCGAAGTCTACATCATGATCCTGCCGGCGTTCGGCATCATCAGCCAGGTCGTCTCGACCTTCTCGAAGAAGCCGATCTTCGGCTATCTCGGCATGGCCTACGCGATGGTCGCGATCGGCCTCGTCGGCTTCGTGGTGTGGGCGCACCACATGTACATCACCGGCCTCGACGTCAACACGCGCGCCTACTTCACGGCCGCCACCCTGGTGATCGCGGTGCCGACCGGGGTCAAGATCTTCTCGTGGATCGCGACCATGTGGGGCGGCTCGATCGAGTTCAAGACGCCGATGCTGTTCGCGCTCGGCTTCATCTTCCTGTTCACGGTCGGCGGCGTCACCGGCGTGGTGCTCGCCAACGCCGGGCTCGACGTCGCGCTGCACAACACCTACTACGTGGTCGCGCATTTCCACTACGTGCTGTCGCTCGGCGCGGTGTTCGGGCTGTTCTCCGGATTCTACTACTGGATCGGCAAGATGTCGGGCCGGCAGTACAACGAGACGCTCGGCAAGATCCACTTCTGGACCACTTTCATCGGCGTCAACCTGACGTTCTTCCCGATGCACTTCCTCGGCTTGGCCGGCATGCCGCGACGCATCCCGGACTACCCCGATGCGTTCGCCGACTGGAACTTCGTCGCCTCGATCGGCTCCTACATCTCGGGTGCGTCGACCCTGCTGTTCGTCTACATCGCGCTGCGGACGATCTTCGCCGGCAAGCCGGTCGGCGCGAACTACTGGGGCGAGGGGGCGACCACCCTGGAGTGGCAGCTCAGCTCGCCGCCGCCGTTCCACAGCTACGACGAGCTGCCGGTGATCGGGCAGACGGCCCACCACTGAGCGCGGTCACCATAGGGAGCCGATGCCCCGCCTCGTGAGACGGCGTCCATGAGCGATTTGTCGGTCGAGCGGGCCGCGCGTCCTGCCGCCTTCGAGCTGGGGGGCGAGGTCGGCGATTACCTGGCGCTGCTCAAGCCGCGCGTGATGTCGTTGGTGGTGTTCACCGGGCTGGTCGGCATGGCGCTCGCGCCCGGCGCGCTCCATCCGGTGCTCGGATTCACCGCGATCCTGTGCATGGCGGTCGGCGCCGGCGCGTCGGCCGCGATCAACATGTGGTACGACCGCGACATCGACGCGGTGATGACGCGCACGCGCGGCCGGCCGCTGCCGAGCGGGCGCATCGCGCCGGGCGAGGCGCTCGGGCTCGGCGTGGTGCTTGCGGTCGGCTCGGTGGTCGTGATGGGCCTCGCCGTCAACCCGGTCGCCGCGGCGCTGCTCGCGCTCACCATCGCGTTCTACGTGTTCGTCTACACGATGTGGCTGAAGCGGCGCACGCCGCAGAACATCGTGATCGGCGGTGCCGCCGGCGCACTGCCGCCGATGATCGGCTGGGCGGCGGTCGGCGGCGACGTGACCGCGGCGTCGCTCGCGCTGTTCGCCATCATCTTCATGTGGACGCCGCCGCACTTCTGGGCGCTGTCGCTCTACCGTTCGGACGACTATGCGCGCGCCGGCGTGCCCATGATGCCGGTGGTCGCGGGCCCCCGCGAGACCAAGAAGCAGATGCTGCTCTACAGCCTCGTGCTGGTGCCGTTGACGCTGGCGCCGTATTTCCTCGGTGTGGTCGGGCCGATCTACGCGGGCGCCGCGTGCCTGCTGGGCGCGCTGCTGGTCGCGGCGGCGGTGCGCGTGTGGCTGTTCGACGGCGAGCGTGCCGCCAAGCAGATGTTCGCCTACTCGATCCTCTACCTCTTCCTCTTGTTCGCCCTGATGCTGGTCGACAGGACGGGGATGGTCGTCGCGTGAGGGTGGCGGTCATGACCGAGCACGGGGGCGGCGAGAGGTTGAGCGCGGACGAGTTCGTCCGACGCCGGCGCGGCCGCAACTATGCGCTGCTCGCCGTGCTGGTCGCGCTGTGCGTGCTGTTCTTCGCCATCACGATCGTGCAGTGGGGGCACAAGTGAGCGGCCCGCGCAGCAACCGGCGGGTCGTCTTGTCGCTCGTCATGATCGCGGTCGGCATGGGCTGCCTCGCCTACGCGTCGGTGCCGCTCTACCGGGTGTTCTGTCAGGTCACCGGCTTCGGCGGCACGACCCAGCGCGCCACCGCGGCGCCCGCGCAGGAGGCCGCGCGCCTCGTGACGGTGCGTTTCGACGCCAACGTCGCCGACATGCCCTGGCAGTTCGAGCCCGATCAGCGCGAGGTCACGGTGCATGTCGGCGAGAGCACGCTTGCCACCTTCCACGCGCACAACATCGCGCACACCGCCGTCACGGGCACCGCGACCTTCAACGTGACGCCGACCAAGGTCGGCCAGTATTTCGACAAGATCCAGTGCTTCTGCTTCACCGAGCAGACGCTGAAGGCGGGCGAGACGGCCGCGTTGCCGGTGTCGTTCTTCGTCGACCCCGCGATCCTCGAGGACCACAATCTCGACGACGTCAACACGATCACCTTGTCCTACACGTTCTTCCGCGCCAAGAATCAGCCCGTCGATCGGGTCGCGACCGGACCCGCCGCATCGGCGACCGTCAAGCGCTAACGACCGACGCTAAGGAAGGCACCCATGGCCGCTGATACCCACGCCACCGAGCACAAGCATCCCTACCATCTGGTCGATCCGAGCCCGTGGCCGATCCTGGGCGCGATCTCGGCGGGCGCGCTGGCGTTCGGCGCGGTGCTGTGGATGCACGGCCACGGGCCCTGGCTGATGGCGGTCGGCGGTCTGTTCGTGCTCGCCTGCATGTGGGTGTGGTGGCGCGACGTGATCCGCGAGGCGGTCCACGAAGGCCATCACAACGCGATCGTGCGCATCGGCCTGCGCTACGGCATGGCGCTCTTCATCGCCTCGGAGGTGATGTTCTTCTCGGCCTTCTTCTGGGCCTATTTCAGCGCCGCCCTGTTCCCCAACGCGGCGATCGGGCACGTCTGGCCGCCCAAGACGATCACGCCGTTCGATCCGTTCCACCTGCCGTTCCTCAACACCCTGATCCTGCTGCTGTCGGGCACCACGGTGACCTGGGCGCACCACTCGTTGCTCAACAACGACCGCAAGGGTCTGATCCAGGGGCTCGCGTGCACCGTGGCGCTCGGCATTTCGTTCACCTGCGTGCAGGCCTACGAGTACAGCCACGCGGCGTTCGGCTTCACCCAGGGCATCTACCCGTCGACCTTCTTCATGGCGACCGGGTTCCACGGCTTCCACGTCATCATCGGCACGTCGTTCCTGCTGGTGTGCCTGTTCCGCTCGATCAAGGGCCACTTCACGCCGACCCATCATGTCGGGCTCGAGGCCTGCGCCTGGTATTGGCACTTCGTCGACGTGGTCTGGCTGTTCCTGTTCGTGTGCATCTACTGGTGGGGCTCGTACGGCGCCGTCATCGCCGAGTGAGCGCGCCCGAACCGCGAGCGTTCCAAGGGGGCAGGCGACTGCCCCCTTGCCGTTTGTGACCGTGGCGTTGCGCCGCCGCGGCTGGCGCGGGTTGCTCGGGCCCACGGTGGCGGCCCTCGTCGGGTTCCTTCTGCTGCTCGGGCTGGGCACCTGGCAGCTCCAGCGCCGGGTCTGGAAGGAGGGGCTGATCGCCCAGCGCGAGGCCGCCATGGCGGCGCCGGCGCTGCCGCTGCCGGCTGCGATCGCCGATCCGGCCGCCCTCGAGTACCGGCACGTCTGGGTCGAGGGCACGTTTCGCCACGACCACGAGCTTTACGTGACCAGCCGGTTCTATCGCGACAAGCCGGGCTACCAGGTGGTCACGCCCCTCGTCATGGCGGACGGCCGGGCCGTTCTGGTCAATCGCGGCTTCGTGCCGCTCTCGGCCAGGGACCCGGCGACCCGACAGGCCGGGGAGGTCGCGGGGCCGGTGCGCGTCGAGGGGGTGGTGCGCTTGTCCGGCAAGCCGGGCTGGTTCACCCCGGCCAACGAGCCGGCCGCGGATCTATGGTTCAACCCGGACGTCGCCCAGATGGCGGCTGCGGCGGGTCTCGATCCCGCCAAGACCAGCCCGGTCTTCGTCGAGGCGGGGCCGGCCCCCAACCCAGGCGGCCTGCCGATCGGCGGCCAGACCTCGATCGACCTGCCCAATGACCATTTGCAGTACGCCATCACTTGGTATTCCTTGGCGACCGCGCTGGCGGTCATATATGGACTGTTCTGTCACCGACATCTGACCGGCGAACGATCCTGATGAAGGCCTACCAGGAGTTGAGCCAGCGCTTTCGGCGGCTGGGGCTGCTCGGCGATGCGCTGGCGGTGCTCAATTGGGACACCGCGGCCATGATGCCGGACGGCGGCGCGCCGATGCGGGCGGCCCAGAGCGCCACCCTCTCGGTGCTGATCCACGAGCAGGTCATCGCGCCGCGCGTCGGCGAGCTCCTCGCGGCCGCCGACGCCGAGCCCCTGGACGACTGGCAGCGCGCCAACCTGGCCGAGATGCGGCGCACCCATGTGCATGCGACCGCGGTGCCGCCCGATCTGGTCGAGCGGCTGTCGGTCGCCTCCAGCGAGTGCGAAATGGCGTGGCGCGCCGCGCGGCCGGCCAACGATTTCGCCGGCCTGCGCCCCAGGCTCGCGACCGTCCTCGAGCTCACGCGCGCGCAGGCCGATGCCAAGGCCGCCGCGCTCGGCTGCTCGCCCTACGACGCGCTGCTCGATCAGTACGAGCCGGGCGGGCGCGCGGCCGACATCGACCGGTTGTTCGGCGAGCTCGAAGGTTTCCTGCCCGCGCTGACCCAGCGCGTGCTCGAGCACCAGCGCGCGCATCCGGCGCCGCTGCCGCTCGACGGTCCGTTCGACGTCGCCGCCCAGCGCGCGCTCGGCCTCCAGCTGATGGCGGCGCTCGGCTTCGACTTCGAGCATGGCCGGCTCGACGTCAGCCATCACCCGTTCTGCGGCGGCACGCCCGACGACGTGCGCATCACCACCCGCTTCGATCTCGACGACTTCACGTCGGCGCTGATGGGCGTGCTGCACGAGACTGGCCACGCCCTCTACGAGCGCGGCCTGCCGGCGGCGTGGCGCAACCAGCCGGTCGGCGCCGCGCGCGGCATGAGCCTGCACGAGAGCCAATCGTTGCTGGTCGAGATGCAGGCGTGCCGCAGCCGCGAGTTCGCGATCTTCTGCGCGCCGCTCGCGCGCGCCGCGTTCGGACGCGACGGTCCGGCCTGGCAGCCCGACAACCTCCATCGCCTGAGCACGCGGGTCGAGCCGGGCCTGATCCGGGTCGACGCCGACGAGGTCACCTATCCGGCGCACGTCATCCTGCGCTACCGGCTCGAGCGCGCGCTGCTCGGCGGCGATCTCGCGCTCGCCGACCTGCCGGGCGCCTGGCGCGACGGCATGCAGGCGCTGCTCGGCATCGTGCCGCCCGACGACACCGACGGCTGCTTGCAGGACATCCATTGGCCGAGCGGTGCGTGGGGCTATTTCCCGACCTACACCCTGGGCGCCATGACGGCGGCGCAGCTGTTCCAGGCGGCGCGCGCCGCGCTGCCCGGCCTGATGGACGATCTCGCGCGCGGCGATTTCTCGCGGCTGCTCGGCTGGCTGCGCGCCCACGTGCACGAGAAGGGCTCGCGCTTCTCGGCCGCCGAGATCGTGACCCAGGCGACGGGCGCACCGCTCGGCGTCGCGGCGTTCAAGCGCCACCTCGAGACGCGCTACCTGGAGGCCGCATGAGCGCGCGCGCCAACAGCGTGCGCTATGTCAGCACGCGGGGCGGCGGCACGCCGCTCGGCTTCGACGAGGTGCTGCTCGCCGGGCTCGCCCGCGACGGCGGGCTCTACGTGCCCGACGCGTGGCCGAGCGTCACCGAGGCCGCATGGCGCGACCTGCGCGGCGCCGGCTACGCCGAGATCGCCGCGCGCGTGATGGCGCCCTTCGTCGGTCCGGCGATCGCCCCGGCCGATCTCGAGCGCCTGGTCGCCGAGAGCTACGCCGGTTTCCGCCACCCGGCGGTGGCGCCGCTCAAGCAGATCGGCGCCAACGACTGGCTGATGGAGCTGTTCCACGGACCGACGCTGGCGTTCAAGGACTACGCCCTGCAGCTCGTCGGCCGCCTGTTCGATCATGTGCTGCAGCGGCGCGGCCAGCGCATCGCGATCCTGGGCGCGACGTCCGGCGACACCGGCTCGGCGGCCATCGAGGCGTGCCGCGACCGCGCCGCGATCGACCTCTTCATGCTCTATCCGCACGGCCGCATCTCCGAGGTGCAGCGCCGCCAGATGACGACGGTCGCGTCGGCGAACGTGCATACCCTGGCCATCGAGGGCACGTTCGACGACACGCAGGACATCGTGAAGGCGTTGTTCGGCGATCTCGCCTTCCGCGACGCGGTCAACCTCGCGGCGGTCAACTCGATCAACTGGGCGCGCGTGATGGCCCAGATCGTCTATTACGTCAGCGCGGCGCTGGCGCTCGGCGCGCCCGACCGTCCGGTCGGCTTCGCCGTGCCGACCGGCAATTTCGGCAACGTGTTCGCCGGCTACGCGGCCCGCCGCATGGGCCTGCCGATCGAGCGCCTGGTGGTCGGCTCGAACCGCAACGACATCCTGGCGCGCTTCTTCGCCTCGGGGACGATGGAGATCGCCGCGGTCGAGCCGTCGCTCAGCCCGAGCATGGACATCCAGGTGTCGAGCAACGTCGAGCGGCTGCTGTTCGAGCTGGTCGACCGCGACGGCGCCGCGCTGACGGCGCTGATGACGGGCTTCCGCGCGACCGGCTCGTTCGCGCTGGCAGCGCCGCGCCTGGCGCGCGCGCACGAGCTGTTCCACGCCGCGCGTGTCGACGACGCCGAGACCACCGCCACGATCGCGCGGACGTTCCAAGTCACCGGCGAGCTGATCGACCCGCACACGGCGGTCGGCGTGCGCGCCGCGCAGGCCTGCCGGGGTGATCCGCGCGTGCCGATGGTTTCGCTCGCCACCGCGCACCCTTCCAAGTTCCCCGACGCCGTGCGCGCCGCGACCGGCGTCGCGCCGGCGCTGCCGCCGCACCTCGGCCATCTGATGAGCGCGCCTGAGCGCGTGACCGTGCTGCCCAACGACCGCCGTGCGGTCGCCGCCTTCATTCTGTCGACGCTCGGCCGCGGCACGCCGCGAGCCGCGGGAGATGCCGCATGACCACGCGTGTCAGCACCTTGCCGAACGGGCTGCGCGTCGCCACCGACGCGATGCCGCAGGTCGACACCGTCTCGCTCGGCGTGTGGGTCGCGGTCGGCACGCGCCACGAGCCCCCCGAGATCAACGGCGTCTCGCACATGCTCGAGCACATGGCCTTCAAGGGCACCGAGAACCGCTCGGCGCGCGCGATCGCCGAGGCGATCGAGGATGTCGGCGGGCACCTCAACGCCTACACGACGCGCGAGCACACGGCGTACTACGCCAAGGTGCTGACCGGCGATCTGCCGCTCGCGGTCGACATCGTCTCCGACATCCTGCAGCGCTCGGTGTTCGACGAGGACGAGCTGGCGCGCGAGCGCGCCGTCGTGCTGCAGGAGATCGGCCAGGCAGTCGACACGCCCGACGACATCGTGTTCGACCACTTCCAGGCGACCGCCTTTCCGGACCAGCCGCTCGGGCGGCCGGTGCTCGGCAAGGCCGCGATCGTCGAGAAGCTGACGCGCGCCGACCTGCTCGCCTACCAGCGCGGCCACTACGGCGCCGAGAACATGATCGCGGTGGCGGCGGGCAACGTCGATCACGATCGCTTCGTCGCGCAGATCGGTGCGGCGTTCGGCGGCGTGCTGCCGGCGCCCGGCAACGGGCTCGACGGCGCGCGCTATCGCGGCGGCGACTACCACGAGGAGCGCGACCTCGAGCAGGTCCACCTGGTGCTCGGCTTCCCGGGCGTGTCGTTCTACGATCGCGACTATTACGCCCACACGCTGTACTCGATGGTGCTGGGCGGCGGCATGTCGTCGCGCCTGTTCCAGGAGGTGCGCGAGAAGCGCGGCCTCGTCTACTCGATCTATTCGTTCAGCGCGACCTATCGCGACGGCGGCCTGCTCGGCATCTATGCGGGCACCGGCCAGGACGAGCTCGACAAGGTGGTGCCGGTGATCTGCGAGCAGCTCGGCGTGCTCGCCGACACGGTGACGATCGAGGAGCTCGACCGCGCGCGCGCCCAGCTGCGCGCCGGCACCCTGATGGCGCGCGAGAGCACCTCCTCGCGCGCCGAGGCGCTCGCCCAGCAGATGCTGGTGCACGGCCGGCCGATCCCGGTCGCCGAGCTGCTGCAGAAGCTCGACGCGGTCGGCCTCGACGACATCCGACGGCTGGCGCGGGCGACCCCGCAATCGCCACCCACCGTGGTGACGCTGGGGCCCGGCGGCACGCTCGACCCGTTCGCGGCCATCCGCGACCGCCTCGGCTAGACCGCGTCGCGGGTGGCTGGCCGCCCCGCTGCGCTTGGGGCTGACGCGCACCGCACGCCTCGGCTAGCATAGGCGGCAACGGCATCGCGGATGGGACGGCGTCGGGCGAGGCGATGGTTGCACTGTTTGCGGATCCGCTGCCCGAGGTGCTGCTGCGCGGGCCCCGCGTCTATCTGCGGCCGCCCAGCCGAACCGACTACCGGGCCTGGATCCAGCTGCGCGCGGCCTCGCGCGACTTCCTGACGCCCTGGGAGCCGGCATGGCCCGACGACGCGCTGACCCGGGCATGCTACCGGCGGCGCCTGCGCCGGGCCGCGCTCGACTGGCACGAGGACGGCGGCTACGCCTTCCACATCCTGCACCGGCGCGACGACCGCCTGCTCGGCGGCATCGGCCTCAACAATGTGCGCCGCGGGGTCGCCCAGTCGGCCAGCGTCGGTTACTGGGTCGGCGCCGAGCACGCCCGCCAGGGCTACATGACCGAGGCCCTCAAGGCGACGCTCGAGTTCGCCTTCGATCATCTCGGGCTGCATCGCATCGAGGCCGCCTGCCTGCCGAGCAACCGGGCGAGCCGTCAGCTGCTGGGCAAGGTCGGCTTCCGGGAGGAAGGTCTGGCGCGCCGCTACCTGCGCATCAACAACGCGTGGGAGGACCACACCCTGTTCGGCATCCTGCGCGAGGACCCGAGGTAACGCGCGGACGCGTGGGTCCGGGGATGAAGGTCAGACCGGCCGAAATGCCGTGGAACGGCGCCTACGCGTGGCCGGCCTCGCCCGACAGCATGCCGAGGCCGACGCCGATCTTGGCCATCGCGCGCGCCCATTTCGATTCGAGGTCGAGGTCGAACAGGAGCTCGGGGTCGGCCGAGACGCTGAGCCAGGAGTTGGCCCGCAGCTCGGCGTCGAGCTGGCCGGGGCCCCAGCCGGCATAGCCGAGGGCGAGAATGCTGCGCCGCGGACCCTTGCCCGTGGCGATCGAGCGCAGGATGTCGGTCGTCGAGGTCAGCGCCACCTCGTCGTCGACCAGCAGCGAGCCTTCCTCGAGCTTGTCGGAGGAGTGCAGCACGAAGCCGCGGCTGGTCTCGACCGGGCCGCCGAAGTGGACCTTCCGGTCGTCCTGGTCGCCGGCCCCCTCGAAGCCGAGCTGCTTCAGGAGCTCGTTGTAGGACAGCGAGCCGATCAGCCGGTTGACCACGAGCCCCATGGCGCCGTCGGCGTTGTGGGCACACATGTAGATCACCGTGCGCGCGAATCGCGGGTCGCGCATGGCCGGCATCGCGATCAGGAAATGACCGCTCAAATACGCTTCGGACGTCTTGGATGACTCGCTCGCCATGCCCGCCATTGTGCACGAAAAAGCCCCTCCTGAGACCACATATTTGCCGGCGGCGGGCCTTGGCCTATCGTCCTGGCGGATTTTCGGGAGTCTCGGGCATCTGATGTCGTTTCGCGGCGGTTTCGCGCTCCTGGCGCTGCTGATCGGGCTGACCGGCCTGGAAACCGGCGCCGCACGGGCTGCCGCGTCGGCCTGGGGCGGCGACGCCAACGCCCAGGTGCGCCTGATCTCGGCGACCGAGGCGACGGGCACCGCCCGGCGGCTCGATCTCGGGCTCGAGTTCCGGCTTGCCCCAGGTTGGCACATCTACTGGCGGGCCCCCGGCGACGTCGGCTTTCCGCCGAGTGTCGATTGGGCGGGCTCCGACAATCTCGAGGGCGCGACCTTGGCCTGGCCGGCGCCCCACCGCTACACCCTGCTGGGCGTCGACAGCATCGGCTATGTCGGCGACGTCGTGCTGCCCGTGCTCGCCACCCTGGCGCAGCCCGGCGCGCCGCTGCGACTGAACGCCGCGCTCGACTGGCTCGCCTGCTCCGACATCTGCGTGCCCTACCACGCCACGCTCACGCTCGACGTGCCACGCGGCACCGCCGCGCCAAGCCCCGAGGCCGCCCTGGTCGCGCGGGCGGCCGCCGCGGTGCCCGGGACCGCCGACCAGGCCGGTATCGTGCTCGACGGCACGGCGTTGCTGGGCCCACCCGATCAGCCGCGTCTGGCGCTCGAGCTGACTGCCACGCCGCCGCTCCAGGCGCCCGACCTGTTCGTCGAGCGGCTGGGCCACGGCTTCGCCGGCAGGCCGCGCGTGACCCGTCTCGGCGGCGGACGCAGCCGGATCGAGCTGCCGCTCTTCAACATCAAGCGCGACGAGGTCGCGGCGGTGGCCGGCGTCGGCATTCCGCTCACCCTGGTCGACGGCACGCGCGCGGCCGAGCTGACCGTGCATCCGACACCGGCCGCCGGTGCCGACGATGCGTCGTCCGCCGGCGGCATGATGGCGATCGTCGGCGTCGCGCTGCTCGGCGGCCTGATCCTCATCCTGATGCCGTGCGTGCTGCCGGTGCTCGCCCTCAAGCTGGCCGCGGTCGGCGGCTATGGCGGCGCGGCGCGGCGCATGATCCGGCTCGGCTTCCTCGCTTCGGCGCTCGGCATCGTGGCGTCGTTCCTGCTGCTCGCCGGCGCTGCGATCGCGGTGCGCGCGGCCGGCGGCGTGGTCGGCTGGGGCATCCAGTTCCAGCAGCCGTGGTTCCTGGTCGGGCTGATCGCGGTCCTCACGCTGTTCGCCGCCAATCTGTGGGATTGGCTGGCGATCGACCTGCCGCGCGCGTTCGCCGACCGCCTGACCGCGTCGCCGGCCGGCGCGCTCGCCGGCGCGTTCGTGACCGGCATGTTCGCGACCCTGCTGGCCACGCCGTGCTCGGCGCCATTCGTCGGCACGGCGCTCGGCTTTGCGCTGACGCGCGGCCCGGCGGACATCGTCGGGGTGTTCGCCGCGCTCGGCGTCGGCCTGGCGTTGCCTTATCTGGCGGTCGCATTGGCGCCCGGGCTGGTCGGCTGGCTGCCGCGACCGGGCGGCTGGATGGTCGGATTGCGCCGCCTGCTCGGCCTGGCGCTCGCCGGCAGCGCCGCGTGGCTGGTCGTCGTGCTGGCGGGGGCCGCCGGGACGCCCGCCGCGCTCGGCGTCGCCGCCGCGATGGTCGCGCTCGCCGTGCTGCTCGCGCTGCGCACCCACGTCGTGCCGGCGCGCGGCGGCATGGCGCGCCGGTTCGCCGGCCTCGCCGCGCTGGTGCTGGTCGGCATCGCCTTCGCCGCGCCGCCGCTGCTGGCGACCTCGCCGGCGCCGCCGCCAGCAGCGCCGCCGCAAGCGCGCTGGCAGCCGTTCGTGGCCGAGCGATTGGCGACCGCGACGCGTGCCGGGCACGTCGTGCTGGTCGACGTCACGGCCGACTGGTGCCTGACCTGCAAGGTCAACAAGGCGCTCGTGCTCGATCGCGGCGCGGTCGCCGAGGCGCTCGCGGACGGGCGCGTCACCGGCTTGCGCGCCGATTGGACGCGCCCGGATCCGGCGATCGCCGACTACCTGGCGTCGTTCGGCCGCTACGGCATCCCGTTCGATGCGGTCTACGGCCCGGGCGCGCCCGACGGCATCGCGTTGCCCGAGCTCCTGACCGCGGACGCCGTGCTCGACGCCATCAAACGCGCCCGCGGCACCAACGCGGCGCAGCGCTGAACGGCGCTGCCGGACGCGGCGGCAGCCCGCCCGGCCCCCTCTTCACAACCCGGAAGGGCCGGTCTAGAACAGGGTCCCCTCAGCGGAATTCACCCGGGAAGGAGAGCGCGATGAGCGTCAAGGTTGGCGACAAAGTGCCGTCGGCGAAGATGAAGCAGATGTCGGCCGAAGGGCCCAAGGACGTCTCGACCGACGATTTCTTCAAGGGCAAGAAGGTCGCGCTGTTCGCGGTCCCCGGCGCGTTCACGCCGACCTGTTCGGCCAAGCACCTGCCGGGCTTCGTCGAGAAGGCGGCCGAGCTCAAGAAGAAGGGCATCGACACCATCGCGTGCGTGTCGGTCAACGACGCCTTCGTGATGGATGCCTGGGGCAAGGCGCAGAACGTCGGCGACAAGGTCGTGATGCTGGGCGACGGCAACGGCGAGTTCACGCGCGCCATGGGCCTCGAGCTCGACGGCACCCCGAACGGCCTGGGCAAGCGCTCGCAGCGCTACGCGATGGTGGTCGACAACGGCGTCATCAAGCAGCTCTTCGTCGAGCAGCCGCGCGCCTTCGAGGTGTCGAGCGCCGACCACATGCTGAAGAACCTGTAACCCTCACGCCGTCCGGACGTCATGTGCGGGCCGCGCCCGCGCATGACGGTCCCTCCTCGGGATACCGCATGTCGCCGAAGCCTGAGGCCGCGCCCATGACGCGCGGCGCGTCGGCGACCTGGACCTCCGCCTGGACCGCCGTCGGCATCGCGCTGCTGCTCGCGTGCTGGTGCGGCCTCTTCATCTACCGGTCGTCGTTCGTCATTCCGGTGCCGGCCGGTCCGCTCGGCGAGCCGCAGCGCTTCTACTGCCTGTTCGACGACGCGATGATCAGCATGCGCTATGCGCACAATCTCGTGCACGGCGACGGTCTGGTGTGGAATCCCGGCGCTGCCGCGGTCGAGGGCTACACCGACCCGCTGTGGGTGCTCGTCATGGCCGGGATGATCGCGCTGTTCGGGACGAACGGCGCGGTGCTCGGCATGCAGGTGCTCGGGTTGCTGATCGCCGTCGCGCTGGTGCCCGTCATGCTGCGGCTGACGAGCGCGGTCGCGCCGGCCTTCGGTGTCGCGCCCTCGCGGACGCTGTGCGCCGTGACCGCGCTGCTCGGGGTCGCCTATTACCCGCTGCTCTACTGGACCCTGATGGGGCTCGAGGTGGGCGCCATCACGCTCGTGCTGGCGCTCGCGCTCATGGCCTACTTCGCGCGGTCGCAGGCGAGCTGGGCCGTGACCACGGCGGGCGCGCTCGTCGCCTATTTCCTGCGGCCCGACGCCATCCTGCTGTTCGCGCCGCTGTGCGCGCTGCAGCTCGGCGATGCGGCGCGCCAGCCGCGCCAATGGCGCAAGGCTGCCGCAGCGGCCGCAACCGGCATCGCGCTGATCGGCGCCCATCTCGCGTGGCGCTGGTCCTACTACGGCAGCCTCGTGCCCAATACCTATGTCCTGAAGATGACCGGCATTGCGCTCGACGAGCGCCTGGCCAACGGGCTGCGCTTCATCGCGCTGTTCCTGACCGAGACCGCGCCGGTGATCGCGGTCGCCGCGCTCGCCTGCCTTGCCCGGCCCGGACGCGCCACGCTGGCGCTGGGCGGCGCGTTCGTGATCGCGCTCGCCTACCAGGTCTGGATCGGCGGCGACGGCTGGCCCTACTGGCGCTTCATGGCGCCGACCCTGCCGCTGCTGGGTGTCCTGGCGGCCCTCGGCATCGTGCGCGCCGGCGTCGCCGTGACGGCCCGGCCCGGCAGCGACCGCAAACATCCGGCTCGTCTCGGCATCGCGGCGTTGACGATCGCCGTATTCGTAACTGCCAACGGCCGGTTCATTCCGGAGATCGTCGGCGCCGACGAGCCGTTCCAGGTCGACCGCAACCGCGACAACGTCTACCACGCACTGGCGATCGACCGCGTGCTCGACGTCCGGGCGACGCTCGCCTTGTTCTACGCGGGCGCTGTCGGCTACTACACCGGCATGACGGCGATCGACGTGCTCGGCAAGGCCGATCCCTACGTCAGCCATCTGCCCCAGCAGTTCCCGCCCTCGCTGCACGCGTTCGGCATGACGACGTTGCCGGGCCACAACAAGTTCGACCTCGACCATTCCATCGAGGCGGCCGAGCCCGACTACGCCGAGCGCTTCAACTGGGGCGGGCAGAGCGTGGTCGACTGGGCCCAGACGCGCTATATCATCGTCTCGCTGCGCTTCGCCGACGGCGTCAAGGTCGACCTGCCGATCAAGCGCGACTCGGACCATCTGCTCCGCTGAGGGTCAGCACCATGGTCGCCGAACCGTCGGATCCGTCGCCGCCCGACGCCGTCGCCGGGACCGTCAAGCTCCATATCGGCGGCGAGCTGCGTGCGCCGGGCTGGACCAACGTCAACATCCAGCCGGGACCGACGGTCGACGTGGTCGCCAACTGCATGGAGCTCTCGGGCTTCGGCGACGGCACGGTGTCCGAGATCTATGCCAGCCACGTGCTGGAGCATCTGAGCCACGCCGAGGTGCCGCGGGCGCTCGCGGAATGGCATCGCGTGCTGGTGGTCGGCGGTTGCGCGCGCATCAGCGTGCCGGACCTCGCAAAGCTGGGCCCCACCCTGGTCCATCCGAAGCTGACGCCGGAGATCCGCGAGTGGATCATCGGGACGATCTACGGCGGGCAGACCGATGCGCACGATTTCCACAAGATGGGCTTCACGATCGAGACCCTGACCCGCTATCTGGCCAATGCCGGGTTCAAGAAGGTCAAGCGCGTCGAGGAATTCGATCTGTTCGACGATTCGAGCAAGCTGAGGCTCGGCCCGACCCTCATCAGCCTGAACGTCGTCGCGCTCAAAACCTAGGGGGCGGCGGTCTCGAACGGCGCGAGCAGGGCGTCGAGCTCGCTCAACTGTGCCGCCCGGCGCTCCGCCTGGACGGCGAGCACTTGCGCGGCGTCCTCGGGCGACCACGATGGCCGCGGCGCTACCAGGTTCAGGCG
>DATJNS010000292.1:0-8421 GCA_035507915.1 Candidatus Sulfotelmatobacter sp.
CCGAAGATGAAGGCGCCGATCGGGCGCGCGACGAAGCCGACGAAATAGATGCCGAACGCGCTCAAGGTGCCGGTCAGCGGGTCCTCGTTCGGAAAGAAAAGCTTGCCGAACACCAAGCCGGCCATCGTGCTGTAGAGCAGAAAGTCGTACCACTCGATCGTCGTCCCCACGGTCGCGGCGACGACGGCGCGGCGGAGCTCGCGGGCGTGCTGACCGGGCGTAAGCGTGGCGTTGATGTCGGTGACGGCAACCATTGGCACATCCTCCCCAAAGCAATATTCTTTCGTCCGATGCCCGGACGATTGCTTGGCGGAATCGCGGTCGTTACCGGGCCCGCCAAGTGGAACGAGTGTCGCATGATTCATGCTGCAATCAACCGTCGCGACACAACGCCCCGCGCCCGCCGGGCCTTGCGGAGCGCGGTGGCGTGACGGTCGCGGTGAAGCCGAGCGGTGCCGCGTGCGGCGCCGAGATCTGCGTCGACCTGTCGCAAGACTTCGATGCGGCGACGTTCGAGGCGATCGAGCGCGCCTTTCACGACCACGTCGTCGCGTACTTCCGCGGTCAAAGACTCACGAACGAGCGCCACATCGCGTTCAGCCGACGGTTCGGCGAGCTCGAGATCCACATCGTCAAGAAGTACCTGCTGCCCGGACATCCCGAGATCCTGCTGATCTCGAACGTGCGCGACGAGACCGGCGAGCACATTGGGCTCGCCGACGCCGGCTTCACGTGGCACAGCGACGTCTCGTACCGGAAGCGGCCGAGCCGCTGCTCACTCCTTTATGCGATCGAGGTGCCGCATCGCGACGGCGCGCCGCTCGGCGACACCGTGTTCGCCAATACGATCGCGGCCTACGACGCGCTGCCCGAAACCATGAAGCAGCAGCTCGCCGGGCTGAAGGCGATCCATCGCTACTCGGAGCGCCGGCGGGTGGCGAACAGCCCGCGCCCGAAGCTGACGGCGGCGCAGCTCGCCGAGACGCCCGACGTCGCCCATCCGATCGTGCGCACCCACCCGTACACCGGGCGGAAGTCTCTCTACGTCACGGCCGGCGAATGCATCGGCATCGAGGGCATGCCGACGGACGAGGCGGTCGGCCTGATCGAGGAGCTCGACGCGCACTGCATCCGGCCCGAGTTCCTCTATCGGCACAAATGGCAGGTCGGCGATCTCGTGATGTGGGACAACGCCGCATCGATGCACCTTGCGATCTGCGACTACGCGCTGCCGGAGCGCCGCCTGATGCATCGCACCACCGTGATCGGCGGCGTCCCGTTCTGACCGAGAACCAGCGCTGCAGCGGCGACCGCTGACAGCGCGGGGGTAATGTCGCTAGCATCCGGAACAGGGCTCCGGGCGCCCCGCCCGACACCATGAGGATCCGGAGGAAGCCGCCGTGCAGATCGTCGACGCCCAGATTCACGTCTGGGGAACCGGCTTACCGAGCAATCAGGCGCATCGGCAGGTGACCTCGTTCACCGCCGAGGAAGCCATCGCCCTGATGGACGAAGGCGGCGTCGACGCGGCGGTCATCCATCCGCCGGGCTGGGACCCGGGCTCGACCGAGATGGCGTTCGCCGCGGTCCAGAAGCATCCGGGCCGCTTCGCGATCATGGGCTCTGTACCGCTCGATCGTCCGGACTCCCGCGCGCGCATAGCGACCTGGCGCCAACAGCCCGGCATGCTGGGTCTGCGCTACACGTTCCTCAGCGACCCGGCGCGACGCTGGCTGCACGACGGCACGCTCGACTGGCTCTGGGCGGCCGCCGAAGCCGCCGGCGTGCCGATCGCCATGCTGGCGACCGACTCGTTGACCGAGATCGGCCGGATCGCCGCCCGCCATCCCGGGCTTCGCCTGACCATCGATCACCTGGGCGGCCGCGGCGGCACGACGACCTTGAAGGATGACGCCTCGATGACGCACATGCCGGCGCTCGTGGCGCTGGCGAAACTGCCCAACGTCGCCGTCAAGGCGACCGGCGCGCCCGGCTACTCGAGCGAGGCCTACCCGTTTCCGAAGATGCACACCTATCTGAAGCAGATCTACGACGCGTTCGGTCCGCGCCGCATGTTCTGGGGCACCGACATCACGAAGATGCCGTGCTCCTGGCGCCAATGCGTGACGATGTTCACCGAGGCGCTGCCGTGGCTCAGCGAGCCGGACAAGCGTCTTGTGATGGGCGACGCGATCTGCGCGTGGTGGGGCTGGGAGCGGAGGACCTGACATGAAAGCGAACGCCAAGGGCAAGAAGGTGGCCGTGGTGATCGGCGCCACCTCCAAGTGGCAATCCGACGGGCGCAACACGTTGCTGGTGCACGGCAAGCCGCTGGACGACAGCCACTTGCCGGTCGGCGTGCGCTGGGGCATCGGTGGCGCCATCGCGCAGAAGTTCGCGCAGGAAGGCTTCTTCGTCGTGCTGACCACCCGAACCGAGGCGAACGCGTCGGGGCTGGCGGATGCCATCCGCAAACAGGGCGGCGATTGCACGATCGTCGAGCTCGATCTGTCGTCGCAGGACTCGATCTCGAAAGCATTCGCCACGATCCGTCGCGAAGCCGGCGATCCCGACATCGTGATCTACAACGCCGGCTACCTCGAAGGCCGCGACCTCCCGCCAGACAAGGAGCTGCTCGAATACGTCCCGGTCGAGATGTTCGACACCGCGCATCATATCGCCAGCCGCGGGCCGTTCCTGGTCGCCAAGGAGGTCCTGCCGGCCATGCGCAAGAAGGGCGAAGGTTCGTTCTTCTTCTCGAACAACTCCAAGTCGCTGCGCGGCCACAAACGCATGACCGGCGAATCGCTCTACTACCCCAGGGTGATGATGCGCACCCTGGCGCAGGTGCTGACCGAGGAATACTCGGAGCACGGCGTTCACGTCGCCAACGTGGTGATCGACGGCACGATCGACTCGCCGGGAACCCGCGCGATGCCGAAGGCGCAGAAAAATCCCGACATGGTGATGAATCCCGTGAAGATCGCCGAGGCGTTCTACTACCTGCACACGCAGGATCGATCGTGCTGGACGCATGAACTGCAGCTGACGCCGTTTCCGACCAAGCCGAGCTACTGATCGCCGTCGCCCGACGCCAGGAGAGCCCGACCGTGCTGCCAGTCAAGGACAAGACGACCATCTGCTTCGCCCACGTCGCCTATCAGCTGCAGGCGCAGTTCGAGCGTCGCAACGCCGGCATCGCGAGCTTCCAGGCGTGGAGCCGCGAGGAGCTCGAGCAGCGCATCGGCGACGCCGACGTGCTGGTGATCTCCGGGCTGTGGCGCAACGAGCTGCTCGAGCGCGCCAAGAAACTGCAATTCATCCAGTCGATCGGCGCCGGCACCGACCAGTTCGGGCGCGAGCCCCTGACACAGCGCGGCATCCGCCTGGCGAGCGCCAGCGGCGTCAACGCCCGCGCGGTCTCCGATCACGCGATCGGCCTGATCCTGGCGCTGGCGCGGCGCCTGCCCGAGGCACGCGACAATCAGGCCAAACGCGTGTGGCGCGGCATGATCGGCGATCTCTCGCGCCGCGAGGACGAGCTCGGCGGCAAGACGCTGCTGATCGTCGGCCTGGGCGCGATCGGCGGCCGCATCGCGCGGCTCGCCAAGGCATTCGAGATGCGCGTGATCGGCCTGCGCCGCGATCCCGCCAACGGCGCCAACGGCGCCGACTCGGTGCACGCACTCGGCGAGCTGAAGGCCCTGCTGCCGCAGGCGGATTTCGTGTGTCTCGCCTGCCCGCTCGTCAAGGAGACCGAGAAGCTGATCGACGCCGACGCGCTCGGCCGCATGAAGTCGTCGGGCTTCCTCGTCAACGTCGCGCGCGGACGCTGCGCCGACGAGGGCGCGCTCGTGCAGGCGCTGACCACGGGCCAGATCGCGGGCGCGGCGATCGACGTCACCGTCGAGGAGCCGTTACCCCCGACGTCGCCGCTGTGGGGCATCGAGACCGCCTTCATCACGCCGCACACCGCGGGCGAGACGCGCCGCTACGAGGACAACGTGCTCGACATATTGCAGGACAATCTCGGCCGGCTGTGGCGCGGCGAGACCGCGCTGCGCAATCAGATCCTGTGAGCCGGGTGCACCGGCCGAACCGCGAGGGTCGCTGAGCACGATGCTCTGGCTCGGCATCGACGTCGGCGGCACGTTCACCGATCTCGTCCTCTACGACGACGCGACGGGGCGGACGACGCTCGCCAAGACGCCGTCGACGCCCCACGACCAGTCGGAGGGCATCATCGAGGGCATGCGTCGCCTCGGGGTCGACGCGCGTCGGGTCGGCCGCTTCGCGCACGGCTCGACGGTCGCGACCAACACGGCGCTCGAGCGCTCGGGTGCCCGCACCGCCGTATTGGTGACCGAGGGCCACC
This sequence comes from Candidatus Sulfotelmatobacter sp., assembly GCA_035507915.1. Classification (GTDB taxonomy): domain Bacteria; phylum Pseudomonadota; class Alphaproteobacteria; order Elsterales; family Elsteraceae; genus JACQAI01. Next base: position 4,376 of record DATJNS010000292.1, read on the forward strand.
GCGACGTGCTGATCGTCGGCCGCGGCAACCGGATCGCGATGTACGACATCAAGGGCCGCGGACCGGTGCCCCTGATCGCCCGCCGCGACTGCCTCGAGATCCGCGAGCGCGTCGCCGCCGACGGCAGCATCCTGATCCCGCTCGACGACGCGGCGCTGTCGACGATCGAGGCGTCGTTGGCGCGCGCGGGTGCCGAGGCCGCCGCGATCTGTTTCCTTCATGCCTACGCGAATCCCGTGCACGAGGCGCGTGTCGCCGCCCGCCTGCGCGCGGCTCTGCCGAAGCTCGTCGTGTCGGCGTCGAGCGAGGTGCTACCCGAGTTTCGCGAGCACGAGCGCTTCACCGCGACCGTGCTCAACGCCTACGTGGCGCCGCGGATGCGCACCTATATCGGCGGGCTGCGCCGGCGTCTGGCCGAGGCCGGTTGCGCTGCCGAGGTCACGATCATGACGTCAAACGGCGGCACCTTGCCGGCCGAACGCATCGAAACGCTGCCGATCCTGTCGATGCTGTCGGGTCCGGCCGCCGGCGTGATCGCCGCGAGCTTCGTCGGCCACGCGACCGGCTTTCCCGACGTCATCACCTACGACATGGGCGGCACCTCGACCGACGTGTGCGTGATCCGCGGCGGCCGATACGGCATGACGACCGACGGCAAGGTCGGCGGCTTTCCGATCCGCATCCGGCAGATCGACATCAACTCGGTGGGCGCCGGCGGCGGCAGCATCGCGGCGCTCGACGCCGGGCGCGTGCTGTCGGTCGGCCCGCGTTCGGCGGGTGCGGTGCCGGGGCCTGCCTGCTACGGCCGCGGCGGCACCGAGCCGACGGTGACCGACGCCAATGTCGTGCTGGGCCGGCTCGGCACCAAGGAACGGCTGGGCGGTGAAATCGTCCTCGACGCCGCACGCGCCCGCGCCGCCGTCGCCGATCTGGCGACGCGCATCGAGCTCGATCCGGCCGTCACCGCCGAGGGCATCCTCAAGATCGCGGTCGCCACCATGACGGGGGCGATCAAGGAAATCTCGGTGATGCGCGGCCTCGACCCGCGCGACTTCGCGCTGCTCGCCTACGGCGGCGCCGGACCGCTGCATGCGGCGGCGATCGCCGCCGAGCTCGGCATGGCGACCGTGCTGGTGCCGCCAATGCCGGGGACGTTCTCGGCGTTCGGCCTCCTCGTCGCCGACGTGCGCCGCGACTTCGTGCGCACCCGCATCGCCGCGACGGCACGCACCACGATCGAGGCGGTGCGCGGCGTGTTGGCCGAGCTCGGCGAGCAGGCGGCCGCCGAGCTCGCGGAAGCCGGTTTTACGCCTGATCGCCGGCGCCTCGAAGCCTCCCTCGACATGCGTTATCTCGGCCAAGCGTTCGAGCTGCCGGTGCCGATCGCGTTCGACGTCGCCGACATGGCGGCGATCGAGGCGGCCTTCCACGACGTCTACGCGGCGCGCTATGGCGGCGCCGTCGACGGCCCGACGGAGATCGTCAGCTACCGCCTGGCGGCCTGGGGCCTGACCGACAAGCTGAAGCTGCCGGCGCTCGACCCGGCGGGGCGCTCGGCGGTCGCGCCGCGCGGCACCCGCTCGGTGATGTTCGACGGCACGGCGCACGATACGCCGGTGCTCGCGCGTGACGCGCTGCCGATCGGCGAGCCCCGGGATGGCCCGGCGATCATCGAGGAGCCCGGCTCTTCGACGGTCGTGCCGCCCGGCTGGACGGTTCGGCTCGAGCCGCACGGAACCCTGGTGCTGCGGAGACGGTGACGATGGCGCTCGATCCCATCACGCTCGAGGTGCTGACGCGCGCGCTGATCTCGGTGGTGCGCGAGATGCGCGCGACCGTGTTCCGCACCGCCAAGTCGGTGGCGATCTACGAGGCACACGACTTCTCCTGCGGCCTGTTCGCGCCCGACAGCCAGGTGGTGGCGCAGTCGGAGGACATCGGCTCGCACATCCTGCCGCTGCCCTGGTCGGTGCGCGCCGCGATGGCGAAGTTCGGCGGGTCGATCGAGCCCGGCGACGTGATCCTGCTCAACGATCCTTATTCGGGCGGCACCCACCTGAACGACGTCACGATCATCTACCCGGTGTTCCAGGACGGCAGACTGGTCTTCTTCCCGGCGGTGCGCGAGCACTGGGCCGACGTCGGCGGCATGGTGCCGGGCAGCATGTCGGGCAAGGCGACCGACATCTATCAGGAAGGCATCCGGATTCCGCCGCTCAAGATCATGGAGCGCGGCCGTCTCAACGAGGCGGCGCTGGAGCTGCTGCTCGCCAACATGCGGGTGCCCGACGAGCGGCTGGGCGATTTCCACGCCGGCATCGCGGCCTGCCGCGTCGCCGAGTCGCGCATCGGCGAGATCTGCGCACGCTACGGCGTCGACCAGCTGCTCGAAGCGGTGCGGCTCGATCTCGACCGCGCCGAGCAGCGCATGCGTGCCTGCATCCGCGGGCTGACCGACGGCGTCTACCGCTTCGAGGACTATCTCGAGACCTTCATCGGCGGCGCGTTCGAGCCGCTCTTGCTGCAGCTCGCGCTGACGATCGACGACGATCGCATGATCGCGGATTTCACGGGCACCTCGCCGCAGGTGCCGGTGCCGGTCAACTCGACCCTGGCGGTCACCGCGGCGGGGGTGTTCATCACCGTGAAGTCGGTGTTCGATCCCGATGCGCCGCTCAATCAGGGATCGTTCCGCCCGATCGACGTGATCGCGCCGCCGGGCACCATCGTCAACGTGCAGCGCCCGGCGCCCGCCGGCTCGCACGGCGAGATCCGCAAGCGCGTGATCGCCGCCATGGTGGGGGCGCTGAGCCAGCTCGCCCCCGAACGCGTCGCCGGCGACCTGTGCCGCACCTCGTTCCACAACCTGATCGGCGGCTTCGACAAGCGCACCGGCCGCGAGTGGGTGCATTACGAATGGTCGGCCGGCGGCAACGGTGGTTTCCTCGAAGCCGACGGGCCGAGCGCGATGGCGACCATCGACTGGGGCGACCTCACCACCGTGCAACCGACCGAGGTGATCGAGTCGCGGCTGCCGCTGATCGTCGAGTACTCGCGGCTCGATCCCGACTCCGGCGGCGCCGGGCGTTCGCGCGGCGGGCTGTCGATGCGCCGAGGCATCCGCGTGACCACGCCCGACGCGGTCTATTCGCTGCTGTCCGACGGCGCGGTGGTGCCGCCGTTCGGCGTGCTCGGCGGCTTGAGCGGCGCGCCGGTCGCCACCTGGATCGAGCATCCCGACGGCACGCGCCACGCGTTCGACACGCCGGGCAAGGTCGCCGGCCATCCGGTGCCGGAGGGCGATCGGCTGGTGCTGCGCTCGGCGGGCGCGGGCGGCTACGGCGATCCGCTGGAGCGGGCCGCCGCGCGCGTCGCCGATGACGTGCGCGAAGGCTACGTCTCCCCCGACGCGGCGCGCGAGCTCTACGGCGTCGTCCTGCGTGCGGACGGCACGGTCGACGACGGGGCGACCGCGCGGACCCGCGCACAGATCGCCCAGGCGCGTTTTCGCCTCGCCACGGTGCGCTGCGCCGACGGGTTCCGCACCGGCGCGGTCAGCCGGCACCGCATCTGTCGGCTCCATCCGGCCGACGCCGCAGCCGCCGGGTTCGCCGACGAGGATCTGATCGAGCTCGACGCGCGCAAGGCCGCCCCGCTGCGCGCCTGGGTAGCGCGGGACGCCACGGTGGCGCAGGGCACCCTGCCGCTCGACGCGATCGGGCTCGACATCCTGCGCGTCGCGGCCGGCGATCCGGTCGAGGTCCGCCTGGTGCGCCGATGCGCGCCCGGCGAGGTGCGGCGCGCTGCGGCGGAGTGACCCGGTCCGGCGCGCTCCCGGTTGTGCCGGGCGCGGTCTTTGAATAACGTTCGGCCAACGGCAAAAGCGGCAGGCCGTGCCGTCGGGAGAGCCCCGATCGCCCCGACCTCGCCGCGCCCAACAGGGAGGATCCCCGCGTGCCTGCCAGCTACAAGATTCTGATTCTCGGCGCGTCCTACGGCTCGCTGCTCGGCGCCAAGCTCGCGATGGCCGGGCATCACGTCACGCT